>JBJEHN010000152.1:0-11837 GCA_051876105.1 Coriobacteriales bacterium | reverse complement strand
GAAAAGCGCCGCCACCACATCCCCAAGGAGTAGCCCTCGCAGCGGCTGTTGCCTCGGGCCTCTTTGCGCTATGAGCTGCGGGAGTGTAGGAAAGGTGCCCTTGCAGGGTGCGAGTAATCAAAACACTCTTATAATCAGAACACGTATCCTTTCAAAGGGGAGGGGTCTTTGCGTGCCGGGTTCCGCCGCGGCACACATGCGCGGCCGCCGCGCGCCTCGCTCCCGCATACGGAGGTCCACATGAGCACGTCCCACGTTGAGCCGTCTGCCGCCAGCGCGCCCGCCGGCCCGGATGCCACCTTCACCTTGGCGCAGCTCGAGGCAGCGCTCGTCGACCGCACGAGCAGCCTCCAAGCCACAAACGACCAGCTCACGGCCCTGCTCGAAGCCGAGCGCCAGCACACCACCGTCATCAACGCCCTCAGCGGCGTCTTCTACTCGCTCTACTATGTCGACGTTCCGCACGACACCATCCAGCAGCTCGTCTCCACCGGCGAGCTCGCGCGCGTCGACGGCGTGGCGAGCGCCGCGCGCGCCTTCCTCAGCGAGTCCGTCCGCACCTACATCATGCCGGAGTACCAGGCCGAGGCCAGCACCTTCCTCGACCTCGACAGCGTGGACAGCCGCCTGGCCGGCAAGCCCATCATCTCGCTCGAGTACATGGTCGTCACCGGGACCTGGACCCGCGCGAGCCTCATCCCCGCCACCTATGGCGCAGACGGCCGCGTAGACAAGCTGCTCTTCTGCCTGCGCAACATCAACGCCGAGAAAGCCCAGAAGGCCACCATGCAGGTCCTCATCCAGGCCCTCGCCATGCCCTACGAGAGCATGTACCTCATCAACGTGGAGACCGGCGCCACCACCTGCTACCGCATGGGCCAGGCCATTCGCGACGCATACGGCCAGCAGTTCACAGCCGGCAGCTTCGAGGACAACATCGCTGCCTACATCGAGGGCAGCGTGCTCGAGGAAGACCGGCCCCTCTTCGACAAGCTGCGCTGCACAGCCGAGATCCCCGCCCTGCTCAAAGACACGGGAGCCTACTCCTTCTCCTACCGCGTTGATCGCGACGGCTCTATCCAGCACTTCCAAGTCCAGGTGGTCAAGGCCCTCAACAACCACCGCGAGTTCGTCATCGCCTTCAAGAACATCGACACCATGGTCAAGGAGGAGCAGGAGCGCCTGCGCATCCAGGCCATGCAGCGCGAGATCATCGAGGGTCTGGGTTCCGAGTACTACTCCGTGCTGCTGGTGAACCCGCGCGAGGACAGCGTCGTCTCCTTCCGCGCGGCGGATGCGGAGGGGCGCTCCATCGAAGAGCGCTTCGTCAAGTACGGCAACTGCTGGTCGCGCGGCTTGCAGAGCTACGCAGACGAGCTGGTCTCGGACGCCAGCCGCCCGGAGTTCATGGAGAAGCTCCGCCTGGAGCACCTGCGCGCAGACGGTGAGGACTACTCCTTCACCTACGAGCGCGTCTCGGAGGACGGCATCACCTATCTGCAGGCGCGTGTGGCGTTCGTCTGGGAGAAGGACGGCGGCTGCGTGGCGGTGGTGGGCACGCGCAACGTCGACGACCTCATCAAGCGCGAGCGCCAGCAGGAGCAGGCGCTGCGAGCGGCCTTCGACGCCGCAGAGGCCGCCAACAAGGCCAAGACGGACTTCCTCTCCAACATGAGCCACGACATCCGCACGCCCATGAACGGCATCATCGGCATGACCGCCATCGCCGCCGCCAACATCGACGACTCCGAGCGCGTGCAGGACTGCCTGGCCAAGATCACGCAGGCCAGCAAGCACATGCTGAGCCTCATCAACGAGGTGCTCGACATGAGTAAGATCGAGTCCGGCAAGGTGGACCTGGTGGAGGAGGAGTTCAACCTCTCCGACCTCGTCGACAACCTGCTCACCATGACGGCTCCGCAGATCGAGGAGCACCGCCACGAGCTCTCCGTGAGCATCTCCAACGTGGAGCACGAGGAGGTCATCGGCGACCCCCTGCGCATCCAGAAGGTGTTCACCAACCTCATCAGCAACGCGGTGAAGTACACGCCCGACGGCGGCAAGATCCGGCTGGAGATCACGGAGCGTCCCTGCAGCCAGAGCAAGGTGGCGTGCTACGAGTTCGTGTTCGAGGACAACGGCATCGGCATGGCGCCGGAGTTCATCGAGCACATCTTCGAGCCGTTCGTGCGCGCCGCAGACAGCCGCGTCAACAAGATCCAGGGCACGGGTCTGGGGATGCCCATCAGCCGCAACATCGTGCGCATGATGGGCGGCGACATCAAGGTCGAAAGCGAGCCCGGCGTCGGCTCGCGCTTCACAGTGACCATCTACCTCAAGCTGCAGGAGAACGCGGCGGTGAGCCACGAGCGCTTCATCGATCTGGATGTCCTGGTGGCAGACGACGACGAGCTCAGCTTGGAGTCGTGCTGCGGGATGCTCAACGAGATGGGCATGAAGGCGGAAGGCGTGCTCAGCGGCGCGCTGGCCGTGGAGCGCGTGGTGCAGCAGCACCGCGAGCAGCGCGACTACTTTGCCTGCATCATCGACTGGAAGATGCCCGACATGAATGGCATCGAGACAGCCCGCGCCATCCGCAGCGCGGTGGGCGACGACGTGCCGATCATCATCATCTCCGCCTACGACTGGAGCGACATCGAGCTCGAGGCGCGCCGCCGGCGTCAACGCCTTCATCAGCAAGCCGCTGTTCCGCTCGCGCCTGGAGCACACCTTCAGCGTGCTGGTAGGCGACGAAGAGGACGTGCAGCTGCCCGGCGCAGGCGCCGAGCCGCTCAAGAGCTTCGAGAGCCTGCAGCTTGCGGGCAAGCGCGCCCTGCTGGCCGAGGACAACGAGCTCAACGCCGAGGTCGCACAGGAGATCTTGCGCACCACCGGCTTGGAGGTGGAGCGCGCGGCCGACGGCGTGGAAGCTGTGGACATGGTGCTGCAGAGCCCCGAGGGCTACTACGACATCATCTTCATGGACATCCAGATGCCGCGCATGAACCGCTACGACGCCACCCGTGCCATCCGCGCATCCGCCCGCCGCGACTGCAAGCAGGTGCCGATCCTGGCGATGACGGCCAACGCCTTCGCCGAGGACGTGCTCGCCGCCAAGACCGTGGGCATGAACGAGCACCTCGGCAAGCCCCTCGACCTCGGACAGCTCTCCCGCGCCCTGGCCCGCTGGCTGTAGGCAGAGTGGGACAGTGGGGACGTAGCCTACTGTCCCATTTTTGAGAAGGGAGTCGCCCGCTAGATGCATCGTTAATTGCAAAAAGTGGGACAGTAGGCTACGTCCCCACTGTCGGTAGCGCGGCCATTTGGCCTTGAGCTTGCGGGGGATGCGCTTGATGAGGATGCCGTCGATGCCCATGTCACGCACCTAGCACTCGACCTGGGCGGCGCGCAGCGGGTGCTCGTTGATGCGCGTCTCCTCCACATAGCCGTCCTTGAGGAAGATCACCCTGTGGGCCATGTCCTTGATGGCCTCGTTGTGGGTGACCATGAGCATGGTGGTGCCGTACTGCTGGTTGATCTGCTCGAGCAGGATGAGGATGTCCTTGGAGGTCTTGGAGTCGAGTGCGCCGGTGGGCTCGTCGCAGAGCAGCAGCTTGGGGTTCTTGATGAGGGCGCGCGCGATAGCTACGCGCTGCTGCTGGCCGCCGGAGAGCTGCGCGGGGAAGCGCTTGGCCATGGGCGTGAGGCCCAGGATCTCCAGCAGCTCGTCCATGTTCAGCGGGTTGTCCGAGAGGTTCTCGCAGATCTGGATGTTCCTTGACTGTGAGGTCGCCCACCAGGTTGTAGAACTGGAAGACGAAGCCCAGGTTCTCCTTGCGGTAGCGGGCAAGCTCCGCCGGCTTGAGGCCCACGATCTCTTGCCCGTCGACCAAGATGGAGCCGGTGTCCACGCTGTCCAGGCCGCCGATGGCGTTGAGGAAGGTCGACTTGCCGCAACCGGAGGGGCCCAGGATGACGCACATCTCGCCCTTCTCGACCTGGGTGGTGATGCCCTTGAGGACCTGGTTGTAGCCACCGCCCTCGCCGTAGGCCTTCTTGATGTCCCTGATGTCTAGGCAGCTTGCCATCTCAACCCCTTTTGCGTGCCCTGCATTAGTGCATACGATTCAATAATTCTAAAGAAGAATAAGGACACAAAAGGACACATCCAAAAGAGAGCAACAACAGGCCCGCCCGCCGCCCAGAGCCCGAGGCGGCTAGTAGGTGATTTTGACGTTGCGGCCGCTGTTGGACTTGGCTAGCCAGCTCTTGAGCTTGAGGGCATAGGCCCTGTTCTTCGCCTTGTTCTTGTATGCCTGCACCACCACGCGTTGGACCTTCGAGCCCTTGAGGCAGTTGCGCAGGCTCTTCTTGCTCAGGCCTTGGGCCCGGATGACGAGCTTGGTGGCTTTGGCACCGGCGAAGGCCCTAGGTGCGATGCCGGTTACCGCAAAGCCCTTGCCAGCAACGCTCACGCTCTGCGGAACGGCGAGCGTGCTCTTCTTGGCGGCGGAGCTTGTGGGCGCGGTATAGCAAGCGCTGCGGGCTGCCACGCTGCCGAGCGCGTAGGTGGCGTTGCCCAGCGCGAGCTCTGCGCCCCCTTCTTCCTGGAGCGCGGCGATGGAGTAGTAGGTGGCGGTGTAGTGTGGGCAGTAGAGCGCACCGCCCTCTTGCATGAGCGTGTAGACGATGCCGCTGAACACGCTCTCGAGCGGGCTGCCCTTGAGGGCGGTTGAGGCATCGCTGAGCAGGGGCACAAGCGCGTCGAGGCCCTTGGAGCTGTTGGCGCAGACGAGCGCGAGCCCTGTGAGCAGGAACTGCGGCTTGACGGCCTTGGTGAAGGAGCAGCCGCCGCCAGCGCCCTGGGTGACAGCGCCCAGCTCCACGCAGCTGCCTGCTCCCAAGCGCTCGGCAGCGGCGGCGATGGCGGCGCGCTCTGCCTCGAGCTCCGCGCGGCTGGTGCCCTGGACGGCGCATTCCGCTGTGGCCTCGTAGAGGCCCTCCCTGCTGCCGGCGCAGCGCTCGAAGAGGCCGACGAGCGCCTCAACGCGGGGGCTGGCGTACTCGGTGCCGGTGAAGTGCTCGAAGAGCAGTGCGGCGGCGTCGCTGGCGGCAACGCTGAGCACGACGTCTGTGCCATAGCGCTTGAAGCCCCAGCTCTCGAGCGGCATGGCCGGGATGAAGTCGTCTGCGTTGCAGATGTTGAAGACGCTGCTGCGTTCGGCGCTGCCGGTGGTCACCGCCGGGCTGGCAAAGGTGTAGGTCTGGACGGCCGCCAGTTTGTGGTAGCTGCCAGCGCTGCCGTAGGCGCCCACGGTCATGGCCGGTGCGCCGGCCAGGGTGCTGTGCTCGTATTCGGCGCCGAGGATGTTGGCGATGGCGGCTCCGCGGGAGTGGCCGGTGAGCAGCAGGGTCTTGGCGCCGCCGGCGCTGCTTGGCGTTGCGGCCATGTACTCGGCCAGCACGCGGTCAACGCGCGCGGCAGCCACGTCGAAGCCCTTGTGGTGCTCTTCGGTCTTCCAGTCGGGGTGGGCGGTCTGCGTTCCGCCGTAGCTGCGGGTGTCTCCCACATCGAAGTTGCTGAGCCACTGCTCCTCTTGGCCGCTGGTGCCTTGGACGGCGAGAAGGTAGGCATCAACCTGGCCAGACGCTGTGGCGATGGGCTTGTGGGCCATGAGCACGGCGGTGGCGTCATCTTGATCGGGTGCGCTTGCGCTGCCAGCGGTGACGGCGCGGTACTCGACGTCCTGGAAGCCGTAGGCGTCCAAGAGCTGCCCGAGCCGCTGCTCGAAGCCCGCACTTGCCTGCACGCTGCCTGCGCTCACCACCGAGCTTTCGTATGTGGCGGTGGCGATGACAGAGGCCCAGGTGGCGAGCTCGGCGTTGTAGGTGCCCGAGCCCAGGCCGGCAAGCCAGCGGCTGTCGAGCTTGACGGCGGCAAGCGTTGCAGGCGCCTGAGCCGCGCCGTTGCCGAAGCTCTGCGCCTTCACGCTGACGACGGGGCTGTAGGTGGCGGCTGTGGAGGCGGCCTGCGCAGGCACGGGCGCGCACATGGCTGCCGTCAAAGCCGCGCTGGCGAGCACTGCCGCCGCGCGCTGCCATAGGCCGTTGGGGTGTCTCATAGCGCTGCCTCCCTGCAGGTCGAACACACGGGCGCACTATACCATGCTCCGTGCAGCGCCTGCGCAGCGCTGCGCCTCACAGCGTGATGCCGGCGGCGGCGATTGATTCTGCGTCGACGTCGAAGCCCTTGGCGGCTAGGTAGAACTTGGCGGTAGCGGGGCGGCCGTCCACCCACTTGACCTTGGCGAAGTTCGCCCGGCAGATGAGCCCCAGGGTCTTGAGCTGCTCGTCTTCGCCGTAGTACATGCGGTTGACGAAGAAGCACTCCGGCACGCGGCACCAGCGCTCGTCTGCCTTCCACCGCAGGTGTCCGTGGATCCCGGGGCCCTTTGCAAAATGTGTCCGTGAAGCTTGACAGGTACACGTGAAGCTTGGCAGGTACAAATTGAGTGCTATGGAGCTCTGAATTAGGTTGGATAATGTGCAAACCGTATCAAAAGACTGGATGGAAAACGTGCAATCTAATTCTATAATCCGGTTGGAAAACGTGCATCAGACGTAAGGGGCCCTGTAATGCTCAAGAGGAAAGCGTACGACCGGCTGCTCGCCTGGAAGAGCTCTCCTTCTAAACGTGCCCTGCTCGTGACGGGCGCGCGGCAGATCGGCAAGACCTACATCGTTCGCCAGTTCGCCAAGGCGCACTATGAGAGCACCGTCGAGCTCAACTTCATCCTCGACCCAAGCGCCAAGGCTATCTTCGACACGCCGCGCTCTGCAGAAGACATCCTCATGAGGCTCTCCCTCGTGTCTGCATCCCGGCTCCTGCCCGGGCGCACGTGCATCTTCCTCGACGAGATCCAAGAAGCGCCGGAAGCCCTCACAGCTATAAAGGGGCTCATCGACCAGGGGGACTACGACTTCATCCTCTCTGGGTCGCTGCTGGGCGTGGAGCTCAACAACATACGCTCGAACCCCGTCGGCTACGTCACCACGCTCCCCATGTATTCACTGGACTTCGAGGAGTTTTGCTGGGCGAATGGCGTTGCCCCTGCGGTGTTCGACCTTTTGCAAGGCCAGGTGGAAAAGGAACAGCCGGTCGACACCGCTATCAACGAGCGTTTGCATGACCTGTTCAGGAAGTACCTCGTTGTGGGCGGCATGCCCGATGCCGTGCAGACCTACGTCGACACCAAGGACCTTTTGTTGGTGCGCGATGTGCAGGAGTCCGTTCGCGACTGGTACCGAACGGACATCACGAAGTACTGCCCTAGGGAAAGCCGCCTCAAGGCCAAGGAAGCCTACGAGCTTGTGCCCGCCGAGCTCAACAACCCCAACAAGCGCTTTGTTCTGAAGAGCCTCAACGAGCACGCGCGGTTCCGCAGCTACGAGGACACCTTCCTGTGGATCGCCGCAGCCAACGTCGCGCTGCCGGTGTACAACGTCGACGAGCCGCTGAGCCCCCTGCTGGCCTCCAAGCAGCGCAACCTGTTCAAGCTCTTCTACTCGGATGTGGGGCTGCTCACCTGCTCCTACTCGCGCAAATCCGCGCTAAGCCTCTTGGACGGGACGGCAGACACCAACCACGGGAGCACATACGAGAACGTTGTGGCGCAGGAGCTGGCTGCCCACGGCTTTGCCCTGTACTACTACAACAACAAGAAGCGCGGTGAGCTCGACTTCGTTGTCGAGGATCGCGACGGGCGTGTGATCCCGATCGAGGTGAAGTCGGGGAAGAGCTACAAGCGCCATAGCGCGCTCAGCTCCGTTTTGGGTGTGGAGAACTACAAGCTCGAAGGGGGAGTCGTCCTCTGCTCTGGCAACATCGAGCGCAAGGGCAAGGTTCTCTACCTGCCGGTCTACTGCGCGAGCCTGCTCAAGAACGAGTGAGGCTGCCTTACGCCTCCTTGTGGGGGATGGAGGCTCGCAGCTTGATGTAGAGCTTGGCGGGGGCCGCCGGGGCGCCGTTTGACCAGCGGAACTTGGCGTAGCCGATCCCAAAGCCCGCCACGAGGGGCACCGCTGCGCCGTCAACAACACAGGGGAGCATCCAGGTGCCCATAGCCGGCAGCAGCTCGCGCCAGCGCGCGTTTGCCAGGCCCTGCTCCTCGAGGAAGGCGAGCATCTGGGCGATGTCGCCGCTGCGCATGCGCTGCGCCCGTGCACCCGCGCCGCCGCCCGGCACCAGCGAGAACGCCAGGGTCTCCTCCAGCGGCCCGTGCTCGTCGAAGGCGAACTGCACGTCGTGCACAAAGCCCTGGGCCGCGAAGGGCTCGAAGCCTACCAGCTGGCTGCCCTCTGTGCTGAATCCCATGAGCTGCAGTTGCTGTGCCAGCAGACCGGTCAGCAGCGAGACCCCGCGCCCCGCGCCGTTGGAGAAGGCGTTGAAGAACTTGACGATGCTCTGGTAGACGCCCCAGGCGGCAAGGCCGATGGTGCCGCCTGCCGCGCCGATGAGCTTGCAGATGACGGAGACGAGCAGCCCGTAGAGGCCCATCACGATGGCAGACGAGCCGCCGATGACGATCTCCTCCCTGATGTAGCCCAGGGCCTCGCGCGGGCGGCGCCAGACGGAGAAGTCCGGGCGTATCGTGCATTTCTTGCTCAGCCCGTGGCTCAGCGTGACCGCGTAGCCGATGAGCGTGCTGAGCATGGTGGCGTAGGCCAGGCCCTCGATCCCCAACCCCATGACGTACACGAAAAGGTAGTCGAAGGCGATGTTGAGGGTATTGGCGACGACCGCGCGCGATGCGAAGAGCAGCGGCCTGCCGTCGATGACCTAGGTGCGTTCCAAGCAGAGCATGACCTCGAAGAAGGGCATCGCGATGAGCATGGGGCGCAGGTAGTCCACAGCCTGCCCGAAGAGCAGCTCGTCATTGGAGAAGAGGGGGAAGACGCTCTCGCAGAGGAAGTAGAGCGGCGTGAGGACAACCACGTACGCGATGAAGACCGCAACCAGCACAGCCCGGCGATCCGGCGGCTTGTGTGGCGGTCTCCCCGCCCCACCGCCTGCGTGATCATCGTGGTGATCCCGATGCCGAAGAGGCAGTGGAGCATCTCGTCGAGGTAGAGGTAGGGGGGTGCACAGCGCAACTGCGCCCAGGGCCTCCGTGCCGATGAAGACGCCGGCGACCATTGAGGGCAACCGCAAATCTCTTCGGCAAAACACCGCAAATCACTTCGGTGAAATACCACAAATTACTTCGGTAGCTTATAATCAAGGCATGTGTGGAAGAGAGAGGAGACCCGATGGCATACATGCCGCGAATGGCCGACGAGCTGCTGAGCTTCAAGCTCGAAGCGTTCGGCGCGACCCTTATCGTCGGGCCCAAGGGCTGTGGTAAGACCACAACTGCAAAGCAGCAGGCGCGCAGCATCATCGAGCTGCAGGACGAGGACAAGCGCGAAGGATATCTGGCGGTTGCCTCGTTGCAGCCCTCAAGGCTGCTCGCAGGCGAGAACCCTCGCCTGATAGACGAGTGGCAGGATGCGCCCAAGCTATGGGGCGCGGTAAGGAAGTCGGTTGACGACCGCCAGGAAACAGGGCTCTACATCCTCACGGGCTCGAGCTCGCAGATGCCGAGCACGCCGCACACCGGAACGATGCGCATATCCCGCATGGAGATGCTCCCGATGAGTCTCTTCGAGAGCGGCGAGTCAAGCGGACAGGTCTCCCTCAAGGCGCTCTTCGACGATCCCGGCGCATATGATGGCTGTGAGTCGCCCCTCTCCGTCGACGCGCTGATCTTTGCGATATGCCGCGGCGGGTGGCCGCGCGCGATACGCAACAAGTCGCCACGCGCCCAGCTCGCCTTGCCAAGGGATCTGTTCGTTCAGACATGCGAGGTAGATATCAGCAACATCGACGGCGTCGCGCGCAACCCTCGGTGGGCAGAGGCGATACTGCGCTCGTATGCGAGGAACATCTGCACCCTCGCAGAGACCAAGACCGTGAAGGCGGACGCGCAGGCGGCGACCCAGATGGGGGACACGAGTTTCTTCGACTACGTCGCGGCGCTTGAGAAGCTCTTCATCGTGAGTGACGTGGAGGCCTGGTGTCCTGCGATCCGGTCGAAGGCCGCCATCAGGGCGTCGAGGAAGAGGAACCTCATCGACCCGTCGATCGCGGTTGCCGCCCTGGGGCTTTCCCCCGAGTACTTCAACACGGATTTCAAGACGCTGGGGTTCCTGTTCGAGTCTCTGTGCTTCCGCGACCTCAAGGCGTACTCGGCGGCGTGGGGCGGCAGGGCGTCCTACTACCGCGACCGCTACGGCCTCGAGGCGGACTGCGTCTTGCACCTGGAAGACGGCAGGTACGCGCTCATCGAGGTCAAGCTGGGCGAAGGCGAGGTGGGGGAAGCCTCGCGGCACCTCTGCGAGATCGAGCACCTTGTTGAGAAGGCGAATGAGAAGGAGCGCCAGTGCCCGATCCCCCTGCCGACGTTCAAGATGGTGCTGACTGCAACGCAGTACGGCTATCGCCGCGATGACGGCGTGCTCGTTGTGCCGATCGGCTGCCTGCGCGATTGAGCGACCGGATTATCGAATAGCGCAATCAGCACAGAGAGCATGAGTCCCTCCATCACTGCGCTCCTTGCATTGCCGCCGAAAGGCGCTTGAGGTTGACCGAACTGAGCAGGTTGTCCGAGACATCAAGGTAAATCAGCTCCTTGATCTTCTCGTCCATAGCGAATTCCCTTTCTAATCGTATGCCTGCAGTTATTGCAAGCAGGACATAAACGGACACATAACCGCAGTTCAATAGCACTTTTTATTGTAAAACCCTGTTCGCTGCTGTCACAGCAGCGTGACTGCCCGGCGACGGGCTTCTCCTTTGCGGCTACATCAAGATCAACACCAAGCCCCTGTTCAAGTACGCGCAGGTCGACGTCGCCGGCTAAGCGGCGGCAACAGGCAACAGAAGGAGCGGGGCGGCCAAAGCAGCCGCCCCGCTCTTTTATGGCAAGCGCTCCCTGCCTCGATTCCGCGCGTCCCTTGCGGTAAGCCAACGCGTCAGGAGTTGCTCGCCCGCGCCTCGGGGCCCTCGAAGCAGAAAAGCGGTAGCGAGGAATCCCTTGCTTGCACCCCAGCGGTTTCAGTAACGCTGGGCGTCCAGGGCCAGGTACTCGTCGAAGAGCTGCAGGCATGCCTCGCGGTCGAGCTCCTCGAGGTAGCCCTCGAAGTTGTCGCGCCCGCCCATGAGCTCGTCGAACTGCTCGTCCCTGAAGCCGATGAGCGCGTTGTCCTCGATAGTGCAGCCGTAGTAGACCTTGTCGATGTTTGCCCACAAGCATGCGGCCAGGCACATGGGGCACGGCTCGCCGGTGGTGTAGAGCTCGCAGCCGCTCAGGTCGAAGGTCTCGAGGGCAGACTCGGTGTTGCGGATGGCGTCGATCTCCCCATGGCAGGTGGAGTCGTTGTTGGAGAGCACGTGGTTGTGCCCGGTGCCGACTATCTTGCCGTCCTTGACGATGACGCTGCCGAAGGGGCCGCCGTGGTTGTTGTAGATGCCCTCGCGTGCTTGATCGATGGCGGCTTGCATGAACTCGTTCTGCGCCGAGTACGACGCCGTGGGCACCGCGTTTGTGGAAGTGTTGCTCGAGCACGCGGCCAACAGGCACGCGCATGCGGCAAGGGCAAGTGCAAATACAGTGCGGCTGATACGTTTCACTGGCAGACCTTCCTGAAAAGCGCGAGACGGCCTTCTCCTTCTCGCAGTCGCGTCCATTATGCGGCGACTTTGCCTGGGGCCGATTCTACCTGCATCTAGGTCGTTT
>JBJEHN010000151.1:0-2429 GCA_051876105.1 Coriobacteriales bacterium | reverse complement strand
TTCCCTTTGCGATCCTCCCTGCCAGCGAGGAGCTCTCGTCCGAGCCGGTGAGCTCGCTGCCGCGCAGCGGGGTGTTGGCATCGATGCGCACCACCGTCTGCTTGCCTACGGCCTCATCGAGCTCGCGCAGGGTTCCCTCGCCTAGGTAGCGAGAGGGGATCTCCATGCTCGTGAGCATCGAAGCCTCGACGGTTGTGCCGCTGGGAATGTCCTGGGTGGCCACGATGGCTGTCGTCATGTCTGCCTGGACGCTTGCCAGAGCGCTGCTTGCCTGGCTGTGGGTAACGGCTGCGAAGATGAGGCAGCCCGTGGCCAGGAAGGCGCTGACAGAGGTGATCGCAGCCAAGCGCGATACCTTTGCGCTCGTCTCGTCTGGCGTGGGTGCGGAGTGGCTGCCCTTGCCGGGCTCGCCTTGCGAGAGCTTCCGGACGAACCGGGGCGATTCTGGCATTGCTCGTTCTCCTCTCAAATGTGTTCTTTCTGATAGGTCTCTTCCGTTTCCTCGAGCGCTTCGTTGACGGCTGCCTTCAAGGCGGGGCTCATCTCGCTGAGGGGGCGTTCCTGAGCGCTTGTCGCGCTGCTGGCGGCCGGGGTGCTGAAGCGCCAGAGCCTGCCGGCAACGCCCTCGGGCTTGTAGGTGCGGTGCAGGGCATAGGGGGCGAGCGCTGCGGTGATGCTGTTCGATATGGCGAGCTCGCCGAGAATCGCCTCGGGCAGCATCACGTTCTCGTAGGTGGTTTCGAGGACCACGTGGTATGCCATGGCCCTCAGGTTGGCTGTTTCGTCTACCTTTGGGCAGGAGCGCTCGATCTGCTCTGGGGTGGCTTCATAGAACCAGAAGGTCACCGCCCCCTGATAGCCGTTGCGGCGCAGGGACGAGACAACCTTCTCCGCAAGCAACCCACCGGGGTCTGAAGAGCTCTTGAGCTGCATGTCGAACCCGGCTGAGAGCGTTTCCTCGCGTGCGATGTTGAGGTCGTTGTCGAATGCGCTCTTGACGGCGTAGACGCAGCCGAACTCCATTGCGAGTGCCATGGCAAGGGCCAAGCTCAGAGAGGCGAAGGCCGTGAGCACGGTGATGTTTCCCTCTTCGCGCCTCATGCGTGGAACTCCGTCATCGCCTCGAGCATCCGCTCGCGTGCGATGTGTTTGGAGACGCGCACGTGGGCCAACCCGGGCAGGTTGACCAGGGTGGGCAGCTCGTAGGCCACGTCGAACTCGACGATCCCCGCAGTGGTCCTGCGGTAGAACTCTGTGAGCTGGTAGGATTCGAGCGTCTCTTCGCTTCTCATCACGCTGTTGTTGATGATGGGCGTGGTGACACAGCGGCTCTCCTGGCTGCTGAAGGTGGTGTTGCTCACGACAAGCGAGCTGGGATCGAGGGCGACGGCGCTTGCGACGATCGCCTCCTTCACGAGCTCGTTTGCCTCTTCTCGCCCAGAGACGGGCTCTAGCTCGTCGAGGTCGACGCTCCATGCGGCTTGTTCGACTTCGCCGGAGAGGGTCAGCACCGAGAAGGCCATAACGCACAGCTGGACGAAGGCCATTGCCACGATGAAGAACAAGGGCAGGGCGATCGCGAGTTGCACGGTCTCGGCGCCGAGCTCAGCGGGCATGTGTTTTGCGCGCAGTGTCACCAGGTGCTCCCATCTGTCCTGTCAAGGCAGCCCGACTCGCAGCAGACCGCTTTGAGCGAGCCGTCCCCTCCGCTGGCCAGCGAGATACCCCTGCCCACCAAGGTGTAGAAGCTGCCGGTGTAACTCAACTCGACACTGAAGGGCTGGTAGGTACAGCGTGATGGACGCTTGACCAGGGCCTCCGACTCATAGGGGTAGATGAGGTGCGTGTAGTTCTGCGAGTCGAGGCCGCCCAGGCTCACGGTGAGCTCTGTCTCCTTCATGCTCGGATCGATGCGAACCAGGTAGCTCTTGAGCTCGGCTGGCTTGTCTGCTGCC
This sequence comes from Coriobacteriales bacterium, assembly GCA_051876105.1. Taxonomy (GTDB): domain Bacteria; phylum Actinomycetota; class Coriobacteriia; order Coriobacteriales; family QAMH01; genus W2P13-069. The sequence continues at coordinate 474 of JBJEHN010000151.1, read as the reverse complement.
GCCGGGTCGTCCATGCAGTAGCGCACGGCTGCGGTTGCCGCGGAGTCGAGCGCGAGGTTGCATTTGATCAGGGCGCTCAAGTCCAAGACGGCCGCCGCCATCAGCAAGATCACAGGCAGGGCGAACACCATCTCGATGACGGCTGCGCCCTCTTCGCTGCGCGGGCTCAGGTGGGCAGGGGTTCTCAAGGGGTCACCTCCTTACGATGCGGTGAGGATGCGATACGGTTTTGAGTGGGGCGCTTACTCGACGCCCTCTGACAGGTTTTTGAAGACGGTATCGATGGCCTTTCCTGTGTTTTCGATGGTGGTGTTGATCTTGGTTTGGAAGGCAAGGAGGGCTGCGCCCAGGCCGACGGAGCAGATGATGCCGATGACGATCTCGACGGTTTCGGCCGTACGTCGATATAGGCGTAATGTCGAGACCCTCCTCGCTATCAGGGCCGCGTCGCTATTCTTCCTCATCCCACACCTC
>JBJEHN010000150.1:0-12231 GCA_051876105.1 Coriobacteriales bacterium | reverse complement strand
ATGCCGTATATAGAATGTGTGGGCCAGTGCGCACGCCACCCAGCTCTTTGCATATTCGTGGCCCCCTGCTTTGGGTATAAAATGAAACTTCGTATACCTAGACAAGAAGTACCGAGTAAAGGAGCCAGAACCGTGCGCAAGCAGGTCGAGGAAATCGTAGTCAAGGCACTTGAGGGCGCCGTCAGCGCAGGCGAGCTGCCCCTGGAGACCATCCCTGACCCCGGGCTGGAGCGCCCGCGTGACAAGTCCAACGGCGACTGGGCGACCACCGTGGCCATGCGCTGCGCCAAACAGGCGCACATGAGCCCCCGCGCCATCGCAGACATCGTGGCCAAGCACCTCGAGGGCAACGAGCTCCTCAGCTCCGTCGAGGTCGCCGGCCCCGGCTTCATCAACCTGCGCCTCTCCAACGCGGCGCTGCAGAGCGTGTTCGCAGCCGTGCGCGAGCAGGGCGGGAGCTTTGGCAGCAGCACCATGGGCAACGGCACCAAGATCGACATCGAGTTCATCTCCGCCAACCCCACCGGCCCCATGCACCTGGGCCACGGCCGCTGGGCTGCTCTGGGAGACGCCATCTGCCGCGTGCTGGACTTTGCGGGCTTCGACGTCACGCGTGAGTTCTACATCAACGACGCAGGCAACCAGATGAACGTCTTCGCCCAGAGCGTCTCGTGCCGCTACCAGCAGGTTGCGCGCTTGATGGGGGAGGGCATGACCCCTGCGCAGGCCTGTGAGCACATCATCGCCAACACAGAGGAGTACCGCGCCCAGCTGCCGGAGAACTGCTACGCCGGCGCCTATGTCATCGACATCGCCATCAAGATCATCGGCGAGGAGGGCCTCAAGTGGCTCGATGCCAGCAGCGAGGAGCGCGAGGCAGCCTTCATGGACATGGCCTACGCCGCTGTGCTCTCGCACAACAAGAAGGTGCTCGAGGACTTCGGCCTGGAGTTCGACGTCTGGTTCTCCGAGCGCACCCTGCATGCCAAGGGCGAGGACGGCGAGTCCATCATCTCCAAGACCATCAAGGAGCTCGACGAGCTGGGCTATATCTACGAAAAGGACGGCGCCACCTGGTTCCGCACTACGGACTTCGGCGACGACAAGGACCGTGTGCTCGTCAAGGCAGACGGCACCTACACCTACTTCGCGCCGGACATCGCCTACCACAAGAACAAGCTCGACCGCGGCCATGAGCGCTGCGTCGACCTGCTCGGCGCCGACCACCACGGCTACATCAAGCGCATCCAGTCCGTGGGCCACGTGTTCGGCCACCCCGGCCAGCCCGAGGTCATCATCGGCCAGATGGTCAACCTCTTCCGCGACGGCGAGGCCGTGCGCATGTCCAAGCGCACGGGCGAGATGGTCACCTTCGAGGAGCTCATCGACGAGGTCGGCGCCGACGCAACGCGCTACCTGATGCTCTCGCGCTCCACCGATCAGACCATCGACTTCGACATCGCAGAGGCAAAGCGCCAGGACTCCAGCAACCCCGTCTACTACGTGCAGTACGCCCATGCGCGCATCTGCTCGATCCTGCGCAAGGCCGCAGGGCACGACGGCATCCACGCCGACGAGGCCGCTGAGCGCCTCATCCCGGCAGGCGCCGAGCTCGGCGTGCTCACAGAGGAAGCAGAGCTCAACCTGGCCCGCAAGATCGACGAGTTCGGCGAGCTGGTCGAAAGCTGCGCCCGCGACCTCGCGCCCTTCCGCCTCACCTACTACGCCCAGGAGCTGGCGGCCTGCTTCCACCAGTTCTACACCCGCTGCCACGTCCTCACAGACGACGCAGCCCTCACCACCGCGCGCCTCTGCGTCTGCGACGCCACCAGGCGCGTGCTGGAGAACGCGCTCTCGCTGCTGGGCGTGAGCGCGCCGGAACGCATGTAAGACCACAGGAAAGGACCTGATCCCCGATGTCTCATTACGAACGCACCGCCATCGAGCCCGACAACCTCACCGTCAGCGACCTGCTCGGCGTAGCACCCGTCACCACCGCAGTCGAAGACGGCAGCGTATCGATCGGCGGCGTGCCCCTTGAGAAGATCATCGAGGACTATGGCACCGCTCTCTTCGTGTACGACGAGGCAACCCTGCGCCAGCAGCTGTCCACCTACCTCGCCGAGTTCCGCAGCCGCTACCCCGAAAGCGACATCATCTACGCCGCAAAGAGCTTCTGCTGCGTGGCCATGGACAAGATCGTGGCCGAGGAGGGCGTCGGGATCGACGTCGCCAGCGGTGGCGAGCTCGCCGTGGCGCAGGCAGCGGGCTTTCCCATGGAGCGCGTCTTCGTCCAGGGCAACAACAAGACCCCGCAGGAGATCGACGAGGCTATCGATGCCGGCGTGAGCTGCTTTGTGGTCGACACGCACGAGGAGCTCGAGCGCATCAACCTGGCCGCCCGCGCGCGCGACATCAAGCAGAAGGTCATCCTGCGCATCTGCCCGGGTGTCGAGGCAGACACCCTCGACTACATCATGACCGCCAACGAGGACTCCAAGTTCGGCTTCAACATCAACAACGGCGCCGCCAAGGCCGCCACTGCCTTCGCGCTGGAGCACACCCACCTCGATATGGCCGGCTACCACATGCACATCGGCTCGCAGATCTTCGACCTGAGCTGCTGGCCGGTGGCCATCAAGGTGATGTTCGAGTTCATGGACGCGATGCGCACCGAGCTGGGCTACACCGCCCGCATCTTCGACCTGGGCGGCGGCCTGGGCATCCCGTACCTCAGCACAGACAAGCCCAGCTCCATCGCAGAGCTGGCAGAGGTCGCCACCACCGCAGTCAAGGAGTGCGCCGCGGCGATCGACTACCCGCTGCCCCACATCTATGTGGAGCCCGGCCGCTCCATCAGCGCCAACGCCGGCGTCACGCTCTACACCGTGGGCTCCGTCAAGGAGAACGGCGGCATCACCTACGTGGCCGTCGACGGCGGCATGACCGACAACATCCGCACCGCCATCTACGGCTCCGAGTACGAGGCCTTCGTGGTCGAGGAGGCCTGCAAGCCCCGCAGCATGGTCTGCGACGTGGTGGGCAAGCACTGCGAGAGCGGCGACGTCGTGGTCCGCAACCGCAGCCTGCAGCCCTGCACCGCCGGCCAGCACGTCTGCGTGCTCGGCACCGGCGCTTACTGCAACGAGATGGCATCCAACTACAACAAGCAGGTGCGCCCTGGTATCGTCATGGTCAAGGACGGCACCGCGCGCCTAGTGGTCCGCCGCGAGACCTACGCGGACCTCATCGCCCGCGACGTTCTCTAGGCGGGCCGGCAACAGCAGGCAATCTGGCACATGCACGAGTTCTGGGAGGGACACATGCGCAAAGTCAAGATCGGTTTGATCGGCTGCGGCACCGTGGGCGGTGGCGTGGTCAAGCTCCTCTTCAAGGAAGGGAGCAACTACCAAGATCGCTTTGGACCGGAGATCGAGCTCTCCAAGGTGTGCTCGCGCACCAAGTCCAAGATCACCGCACTCGGCGTGCCCGAGGAGCGCATCGTGGACGACTACCGCCAGATCATCGACGACCCTGAGATCGACATCGTGGTCGAGCTTGTGGGCGGCACCGGCTTTGCAGGCGACGTCGTGCGCGATGCCCTCAAGGCCGGCAAGAACGTCGTCACCGCCAACAAGGCCCTGCTGGCCGAGTTCGGCGAGGAGATCTTCCACCTGGCAGACAGCGGCAACGGCAGCGTCTCGTTTGAGGCGGCCGTGGGCGGCGGCATCCCCATCGTCGACCCGCTCAAGCGCAGCCTGGTGGGCAACCGCATCAACAGCGTGATGGGCATCCTCAACGGCACCACCAACTACATGCTCACCCGCATGGCAGAAGAGGGCCTGAGCTACCAGGAGGTCCTGGCAGACGCCCAGCGCCTGGGTTATGCAGAGGCAGACCCCACGGCAGACGTCGAGGGCCACGACGCCGCCGCCAAGATCGCCCTGCTGAGCTCCATGGTCTTCAACTCCCGCGTCAACGTGCACGACGTCTACACCAACGGCATCAGCACCATCAGCCCCGTCGACTTCAAGCGCGCCGACCACATGGGCTACGTCATCAAGCTGCTCGCCATCGGCCGTCGCACGGCTGAGGGCATCGACGTGCGCGTGCACCCCGCCATGCTGCCCAAGACCCACCCCATGGCCTCCGTCAACGGCGTGTACAACGCCGTCTACATCACCGGCGAGCCCATCGGCGACGTCATGTTCTTCGGCCAGGGCGCTGGCGAGGGCGCAACCGCCAGCGCAGTCATGGGCAACATCATCGACGCCGCCCGCTGCATCGCAGAGGGCTCTCCCGTGGGCTTTGCGTGCACCTGCATCTACAAGCTGCCCTACATGCCCATCGAGGACCTCGAGAGCCGCTACTACATCCGCCTGGAGGTCAAGGACCAGCACGGCACCCTGCATGCCATCTCCGAGGTCTTCGACGACTGCGGCATCTCTATCCGCACCATGAGCCAGTCCCTGCTCGGAGACGACAGCTGCGAGCTCACCTTCGTCACCCACACGGCGCGCGAGGCCAGCGTCCAGCAGGCGCTCAACAAGCTCTCGCAGCTCAGCTGCCTGCAGAGCATCGGCACCCTCATCCGTATCGAGGAGAACTAAATGTCCCTGACCGAATCAGACATCCGCTCGATTGCGGAGTACGTCCGCATCGGGCTCACCGATGAGGAGGTCGTCACCATGACGCGCGACCTCAACAACATCATCGACAACAACCTCAAGCCCATCACCGAGTACGACCTCGAGGGCGTCGAGCCCACCTTCCATCCCATCGGCGACCTCAGCAACGTCATGCGCGAGGACGTCATCGGGGCGCCCTTCCCGCGCGAGGTCGCGCTCTCCAACAGCAGCTCCGTCAAGGACGGCTGCTTCATGATCCCGTCCATCCTCGGCGGAGAGGGGGACCGCTAGTGGCAGACTTCCAGACCATGGGCGTGCGCAAGATCAACGAGGGCCTGCGCGCCAAGGAGTTCAGCGCAAAGGAGCTCACAGACGCGGCCTACGCTGTCATCGAGCAGCGCGATAAGGACGTGCACGCCTTCCTCGAGCTCACACCGGAGCTCGCCTACGCGCAGGCTGCCAAGATCGACGCAGCCGTGGCAGCGGGGGAGGCCCTCGGCATCCTCGCCGGCGTGCCCGCCGCCTTCAAGGACAACATGAACCAGGTGGGCACCCACACCACCTGCGCCTCCAAGATGCTCGAGAGCTATGTGAGCCCCTACGACGCAACCTGCGTTGCCAAGGCCGTAGCCGCCGGCGCCATCCCGCTGGGCAAGACGAACATGGACGAGTTCGCCTTCGGCTCCACGACCGAGAGCTCCTACTTCGGCAAGACCTCCAACCCCTGGGACCTCGGCCGCGTGCCGGGCGGCTCCTCCGGCGGCTCCGCTGCCGCCGTCGCCGCCGGCATGGCAACCGTCACCCTGGGCTCAGACACAGGCGGCTCCATCCGCCAGCCGGCCAGCTTCTGCGGTGTTGTGGGCCTCAAGCCCACCTACGGCGTGGTGAGCCGCTACGGCGTGGTCGCCTTCGGCTCCTCGCTCGACCAGGTGGGTCCCTTCGCCCGCTCCGTCGAAGACGCGGCCTACACGCTCAACGCGATCTGCGGGCGCGACCCGCTCGACTGCACGAGCCAGGAGTGTAGTGTGGACTTCACCGCCAACCTGGGCTATGGCGTCGAGGGCATGAAGATCGGCGTCGTCCCCGCCTTCATGGAAATGGGTGGCCTCTCCGCTGAGGTCAAGGACGCCTACGCCAAGGCGTGCAAGGACCTCGAGGGCCTGGGGGCCCAGATCGTCGAGGTCGAGCTGCCCCATGCGGCGGCCGCCATCAGCGCCTACTACGTCATCGCCCCGTGCGAGGCCTTCTCCAACCTCTCGCGCTTCGACTCCGTGCGCTACGGCCACGTGGGTGCGGGGCGCGACCTGGGCGAGCGCTACGAGGCCTCCCGTGCAGAGGGCTTTGGCGCCGAGGCCAAGCGCCGCATCATGCTCGGCGGCCACCTGCTGGCAAGCGGTGTGTACGACGAGTACTACTACCGCGCCCAGCAGGTGAGGACCCTCATCACGCAGGACTACGTCAAGGCGTTCAACACGGTTGACGCCATCATCATGCCCTCTGCCCCGCAGGTTGCCTTCAAGTCCGGCGAGATGACCGACCCTGCGGCCATGTACCTCTCCGACATCTTCACCATCAGCCTCAACATCGCCGGCAACGGCGGCATGAGCCTGCCGGTGGGCTTTGGCGCGCAGACGGGCATGCCCATCGGCCTGCAGATCATCGGCCCGCAGTTCCGCGACGAGATCATCCTCCGCGTGGGCGCTGCCCTGGAGTCCTGCTGCGACATGAGGGGCCGTATCGCCCCCCTTGAAGGAGGTGCCCGCTAATGAAGGAGCTCGAAGAGGTCCTCAAGGACTGGGAGGCGGTTATCGGCCTGGAGATCCACGCCGAGCTCACCACCCTCAACACCAAGATGTTCTGCTCCTGCCCCATCGAGTTCGGCGCAGAGCCCAACACCCACACCTGCCCGGTGTGCCTGGGCCTGCCCGGTGCGCTGCCGGTGCCCAACAAGGCGGCTATCGAGAGCATCGTGCTCGCCGGCCTTGCCACTAACTGCGATATCGAGAAGCGCACCATGTTCTACCGCAAGGGCTACTTCTACCCGGACATGGCCAAGAACTTCCAGACCACCCAGGGCTCCAAGGCATTCTGCATGCGCGGCCACCTGGACCTCGAGGTGAGCGGCAACGCCGCAAAGGAGCGCGTTGACGTGGAGAAGGCCGAAGACGGCTCCTACACGGCGCGCATCGGCATCACCCGCATCCACATGGAGGAAGACGCCGGCAAGATGGTGCACATCGGCGGCGCTGAGGGCCGCATCGACGGCGCCACCAACTCCTTGGTCGATTACAACCGCGCCGGCACCCCGCTCATCGAGCTGGTCACCGAGCCCGAACTGCGCACCCCCGAGGAAGCCCGCCTCTTCATGCAGAAGCTGCGCCAGATCTACCTGACCATCGGTATCTCCGACTGCTCCATGGAGGAAGGCTCCATGCGCTGCGACGGCAACGTCTCCCTGCGCCGCAGGGGCAGCACGGAGTTCGGCACCAAGACCGAGCTCAAGAACATGAACTCCTTCAAGAATCTGCACGACGGCCTTGCCTACGAGATCCGCCGCCAGGCCGAGGTCCTGGAAAACGGCGGCACCATCCGCCAGGAGACCAGGCATTGGGAGCCCGGCGCCAAGCGCACCATCGTCATGCGCGTCAAGGAGACCGCAGACGACTACCGCATGTTCCCGGACCCGGACCTCGCACCCTACGACTTAAGCGACGAGTGGATCGAGGCCGTCCGCGCCAAGCTGCCCGAGCTGCCGGACGCCAAGCGCGACCGCTTCATCGGCAGCTGGGGCCTGCCCAAGGCAGACGCCGCAGACATCGCCGGCGACGTCGACTTCGCAGCCTTCTTCGAGGAGGCTGCCGAGGGCCTGAGCGAGGCGCAGGCCAAGAAGGCTGCCAACCTCATCCTCAACGACATCAGCGCCTACCTCAAGGAGAACTCCGTACCGCTGGGGCAGACAAAGGCCACGCCTGCTGCTGTTGCCGCGCTGGCTAAGCTCCTGGCAGAAGACGCCATCAGCTCCAAGCAGGGCAAGGAGGTCCTGGCGGCCGTCCTGAACGAGGGCGCCGACCCAGACGAATACGTTGCCTCTCACAACATGAAGCAGACGACCGACACCGCCGCCATCGAGGCTGCCATGGACGAGCTCATGACCGCCAACATGGACAAGGTCGAGGCCTATCGCGCTGGCAAGAAGGGCCTGCAGGGCTTCTTCATGGGCCAGATGATGAAGGCTGCTGGTGGTGGCAACCCCAAGGTCATCAGCCAGATCGTCACGAGCAAGCTGGAGGGCTAGAAACGTCTTCCCTGCTGGAAAGCTGCACGCTCTGCCCCCGCTCCTGCAAGGTCAACCGCCTTGCGGGAGCGGTTGGCTACTGCACCCAAAACGCCACCGTGAAGCTCGCCCGCGCGGCGCTGCACATGTGGGAGGAGCCTCCCATCAGCGGCAGCAAGGGCAGCGGCACGGTCTTCTTCAGCGGGTGCTCGCTGCACTGCGCCTACTGCCAAAACCAGGAGATCTCCAACGGCCACGTTGCCAAGGAGGTCTCTGTCGAGCGCTTGGCCCAGATCTTCATCGAGCAGCAGGGGAGGGGTGCGCACAACATCAACCTCGTCACACCCTCGCACTTCGCCCCGCAGGTTGTCGAGGCCCTGCAGATCGCACGGGACAAGGGCCTACAGCTGCCGGTGGTGTGCAACTGCAGCGGATACGAGTCCCAAGAAGCGCTCAAGCTCTTCGAGGGCTTTGTGGACATCTACCTCACCGACTTCAAATACTCGTCCCCCGAGCGCGCTCAGCGCTACTCCAAAGCCCCCGACTACCCGCAAGCGGCCAGCGCAGCCCTCGATGAGATGTACCGCCAGGTGGGGCCCTACAAAGAGAACCCACAGACCGGCTTGCTGGATAGCGGTGTCATCGTGCGCCACCTGCTCTTGCCGGGTGGTTTGCTCGACTCGTTTGGCGTGATGCGCATGCTCGCGGCAAAACCCTACGCGAACGATATCTGCGTGAGCCTCATGAGCCAGTACACGCCCATGCCGGGCGTCGGGGAGCGCTTCGCGGAGCTGGGCGCATGTGTTGACGCGCGCGACTACGAAGCGCTGGTGGACTACGCGCTCTCCCTGGGGCTCGAGAACTCGTTTTGCCAAGAGGGCGAGGCGGCAAGCGAGTCCTTCATCCCCGCCTTCGACTACGAGGGCGTCTGAGCGGGCGCGGGTCGCCGCCGTCAATAGAGACGCTGGCGATGATGCCCTCCTCGTCTTCTTCGATCAGCGCGAGTGCGCTGACAGCTGGGTAGGCTGCGCGCTGCCTAGAGCGAGCGGAAGAGGCCCGTGACGATGCCCATGATCACGGCATCGCGGGTAAAGATGGGCTCCAGAGCCGGGTTCTGCGGCTGCAAGCGGATGCAGTCGCGCTCTTGGTAGAAGGTCTTGACTGTTGCCCCGTCATCGATGAGGGCCACCACGATGTCACCGTTTTTGGCAGACGAGCTCTCCCTCACGATGACGATGTCTCCGTCGAAGATGCCAGCCTCGATCATCGAGTCGCCCTTCACCGTGAGCAGGAAGGAGTTCTTGTCACCCACCAAGGCGATGGGGAGCTTGATCTGCTCTTCGATATTCTGCTCCGCGAGGATGGGGCTCCCAGCGGCAACGCGGCCAACCAGCGGCAGGGTTGCGAAGTCACGCGAGTCATCCTGCTGGGGCGTGCGGGCAGAGGAACTGGCGGCACCGCCCTTCTCGGTGATGCTCATAGAGCGCGATTTAGACCCCTGGCGGACGATATAGCCCTTGTCCTCGAGCGCCTTGAGGTGCACATGTACGGAGGAAGGGGAGGAGAGGCCGATCTCCTCGCCGATCTCCCTCACGCTGGGGGGCAGGTGGCGCTCGTCTATGCAAACGCGGATGTACTCGAGTATCTGCTTCTGACGTGCGTTGAGGTCTTCATACGCCATGGTGGTGCCTCCAATCTCTTGCTTGTGAACGATTGTACGGCATGATCTCCTCGATTTCAAACAAATGTTCGCGGTTTTCTCTTGAATCGAACGCAAGTTCGTGTACTATAGCGGTATCGAACAGTTGTTCCTGCTTGTTTTTGCGTCACAGCCGCGTCGTATAACTGCACCAACGCAAACACAAGCAGAAAGGGGAGTCATCATGACGCACACCAGGATCGAAGGCACAGCAGCCCTCAAGGGCACTCAGCCCCGCGCACTCAAGGTCGTCGAGTTCTCTGCACGTCAGGCTGCACCTGCGGCTACGGCCCGCACGCTCCGCGATCACCGTGCGCTCTTGTTCGATGACGAGCGTTGTTACGAGTACTCTGCGTTCGACGTCAACTCTGTCTGCAAGAGCCCCCTTAAGCTCGCCCTCGTCTACACCTCGGCCCTGCTCTTCATGCTCGCTGGGCTGGCGCTTGCCACCATCATCTAGCGCGCGGCTCAAGCTCCACCCGCCTTTTGCTAGACTTCTGCTGTGGAACCCAAGCGAAAGGTGGCTTTCATGCGATGCCCCAAGTGCGCATGCCTCGACTCCAAGGTCGTTGACTCCCGTTCCTCCGAAGACGGCGCATCTATACGCCGGCGCAGGGAATGCCTCTCATGCGGGGCCCGTTTCACCACGTACGAGCGCCGTGAAGAATCCCCCCTCATGATCCAGAAGAAAGACGGCAGCATCGAGCCCTTCGATCCAGCAAAGCTCCTGAGGAGCCTGCTCACCGCCACCGTCAAGCGCAACATCCCGCTTGCCAAGCTCGAGCAGCTGGTCATCGACGTAGAACACGAGCTCAGGGATCACTTCAAGGGCGACGTCCCGTCCTATGCGCTCGGCAACCAGGTCCTTATCCTCCTCAAAGACCTCGACAAAGTCGCCTACATCCGCTTCGCCTCGGTCTACAAGGACTTCAAGGACCTCTCGGAGTTCAACGCAGAGCTCAACAAGCTCTCAGAGGAGTAATCTGCAACTAAACATTTGTTCGGTAGGAGAGAGCAGTGTCCCAGATCAGCGTTCCCATCAAAATCCTCGACGAAGGACTCCAGCGCCCGGCCTACGCAAAGCCGGGAGATGCAGGCCTCGACCTGCGCTCAACTGTTGACGTGACCATACAGCCCGGTAAGCGCGCCTTGATCGGCACCGGCATAGCCCTGGCAATCCCGGAAGGCTATGCGGGCTTCGTGCAGCCCCGCAGCGGCCTCGCGATCAAACAGGGCATGACGCTGGTAAACACCCCGGGGCTCATAGACAGCGGCTACCGCGGAGAGATCTGCATCATCGCCCTCAACACAGATAAAGAGCAGCCCATCGTCATCAAGCGCGGTGACCGCATCGCGCAGCTCGTCATACAAGCGGTCCCGGTCGTAGAGCTCATAGAAGTCGATGAACTCGAGACCTCAGAGCGCTCAGACACCGGCTTCGGTTCCTCCGGAGTCTAATGGCTCAAACCAGCCCATCATCAACCAGCAGCCCAACCTGCGAAGCCCATCTCTACGTACTAATCTGATAATGTATCTTATGGGAAGTTGAATATACGTTCGTATCTGGCTGTCCCAGGGCTTGGTTCCTATCTCGTAGATAACAGGATGACGAGTGTGGTGCCCCATTATGGCCAAACAGCGCCAAGATTATTTGGAGCAGGTGCTTGAGTCTCCCCTTTGGGGAGGGTCCAGACTACGTTGCGTCGAGAGAAAGGAGGCAGGAATGCTCAAGATCGGAGAGTTCTCGAAGCTCAGCATGCTCACGGTGAAGACCCTGCGCTTCTACGAGCGCGAGGGCCTGCTGAAGCCCGCGTCTGTCGACGGGCAGACCGGCTACCGCATGTACGAGACGATCCAGCTCCAAGACGCCGCAGCGATCAAGGCGTACAGGCAGCTCGGGCTGCCCGTCGCGCAGATCAAGGCTATCCTTGGCGGTGCCGACGCCCGCCCGATCCTCGAGGAACACGCTCGCATGCTCCTCGAGCAAGAGCAGCAGATCGCCACCAGCCTCTCGGTCATACGCAACCTGTTGAAAGGACCTGAGATGAGCTACCAACCCACCGTAAAGACCCTCCCCTCCTGCATCGTCTTCCGCTCCGAGGCCATCCTGCCCACTTACGCAGACGCCATGCAGTGGATCCCCGCGCAGGGTGCCGCCTGCCGCGAGCTCAACCCCGACCTCAAGTGCGTTGAACCCGCCTACGAGTTCGTCGAGTACCTCGATGGCGAGTACCGTGAGCACGACGTCCGCGTACGCCACTCCCAGGCCGTCACCGAGTTCGGCGTCGAGGGCAACGGCATCATCTTCGCCGAGGTGCCCGAGACGAAGGTCTTGAGCATCTACCACCGCGGCGCCTACGACAGGCTGGGCGAGGCCTACGCCTTCCTCGCACGCTACGTTGAGGAGAACGGCTACAAGCCCGCCGGCCTCGCGCGCGAGAGCTACATCGACGGCATCTGGAACAAGGATTCCGTCGACGAGTGGCTGACCGAGATCCAGCTCCCAATCGAGTAGCGCCTGCAGGGCACTCCACGCCAGCATCACAGGTTGAGCTGGGAACCGGAGCCTGTGGCGCGGACTCCTAGCTCAACCGGAGATCCTTCGATTCCGGCGCTAAAGCGCCTCCTCT
>JBJEHN010000149.1:0-2455 GCA_051876105.1 Coriobacteriales bacterium | reverse complement strand
TCTCCCCCACTGGAAAGATCAAGCCCCACGTAGCAGGTCCTCCCGCGGAAGTCCTTCAACGTCCGCGTGTCAGCACACGCCTTCCATTTCTCCGTGTTGATGAATTGGTCATCGGTGTTCTGCACCCACATGTTCAGCGACTTGATGAGGAAGTCCCTCAGCTCGCTGCCGCCCATGTCCCTGGCGGTCTGGGCGTCGTTGCGCAGGGATGCAAGCCCCGATTCCGTTGTGCACAGGAAGGGGTTGGCCTTGACCCAGATGAGGGCTAACCAAAAACATGGGTGGTCCAGCATGCCTCCAACCTTTGCCGTCCATGCGCGTCAAAATCATGCAGAAAAAAATCCACCAGCTATAATATCGGCAAGACCGAAAACGGCAACCGCGGTTACATATGCTACCGCTGATGTTGAACCGAGCCCCTCGCGCATGAAATGGCACCTGGAACTCGGTGTGGCCCCAGGCTGGATTCACTACACGATGAGAGGCACGACATGGCTAACGACAAACCGACGCGCACGACCGCCCAGCCAATTCTGCCCCCAGACCTAGTAGGCAGGCGGGGCGCCTGCTATTTGCGGAAGAGCCGCGCGGACCTCGAGAAAGAACGGCAGGGCGAGTTCGAGACCCTCGCAAAACACGAGATGGAGCTGACACAGCTGTCTGAGAAGATGGGGCTCCCCATCGACGACATGTACAGGGAGCTGGTGAGCGGCGAGAGCATCTCGGCCCGCACGGAGTTCCAGCGCCTGATGGACGGGGTCGCCCAGAAGCGCTACGCATACGTGTTCTGCCACGCCGTCGACCGTTTGGGGCGCGGAGACATGATGGAGTACGGCTACATCATCTCCCTGTTCCAGTTCAGCGGGACGTTGATCATCACGCCGGGACGGATTCTGGACCCGACGGACCAGGCCGACCTGATGCAGCTGCAGATCGAGATGCTGTTCAGCAACGTCGAGTACGGTCGCATCAAGGGGCGGATGAAGGCGGGGAAGGAAGCCTCTGTGAAACAGGGGCAGCACGTCGCCTCGCGAGCCCCGTACGGCTACGACAAGGCAGTCACCGACGATAAGAAGAAGACCATCGTGCCGAACAGTGACGCGAAGATTGTCAGAGAGATCTTCGACAGGGTCTCCCAGGGCGAGGCCAAGGCTACGGTAGCCCGAGACCTCAACAGGCGAGGGGTGAGGACCACGAGGAACAAGTCCTGGACGCCTAGCTGCATCGCGAGGATCATCAAAAACCCCGTCTACTACGGCATGGTACGCTGGGGCCATGAGAGGACGGTGGTCACCGGTCGCGACGGACTCGAGGTCCAGAAGCACGTAGAGCACCTGGGAGACGAGGTGCTCGTGAAGGGACTGCACGAGGCGCTGGTGAGCGAGGAGCTTTGGAAGGAGGCGAACAAGAGGGCCATTGCCTCGCCGAGATCGCGCGCAGACAGGGCGCTGCGCAACCCGCTGGCGCGAGTGCTTGTATGCAAGGAGTGCGGCCTGACGATGAACTACGCCCTCTACAGCTACAAGCAAGATGAGGGCAAGTACATGTACTACCGCCACAAGCACTACTCGAAGTGCCCGAAGCTCCGGGTGAAGATGCACAAGTGCGACGAGGTCATCGCCGCGGTAATAGGTGCACTGCAGTCGCTTGCCGGCGACTACGAGATCGTGCTGGAAGAAAAAGACGACGGGGTCAAGAAGCACCTGGAGCGGCTCTCGGAGATGCAGAAAGCCCTGAAGAGAGACGAGCGCACGAAAAACCGGCTCGTCGAGCTGTACACCGATGAGAAGATGGACGCCGACGACTACAGCATCCGGGTCGCGCCCTACGAGAAGAGCATCGCCGAGCTAAGAGAGGCGATAGCCGAGGAGGAATCCTTCAAGCCGAAGAAACCGTACAGGAAGAAGATGCAGCTGCGCGACGCCATCGCTCTTCTTGCAGACGACAGCATCCCGGCACAGATCCGCAACGACGTGCTGTGCTCGGTCGTCGAACGCATCGAGTACGACGACGTCGACGGCAGGCTGCAGCTCGACATCTATCTGCGATAGCAACCGGAGCGCCCCCACTCGTCTAGTTTTTGCGCGGGCGGCAGAAGAACGCCCCTCCCCTTTTCTCCATGAAGTCGGTCAGAGCCTCAGGCAGTCGTAGTAGCACTCTTAGAAGCGGCCCGCGATCATGAGGGTTGCGGGGGGGGGTCGCCTATCAGGATCTTGTCATCGGGCAGCATCCGGTGGCCTTTCTGCGAGGAATCGGGAGACCGAGATTGTCCTACTCGCCCGCCCAGACCCTTGGGCTGCTACCCACCTGTACTGCATGGCTCTAAGCACAAAACATGCTTGGCCAAATACAATCGACAGTATACTTCTTATATGCTTCTACTATGGTTGGGAATTGGTTTGCTATTGGTTTCAGTAATATATCGTCGTAGAAGAGCTAGGGAAACACTGATTTT
>JBJEHN010000148.1:0-12279 GCA_051876105.1 Coriobacteriales bacterium | reverse complement strand
GACGCGCTCGACTATTACCTCGCCTCGCAGGCGTAGGGGCCGCAGCAGGCTGAAGAGGGTCCGCTGAGCGGCTGTCAATCACCGCTGCGTCCACTCGTATGTCCTCTTTCGATTGCTCGATAGCATGTCTATTCATTTTGCATGATTTGCGTAAAATGAATGCGAGATTTGATTTATATTCAGCATAATCAGTGTCGTATTGCACAGAAAGCGAAAAACATGCTCCTTGAATTCGCTATCGAGAACTACAAGTCCTTCGCAGACGAGGCGGTCTTCTCCATGGAGCCGGCGCCCAAGCAGAAGGGCCTCGACTACAGCATCCACTCCGTGAAGGCGGGGCGCGCCACGCACCGGGCGCTCAGCAGCGCCGTGATCTACGGCCCCAACGCCTCCGGCAAGACCGCCATCATCGGTGCGCTGGACACGCTGCGCGCCATCGTCCAGCGCGGCAACATCCGCGACGCCCAGGGCCTCCCGGGCCTGAACAAGGCCGCCAGCGAGCTGTCGCTCATCCCCAACTCCGCCCTCGAGGAGCCGCGCCCCGTCTGCTTCAGGATCAAGTTCGTCGAGGGGGAGCTGTTCGAGTACGAGCTGCGCTGCGACCTCGGCGCCTTCTGCGACGACGCGCACCCCCGCGAGGTCGCGTGGGAGGTGCTCTCCGTCAACGGGCGCACCGTGTTCGAGCGCGGCCCCGAGCACGTCTCCATCGATCCCAAGCCCCTCAACGGCAGCCTCGCCCGGGCATTCGAGGGCAACGAGAAAACAGTGGTGGAGCTCGCCGCCAACCTCGCGCCAACGGATCTCTTCCTCAACGGCGTCTTCAAGACCTTCGTCAGCCCCGCTGTTGCCGAGCGCGTCCTCGGGTGGTTCGAGCGCAAGCTCATCGTCGTCTACCGCGCCGACATGCTGCGCGCCATGCACCGCCCCGCGCAGGTTGCAGAGGGCACGCCCTACGTGGAGCACATGGTCAACGAGGCCGCGCGCGCCTTCGGCATCAGCTCCAACGCATTGGGCTACGTCGTCCCCGAGGGGGAGACGGAGCCCAAGCTGGTCTCCCTGTTCGCAGGCGGCCAGGGCGCGAAGGTGAGGGCGCTGCCCGCAGAGGACTACGAGTCCTTCGGCACCGTGCGCTTCATCAACATGTTCCCCCTCGTCGCAGACGCCATCATGACCGGCGCCACCCTCGCAGTCGACGAGTTCGACGCGTCGATCCACCCCATGGCGCTCATGAGCATCCTGAGCGTGTTCCACAACGACGAGCTCAACAGGAAGGGCGCGCAGCTCATCTTCGACACGCACAACCCCGTCTTCCTCAACGGCAACGTCCTGCGCCGCGACGAGATCAAGTTCGTGGAGCGCGACGCGCAGACCGGGCACAGCCAGCACTACGCGCTCTCGGACTTCGGCACCTCGGGCACAGCCGGCGTGCGGCAGGGACAGGACTACATGAAGAACTACTTCCTCGACCGCTACGGTGCCATCAACGACATCGACTTCTCCCCCGTGTTCGAGGAGATGATCGAGAGCGACGAAGAGGGGAATGAGTAGCATGGCCGCGCGCAAGACGAACGTGCGCTATCACTTCACCGTCGAGGGCGAGACCGAGAAGTGGTACCTGGAGTGGCTGCGCGACCAGATAAACGCAGACGAGAGGGCCCGGGTCAACGTCTCGTGCAGCCCCAAGGTCCAGAAGAACCCCCTCAAGTGGGCGAAGTCGCACACCAACCTCGACAAGACGGCCAAGGTCTACCACGTGTTCGACTTCGAGGACGAGGAGCCCATCCATACCGAGGCGTTTGCAAGCACGCTGAGAAACATGAAGGAGGCGGGCAGGCTCGGGCGCGGGTTCAAGTACGTGAGCGCCTACAGCAACCTGACCTTCGAGCTGTGGATCGTGCTGCACAAGGGCAGCTGCGGGGCGCTGACACACCGGCGCCAGTACCTGGCTCACATCAACCGCCTGTTCGGCGAGAGCTTCGAGAGCCTGGACGAGTACAAGCACGAGGGGGCCTTCAAGCGCGTGCTCGGAAAGCTCACCCTCGACGACGTGCAGAGGGCAGTCGAGCGCGCGGAGGCCCTCTCGGCGCGCGCCGAGGAGAACGGGTACAGGAGAAACCAGCTCTACGGTTACTCGTACTACCTCGACAATCCCGTCACCGAGCTATGGGTGCCCGTAAAGCAGATGCTCGAGGACAGCGGGATCGCACGGGGATAACGGCAACGGTCAGCAGAAACCACCCGGGCTACGTGCGGGTGCCGGGGCTGGGCCGTTAAAGGCTGCAGGCAATGTTTGCGATGCAGCTCATACCGTGCGGATGCATAGGGAAAGGCCTCCGCGGGAGGTGCTTCCGCACCGTGCATCGGACTTCCAGACAACAAGATGTCTCAACTCGTCAGATCAAGTCATCGACGGTGCACTCGCGGGAGATGTTGAGTGCAGGCTGCGGAATGAGCGCTCTCGGAGTAGGGCTCGGCTGGCCGCTTATGCCTGCTGGGTCTTCTTCACCTGCGAGGTGAGGTAATAGTTGAGTCCACACGCTACATTTCCCGGTCGCGCTCCTTGACCAGCTCCAGCACGCAGGTGCGGTGCACGACACCTCTCACTACTCTGCCGAACCAGTAGAGAGAGCCAAAGACGACTATGGAGGATAGTATTAGGGGAACTGGAAGCAGGCACATCACCAAGTACACCATCGCAAACGCAACAAGCTGTCCAAGCTTGATATTCAGGTTGCTCTTAGCGCCTTTGATAGTGAGTTTCTCGAGGTTTTCACGCTCCTCCATCAGATTGACCAAAGGCATTGCCACATAGATAACTTCAGTGACCCAGCAAAAGACAAAGAGAAAGGGCGCTGCCACAATGGTGGCATGCTGCTGCTCGGGAGAGAGCATGCCTTCTGCTACACAACGCGGGAAGGTCAGCAGGAAGTACAGGGCGAACACGTACACCTCGGCCAGCGCCGGGGCCGCGATGGCCAGGACCTTCTCCCTGCGCCCCAGCCCCGTGAAAAAGCTCGTCAGCTCGTCCATAACGACCGTCCTTTACGAGAGCGTTTTGATTACGCCATTGTCGTAGCCAGAAGCTCCTGTGGCAGAGCTGCCATTCCATCTCTGGAAACTGTAGAGAGGTGTCTGCACAGTTGCCCCATCTCCATTGAGATTGTTCTCGAGGCTCTCGCGCTTGCCTTCCATCAGCTCGTACGCAGCTCACCTCTCCCTCTTGATTTTCACCAGCACTTGGAGGCTGTTGGCGAGCTTGCACGCGAGGAAGGTGAGCCCAAAGGTTGAGGGCATGAGGATGGTCAGCACGGCGATCGGAGGTGGCGCGAGCACGGCGAGTAGCACTACGGCTGCGGTACACAAGGCGAGCTGCGCGGCCCTCGCGGCAGCGTCGCGCGCGGCGCGCTTGCCGCTGTTGCGGTCGTCCAATGGGCAGGCTCGGGAGAGTTCAGCGACCTGGCGGGAGGCACCCCATGCGAAGACGACGACGAAGACGAGCAGCCCCAGCTGCAACGACGCCTGCCCCTGCGCGGCGGCGCCCATGCGGGGCACGGCGACGAGCCAGTAGAGGGCGGCGAGCAACAGGTTGGCCGCCGCCGGAGGCGCGAGCACCAGCAGCTTCTCCCGTGCTGCCATCCTTGCAAACGACGCCAGCTTCCCAGCGGAGGAGCGCTCCCCGCACCGCGTGGCAGAAACGGTGCTGCCGGACCGCAAGGCATTGCCGGCGAGCTCAAGCCGCTCCTCGTCGCGCCAGTCTAGCCACGTCAGCAGCAGGTAGACGCCAAGACCTGCGAGTATGATCAGCCAGGTGAACGCCTTCCCCAGTAGAGCCAGGCCCCCGTTTACGAAGCAAGACGCAGCCAGGCATATTCCCGTGCAGAGGCAATACCGGAGCGCGGCCCTCCCAAAGCGCACAGTCAGATCCCTGCTCACAGGCGGTTCCTCTCCGTTGCGGCCCTCAGTGTCAAGAGGCGGTTGGCGAAGCTGTTGGAGATGTCTGTCAGGAAGATGCACGACCAGAAGATGAAGAACTTAACGACCATGTTTGGCGGAAGCCATACAGAAGCCACGATCAGGACGAGGACGTAAATCGCGAGCTGCCATACTTTTATGCGAAGGCTGCGCCGCGCGCCAGCTTCGCTAACAGGCTGCGGCTCTTGACTGCGGAGTTCTGCACGCGCATCAAGCTGGTTGTTAGCGCCTCTAATGAACCCCAAGGCGAAAACAATGGTGCATGAGAGAATGCCCGCCCACTCCTCGGCGTTTGGCGTGCGAATAGCAAGCGTCCGGGGGACCAGCAAGAGCCAGAAGAGGCTGAGCAGGAACAGATTGGCCGCTGCCGGGGGCAGGAGCACCAGGCATTTCTCCCAGGCCAGCATCTTCATGAAATAATCTATCTTCTTCATTGGCAGCCCTGTTAGTTAAACGCAGTAATGGTTCCGGCATCGTAGCCGGCGGCTCCCTCAGCCGAGGTGCCGTTCCAGCTCTGAAAACTGTAAAGGGGAGTCTGAACTGTGGCGTCACCGCTGATGTTCTGCTCGAGGATGAAGAGAGCGCCGCTAATTGGAGTACCTGAACTGTTGCAGGCGCAACTTCCCAAGCCACTTGAAACCACTTGAAGAGATAGCGTCCCCAAGACTTCACAGATAACCATGAAAACCTTTGCAAGAGGATTGACCTCAATAGCGCTCTTGCTAAACGCCTTTGTCATTTCCTCAACAAGTGATAGGAGCCCTTCTGCTGCTGCCTCCTCAAAGGTATAGAAAAAATCGATGCTAAAAGCATCCATGACGATTTCAACATAATTTCTGGATATATACCACCGGAACTGGCAGACAGGGGACTCGTCCGGTCGGTACATCGGGTTGGAGGGCGCCCACTCGACCCCTCCGCTGCCGATGCTGGATGCCGCAATCGTCCGAATGTGCCTCTTGGCCCTGACCTTGATCGTCGTCTGCGCGCTGGGCGTGACGCAGACGAAGGTGCGGTTCAGGTACGTCGTCTCCACGGTTAGCGACTTCGTTCCAGATGCAGCAGCCCCGTCAAAGGCGACGATGCTCGATGTCCCGCCCTCGCTGAACACGTAAAGCTCGCAGGAACGGCTGACGTTGACCTCGATGTCGTGCACTCCGCTGTCATCGATAACGAACCAGTACTGGTTGACAGTGCTCACCGATGCCCACGACCACCCTATGCCAACCCCCAGCGCAGTCGACTTGTAGTTGTAAGGCTTCGAGCTGTCTGCAGGCACATAGCCGCCTCCGCTGCCGCCTGACATTGTGGCGACGATGGCGTCAAGCTCTTGAGCCGGCCAGTACTCGATCTCCGGCTTCTCATAAGGTTCCAGTCGCTTCATCTCGTTGTCTCCCTCGTTTCCATTCGTTCACCCCGACGCCGCAGTACTCGGCGCTGAGGGCGCTACCTAGCCGACGCCCTCAACAGGCGCTCCCTCTGCCAACGGCCCAACCTCCACACCGCTGCCCGAGCCGCACGGCGCATGAATCGCGTGCGGGAGAGGGCAACCTTGCGCGAGAGGAGGCAGACCAGCCTCCTGCTCGCAGCTCCCGGGTCGTATGCGACTTCGCGCCTGGCCCCCTGGAGCCTTAGCGCCACCACAGTCCCGATCACCACGTCGGCCCCAACCGACTCGGCCCTCCCGGAGTAGTCGCCCTTGGTTACGAGGCTGCCGTCCCCCACCTCGACAACCCTGTGCACAGCAAGCTCGCCGGCAGGCAGCTGGATGAGGCAGAGGTCGCCCTTCCTACAGCTGCCTGCCGGCGCCACGCGCGCGACGTCCCCCTCCCTCAGGAAGGGCTCCATGCAGCGCCCCCTCAGCGCAACCTCGGCAGAGCCGTTGCGTTTCAGCGAGGCCCTCAGCGCCAGCGCCCGCCCTCCCTTCATCATGGCTGCGCCAGCAACCCGTAAGAGCAGAGCCGGCAGGAGACCTCGCGGACATCGCGCACCAGGTCCTCTCTGGAGACGTCGAATCGCGCGAGGAGGCGATCGACGGCCTCGTCGGCGCTGCCGCACCGCAGGAGCTCGGCGAGCATCGCCCCGGCGGTTGCGTTGAGCACAGCTGCTCCGCCATCCGCCCCCGTGACGACCACCGTCCCACCGAGATGCTCCAGCTCAACGCCTTCAGGCAACCTGTAACCCATAGAAGCCTCCCTCCGAAAGCCTGGCGTGCAGCTCGTCTGCAGCCTCCTCTGGATCGCCAAACCGAACGCGGACGAGCGCGATGCCGCGCGCCGCGACCATGCGCGCGAATTCCCTGAACAGAAGCGAGGGAGGAGCAGGGCCCGTCAGAGAGCCGAGCACCAGCTCGACCAGCCCACTGCTCCCCAGCGGCTCAATCAACACCTCGGAGCCGATCTCGTACTCTGGGAAGACGATGCAGGCGATTTCCCCCTCCCGCGTCGGGTCCTCGTCGCTTGCCACAGAGCGGCGCGGGTAGTAGCGCGCGGGCCCGTGGGGGCCGCCCTCGACGGAGAGCGCCTCCCCGCTGTATCGTCCGCAGTGCCTCAGGGCGTCCCCGTTGCCCTCCTTCACCAGATACGGCAGCTTCTCGCAGCAGGCCGTCCCCGAGGATGGCCTGATGAAGACGCACTCGTCGCCCATCATGGGCATGAGGCGCGATGCCGCCAGAGCCAGGGTGGTCTTGCCGCGCCCCGAGGGCCCCATGAGCATGACGACCCTGTCGCCGAAGCGGACTGCAGCTGCATGGGCCACCATGAGGCTCTCCCGCGCCCTGGCGCACAACGTGTCCGTCACCGCCTGCATCAGCTCGTAGCAGGCAGCGCTTGCGGTCATGCCCGTCCCGACGAGACAGCCATCGCGCAACACCGAGTACTCCCCTTCTGCGGTGCCCCTCACGCACAGGCTCAGGCTCGCGGTGCCCGAGGCGATGAGCCATCCATCCGCTGAGTCTGGGAGAACCCCGCGCACGCGCCGCATGAGGTCCTCGTCCTCGAACGCCACAGCTACGGTCAGACAGGAGAAGGAGAACGTGACGACGAGGCCGGCGTCCTCGCCGAAGAGGGCGAGGTGGCTAACCGCCACGTCTTCCAGCAGGCGCACCGCCAGCTCGTCGACGTCCCAGAAGACGTTGCCGTGGTTGCGCTCGTATGCCGCCGGGGAGACCGCAAACCTCCCAGCAGGGGCGCCAACTGCGCTTGCCTCGATGCTTACGGCGGCGCGGACGATTCCATCCCGGTCTGAGACGGTAACGGGCAGCTCGTCACCCGAGAGCCTCTTTACAGCAGCGCCCTGCATGAAACGCCGGCTCCAGTGGCCGCAAGCGCGCAGCTGCCCACCGAACAGGCCCAAGCCGATGCGGTACGCCAGGTTGTCACACTCGCCTTGCAGCGGGAAGAGCATCACCTGGTAGTAGTGCCCCTCATCGAGCATGGAACCCGGCAGATCCCAGGCCGCGACGAGCTCCTCCCCCTCGAGCCCCAAGCTGAAGCCAGCGCCGCGGCTGTTGCGAGCGCGGACGGGGGATGCAGGTTGGCGAGCAGGCAGGGGCACCGCCTCGGCAGCCCTCAGCAGACGTGCCCGCAGCAGCTTGACCGCAGCCTCTCTCGCCGCCTCTTCGTCACCGAGGCGCCTCTCTATGCCGACGCCCCACGGGCTCGTCCGCCTCGCGATGCCCGATAGGCATCCGCAGCAAGCATCTGGCCCGTAGAGGCTCTCGAGATTTCCGAGGACGACGCCCGCCCTCTCGGCTAGGCCGAGCCCGCTCAGGAGCCTTACGGCTTCCCCCCAGTCGACGGAGTCTCGGTACCGCGCGAAGAAGAAGCGCAGGTCGACGTAGTCGCGCAGCACGACGCCGTAGTCGAACGCGTTGCTGTAGAAGGACTCCGAGTTCTCGTAGGTGCTCAGCAGCAGGAAGACGAGGTTGTCGAGCGGGTTCCCAACGAGGTGGTATGGACTGGCTGCCGCATCGCCGATCACCCGCTGAAGGAACGGCTCTGGCAGGTGCCCGAACCCGTCGTGGACCTCGACTGTGGGATACCCCGCCTTGACATAGGGGGAGAGCTCCTGCTTGAGGGGGCGCCTCCTGACAGGCCGGTCGCGGAGCTCGCGCGCCTCGCCCTCTCCCAGAGCAGAGGCGGCGACGGCGGCATAGCACCTGCCTCTCGAGCCGTTCGCGCTAGAGGGGCCGATGCGCTGTCTGTACCCCATGCCGTCGAGCAAGGTGTGGAGATCGTCGCAGCAATCTGAGCAGGCAAGCAGGTCGATGTCGCCGACATCGCGAAGCATCGCATCGCCGTAGAGGCACTTCTCGAACGAGAGGCCCTTGATTACCGCGAAGGGAACACCGCGGCAGGATGCCGCCTCCGAGATCTGAGCGAGCACACCCGTCGCCGATTCTCGCTTAGCTCCCTGCGCTAGCAGCGCCATCTCGTCCTCAGGGGTCGCGCAACCGCGAGCTATGCGGACTGCGGCGTCCATCGTGCGCAGCTTGCTCTCAGCGGCATCCACGTCGAGGCCCGTCAGGCAGGTCGCAGCGAGCTCGAGCTGCATCTCGCTCGGCTCGGTCACCTCCATGCCCCCAGGGCGTCATAGGAGCCGAGGAGGGCCGATGCCTCCGCCCTGTCGATCTCCAAGCCGTAGAAGAGCTCGTAATACTCCCTTGCTGTGCTTGCGAGGTCGAAGCTGCCTGGCTCGAAGAGGTTTGCCAGCCACTGGACGCCGATCGTCTGGAGGAAGACCGGCGACCCGAGCCAGCTGTGCATGAGCGCCGGGCTGACGGCGAACTGCCCCCAGCGGATCGCGGGGAGCTGCTTCCAGAGCCGCCAAGCCTCCCCCTCCCTGTTCCAGAGGGACTCGAGCACGTCGACGTCGTCGAAGATGACGAGGTCGGGATCCTCCTGTTGGAGGAGCTCCATGTCCACCTCTCTCCTCGACGCGTTGTAGGGGGATGTGATAGCGAAAGCCCCCACATGCTCTATCGCCGGCACCTGCTGGGAAAGGAGACTCTTGCCGGCTTTCATCCCCATCTCGTGCGGGGCATAGAAGACCTTGGGGGCCGTGTCAGCTGCGGGAACCACTCCGCACGTGCTCCTCAAGGACTCGTCCGAGTAGAGTGCCAACGCCTCGGCGCGATCGCCTCTTCCAACGACCGGCCCGAGCTTTCTGAGAGTCGGGGCAAGCTCGCCGAACTCCAGGCTGAGGAACATGCAGGGAGAACCGGTCTCCCTTTGGACTCGGTCAAGCGCCTGCCCGAGGCCGTCTTTCGGCACGCCTGCATCCAGCACCAAGTCGGGCATCGAGACGGAGAGGCTCTCAACCGAGAGGTCCTTTGCGCAGGACGACAGCGCGGCGCCGGTCTCGGGCAGGCTCAGAAGCCGGTCGAGGCCGGCGCGAGCGTAGTCGGCCGCATCCTCTCTGACGCCGGCGGCCAGGGAGGTCAGGCCCTCGGGGAACAGGACGGTGAGCAGCGTCTGAGCCTGCATCCCCAGCGGCGTGACCTGGGAAACCCTGCCAAGCTTGGTGGTGCGCCCAATGGAATCTCTTACCTGCGACTCATGAAGCGGTGCCGCCGCCGCACTCTCTGGCAATGCAAAGCTGCCTGCGGCCAAGCCTATAGCCAGTGCGCCAAACTCTCTCCTATTAAATACGTGTCCGGAGCAATCCCTCGCCTTGCTCTTCATATCAACACCCTATCTCTTAGAAGGTTGTTCTTTACAAAGAGTATATCAGTTAAAAGATAGATTTGTATTGAAATAAAGTTTAAAAACAGGAACAAGATGAGAATATTGTTTGGCTCTGTTAACCCACTTTGGATACGAGTCTCGCAGCTCCCGAGCGCACTTATCCCCCGCATAGGGCATAACGTACTGTAAAACGATACGTTTCTGCTATACTTGCGCTGGAAACGGCAACCCCGACAGCTTCTGAGGGGTTGCTTGGACAGACAGACAGGAGGTCGGAGATGAGCGTGAGGGTCGACAGCAGCATCCCTGTTTGGAAGGGGCGCGAGGACAGCAGGCGGGGCCGCGGCCTCAAGCTCGCCCGCGCCATCACCGGCGCGCTCTACTACGCGGCGCTCTTCCTCCTGCTGATCTGCGCCGTTGCGCTCGCCAAGCTCGTCGCCGTCGACGGCGGCGGCGCTGGGTGGGTCGTGACGGCGAGCGGCGAGCTGCTCCCCTGGGCCGCCTCGGCCGCCCTCTTCGCCCAGCTAGCATGCGGCTTCCTGGCCTACTGGGTGGCTGCGCGCCAGGCGAGGGCCGTCGTCTCGCGGGCAGCCGAGTCCGGCACCGTGTTCTGCGCGCAATCCGGCAGGCATCTGAGGGTCGCGGCCGGCGCGTTCCTCTTCCTGGCGCTCGCCGAGCTCGCGTTCTCCCTGCTCTACCTCGCCTGCCAGGGCCAGCCCCTGCTGCCCCTCAACCTCGGCTTCGGGTTCTCCGGCTTCCCCGCGGACTGGCAGGCCCTCACGGCAGGGGGCGGAGGCACCGCCTTCACCGCCCAGCTCGATGTGACGGCGCTCGTGGTCGCCTGCTTCCTGTGGGGGCTGTCGCATGCCTTCGACTGCGGGGCCGAGCTCCAGTCCGAGCAAGACGCGACCATCTGAAGACCATGCCGATCATCCTCCACCTAGACGACCTGCTCGCCGAGCGCAACGTCAGCGTCACCGAGCTCGCCCAGGCGGCCGGCATCACCAGGGCCAACATGTCCAACATCAAGACGGGCAAGGTGCGCGCCATCCGCTTCTCGACGCTCGAGGCGATGTGCGACTACCTCGACTGCCAGCCGGGCGACATCATCGAGTACGTGAGGGAGTAGGACCCGGTGCGGGCCTCCTACGCCGCGCCCTGCCGCTCCCAGTACTCGAAGAACGGGTACGGCGTGTCCTTGCACTTGCGCCAGGTCGTCTCGTAGGTCCCGCCCGCGAGCTGGCGCAGCGCCACCTCCGCCGTGTCCGCCGCCGTCTTCCCGCGGCGGAAGCTGCGGTCCCACTTGAACCAGGCGAGGTACTTCTCGAGCCTGCGGGTGGAGACGCCCTTGAACGGGGCCATGAAGCCCTCGATGAGCGAGTGGAGCGTGTTGACGGGGTTGAGCGGGCCCTTCTGGGTCTTGGAGTCGAACGCGTTGTGGCAGGCGACCCCGAGCTCCCTCAGCGCGGGCGCGTAGCTCTGCAGCTTGTCGGTGCTGACGATGGAGCCCTCCTCCACACGCCCCTCCAGCAGGCTGTAGGCGGTCTCTCGCGAGAGCTTGCCGCGGCAGGCCACGTCGAAGAAGAAGTCGCCGGCGTCGTTGACCCCGGTGAGCACGCAGATCAGGTCGTGCGATATCCCGCGGGTGTGGTTCTCCCTGCCGCGGTGCCGCGCCTTCCTGGGCATCTTGAAATCCGCTGAGCGGGTGTGGTTTCCCTTGAAGTTCTCGTTGAAGAAGGTCTCGTCGAGCACGGCCCCGCAGCCCTCCTGCACCTGGAAGCGGGGCATGTGCTTCCAGAGGGCCTCCAGCACGCGGTGGCGCATGAACCAGGCCGTCTTGAGGCTCACCTGGCAGCGCTGGGCGCACTCGCGCAGCGGCAGGCGGTCGACGAAGCAGGCGGCGAAGCGCTGCCACGTCGCGTCCTGCAGCTTCGAGTTGGACAGCACGCCCCCGGACGCGGCGGTGAAGGTCGCCCCGCACCCCTTGCACTTGTGGCGCTGGCGGCCCGCCGAGTCCCTCCCGCGCTTGACGGAGCGCTCGCAGCCGCATTTGGGGCAGGCGCAGGGGCTGTCGGCCCCGTCGGTCGCCAGCCTGAAGCGCTCCTCGTCGATGATGCGCTGCAGCGACTCGATGGCGGCCCTGCGCTCGGCGGGGGTCATCTGCGGCAGGAACTGCCCCGCTATGGAGCTGAGGATGTCGCCCCTGGCGGCCGTCACCGCTCGTCGCCCTCGCCGGAGGCCAGCGTCATGTCGAAGGGGATGCCGTTTGCGCGCACGACCGCGCGCAGGCACACCTCCACGCCGGTCGACAGGCTCATCCCCAGCCCCGCGAACACGGCGGCTGCCCTCTCCTTCACCTCGGGGTCTATGCGGACGGTGGTCGGCTTGATCTGGGCCATGGCGCGGCTCTCCAATCTCTTCGGATGAGAGTATTGTAGCGCTCCCATTATGGCTGAACGATGGCGTAAGTCTGGCGTTTAGCTATCGTTACTGAAGTCGTATCCAAAGTGGGTTAACAGAGCCTATTGTTTCATTTCGAGTGGGAGGTTTGCGAGGGCTTGATTACCTGCGGCGCGGTGGGAGGCATTAGGCAGAAAAATAGGGGGTTTCCTCTTGCGAA
>JBJEHN010000147.1:0-12319 GCA_051876105.1 Coriobacteriales bacterium | reverse complement strand
GATTAAGGTAATTCGCGACGTGGGGACAGGCCCCAGGGGAATAGGGTGGTGTCCTGAGCGCGGCCGGGGACAGGCTCCAGCTTCGCGAGCGATTAACCCGATGTTTTCTTGAGGAATGCCTCGAGCTTTTCGTCTCCTGGTTCGAAGCACGTGATTCCCCGTTGCTGCATGGCGCGCGCGAAGAGTCCTGAGCCTTCGATGAGGGTCCCAGAGAAGCTCCCGTCGTACACCTGATGTACGCCGCAGGTGGGGCTTCTGTGCTGCAGCACGGCAGCCGCGCAGCCATCTGCCTGCTCGATGCACATCCCAATCCCCCTCTGCACCTTCTCGGTAACGTCGAGCCCGTCGGAGCTGATAACGCGGTCTCCCCTCAGCTCGATGGGCGGGCGGGGACACGGCAAGCCGCCAGCTAGCTCCGGGCAAAGCAGGACGACATCGAACCCCTCCAGGGCATCCACCAGCTCCTGGTTGAGGTTGTTACCGCCGTTGTACTTGCAGTTCGCGCCAAACAGGCATGCGCTCACAGCGATCCTCATCGTGGTGCTCCTCTCGTAGCCAAGGTGCGGTGTGGGGCCTGTCCCCCAAGTGCGAGCAGCAGTGCGAATTCGGGGCCTGTCCCCAGGGGGCAATGCGGGGCCTGTCCCCAAAGGGGATGCGGGGCCTGTCCCCAAAGGGGATGCGGGGCCTGTCCCCAGGGGGCTGGGCGCGCGGCTGCTACACCTTGTCGGGGTCGCGGGGCAAGTTGCGGTCCTTTCGCGCCTTCTCTCGCAGCTCCTGGAACTCCTGGGCGACCCGCTCGTGATCTGCCGCATGGACAGCCTGCACCTGCTCGAGCAGGGCGCGGTTTATCTCGCGGTGCATCTGCGCCGCCTCGCCGGCCGCCTCGAGCGTCATCTTCCTGCGCTGGCTGCGCCGCTCTACAGCGCGCTCCAGCAGCTGTTTCTCCTCCTCCTTGCGCTCGGTCGCCATCAGGCGCGAGAGGGCGACGTGGTTGCGGAGGATGTCCCCGGCGCGGCTGGGTTCCTGGACGATCTCTGTGACCGCCTCAACCGGCTTGGCATCGCCGGTGCGTTGGGCAACCATCGCAAGCAGGGGCATGATCAGCACCGTCACCGCACCCGCACACACCAGGACCGAGGCGGTCTGCTCCTGCATGGCTCCGGCACCAACCGCCAGGCTCGTTACCGCCACGATGATAGGCAGGGCTGTGGTGCAGTAGAGCGCCACACTTACGCGGTCACCCCATGCCATGTCCCTGCTCTCGGGGCAAATGCGCAGGTCAACAAGGATGGGCAGGAAACGCACGAACATCAGCAAAGCGATGAAGCCGACGAGCATCAGCGGCTTTGCGACAACTGCGCTGAGGTCGATTTTCACGCCGGAGACGATGAAGAACAGCGGGATGAAGAAGCCGTGCGCCATGCCGTTGAGCTTAAGCTCGAGGGTCTCGTTCTCTTCTGGGACGATGGAGCGCAGGACGAAGCCGGCGGCGAAGGCGCCCAGCACGATGTCGAGGTCGAAGATCGCAGAGAGCGCCACCATGCTCACAAGGAGCAGGACCGTGAGGCGAACGTAGGTCTGCGATGTTGTCTGACTGCCTTCGACGATGAAGTCGAAGATGCGCCCGGAGTAGCTTCTGAAGCGCTTGCCAAGCACTCCCACGCCAATGCAGAGCAGCAGCAGCGCGAGCATGATGATGGCGCTTGCAAGCGCGCTGCGGCTTGAGAGGAGCAGGGCCATAGCCAGAACCGGCCCGAGCTCACCCCAGGTGCCGAACGAGATGATGGTGTTGCCCAGGCGCGTCCCCATCAGGCCGCGCTCCTTCAGGATGGGCATCAGGGTGCCGAGGGCGGTGCTGGTGAGCGCGATGGCGACAGCGAGGCCCTCCAGCTGGTTCTCGAGCCCGATTCCAGCGACAAACACCAGGCCCAGGGCGATGCCGAAGGAGACGAGCCATGTGCCCAGCGCGTGCTTTCCCTGAGTGCGTGCAAGGTTGCGAGGCTCGATCTCGAAGCCGGCGAGCAAGAAGAGGAAGGCGACGCCGAGCTCCGAGAGGAACGAGATGGTCTCGTCAATGCTCAGGATGCCGAGGACGCTGGGCCCGAGCGCTGCCCCGATGAAGAGGAGGAAGACGGTTTCTGGGATCGGGCGCCCCGGGATGAGGCGGGCAATGATGGGGACGAGCGCAGAGACGAGTGCGATGACAGCGAGAGACACGAAGTCGATGGCCAAGGCAGGCTCCAATCCTTTGAGATGCCGGCGTCATGACGCCACTGACAGCTTACTCCTCTCGGCGCATCGGCGTTGCCGCGCTGGGGCCTGTCCCCTCACTTGCGCGGGGCCTGTCCCCGAGGTGAGGCTTGCCCTCAACCTTGCACTGCGCGCTCGAAGTGGGGCCTGTCCCCTAACCGGGGCCTGTCCCCAACCGCGCCGGGGCCTGTCCCCTCACTCGAACGGGGCCTGTCCCCCCGTCCTGCGCTGCACGCGGGCGGCGCAGGCGGCGTACAATCTGCTCATCGTCGGCAGAGGGAGGGAGACCCTATGACACTCGACACTAGCAGGATCAGCCCGCTCGGCTTTGGGTGCATGCGCTTTGAGGGGCGCGAGACAGACAGCATCGACATCGCCCAAGTCTCCGAGATGATCGACGCCTACATGGAGGCGGGCGGCACGTACTTCGACACGGCTTGGGCCTACCCCAACAGCGAGAAGGCCCTCAAGGCCGCGCTGGTCGACCGCTACCCGCGCGACTCCTACCTCATCGCCTCGAAGTGCGTCACCTGGACCTGCTGCGAGAGCCCCGATGACCTCGAGCGCCAGCTCCAAGAGACGCTGTCGACCCTCGGCGTCGACTACCTCGACGTCTACCTCATGCACAATCTGGGCGGCTCGCGCACGGCCTCCTTCGAGAAGTACGGCTGCTGGGAGTTCGTGAAGGGCGTGAAGGAGCGCGGGCTGGCCAAGCACATTGGCTTCTCCGCCCACTGCACGCCGCAGGAGCTCGAGTCCTTCATCGCCGCCTACCCCGAAGCAGAGCTCGTCCAGCTCCAGGTGAACTACGCGGACTACGACAGCGCGACCTTCCTCGAGCGCGAGTGCATCGAGGTCGCCCGCGCCCACAACCTGCCCGTTATCGCCATGGAGCCGCTCAAGGGCGGCATGCTCGCCGACCCGCCGGAAGCGGTCAAGAAGATCCTCGACGAGCGCATGCCCGATGACTCCTACGCCACCGCGGGTCTGCGCTTTGCGGCGAGCTGCCCCAACGTCGTCTGCACGCTGTCCGGCATGAACTCGATCGAGCAGGTGCGCGACAACCACCGCCTTCTCAAGGGCTTCAAGCCGCTCAGCGACGACGAGCTCGACGCCATCCGCGCCGCCCAGGAGGCCCTCGCATCCAGTGACATCGTCCCCTGCACCGGCTGCGACTACTGTGCCAAGGTCTGCCCTGCCAACATCGGCATCTCGCAGAGCATCAACGTTCTCAACCATTTCATCAACTTCCAAGACGCGGCCAACTCCGGCTGGCTGCTGGGCTTTGTCGTGCGCTTCAACGGCGGCAAGAGCCTGCCCACGGAGTGCACGCGCTGCGGCTCGTGCGTTGGGGCCTGTCCCCAAAACATCGACATCCTGTCGTGCTTTGACCGCATTCAGGAGGAGATTCTGAGCGTGGCTCCCACTCAGCAGGTGCTGATGCGCTACAGCGTGCCGGCCAAGGGCGAGTAGGCCCGCGCCAACGCGATGCCCTCCGACGCCCACATCCACCTCGGTGCGCTGTCGAGCGGCCCCCAGGTCGCCCAGCTGGCACAGCGGTCCGGGGCCCGCCTGCTCGCGGTGACCTGCACTCCCGCCGAGTTCGCCAGCGTGCGCCAGCGCTTCGAGGGCGCCCCCAACGTGCTCGTCGGGCTCGGCCTGCACCCTTGGGAGCTGGAGCAAGCGGGCGAGGAGGAGGCCGAACAGCTGCTGGCCGCGCTCGAGAGCGCAGCCGGGGGGCAGCGCTGGCTGGGGGAGGTCGGCCTCGACCTGAGCGGCCGCTTTGCTGCGAGCGCCGCCTTGCAGCTGCGTGTGTTCGGGGGCGTCTGCCGCACCGCCGCGACCGAGGAGCGCGTCGTCTCGCTCCACACCCGCGGCGCCGAGCTCGAGGCCCTGCAGCTGCTGGAGGAAGCGGGCGCGCTTAAGCGCTGCACCTGCATATTCCATGGCTTTGCAGGCGGTGGGCCGGCGCTCGCGCGCATTCTCGAGGCCGGCTGCATGGTCTCGATGGGGCCGCGCCAGCTCGCCTCAAGACGGGGCCGCGAGTACGCCCGTCAGCTGCCCGCGCAGCGCTTGCTGCTCGAGACCGATGCAGACGCCAGCACGCCACAGAGGGATCCCTCGCCGCAGGAATGGGCCTCCCAGATGCGCGTTCTCCTCCAGCAGCTCGAGCAGCTCCGCTCGTGCTCGATGGAGGCCCAGCTCGAGGAGAACTGGCACCGCGTCTTCGGGGAGCTGTGAGAGATGCCTGTCGACAAGAGACTCCTTGAGCTGAGCGATGAGGACCTGCTCGGGTACTCGCCCGATGAGCTGCGCTGCAATCAGTGCGCGCCGGCCTGCCACTTCCACCTCGGGAGGGTGTACAGGGGTCGCGCGCTCATCATGTGTGGAAAGAGGCCCGCGTGCCTCGAGGTGATGAGGGCGTCGACGCGACGGCTCTGACGGAGAGGGGCGCCGGCCGTGCAGCCTGCGGGCTCGCTGTTGCAGTAGGATGAGCAAATCCGAACAACGCCACATGCAGAACACGAGGGGGAGCCATGTCCCAGACCGCCCGATGCACGAACAACCCCAGCGCGCGCCAGATGACCCGACCGGTTGATGTGGGCGGCGTGGCGATCGGCGGCGGGGCACCCGTCGTAGTGCAGTCGATGACCAACCTCCCCATGGTCGAGGGTGAGAGCGGGCCCGTCCTCGACGTCGAGGGCAACCTCGCGCAGATCGCGCGCCTTGCCCAGGCCGGCTGCGAGCTCGTGCGTGTCGCCATCCCCAACCGCGCGAGCGTCGAGGCCTTTGGGCGGGTGTGCGAGCGCAGCCCGCTGCCCGTGATCGCCGACGTGCACTTCGATCACCAGATCGCCATCGGCGCCGTGCGCTCTGGGGCCGCTGCGCTGCGCATCAACCCCGGAAACATCGGCGCGCAGGAGCGTGTCGACGCCGTTATCGACGCTGCGGGCGAGGCGGGCATCCCCATCCGCATCGGCGTGAACGCGGGGTCGCTCGAGGACGCGGTTGCCGCCCGCAGCGACCTCACGCAGCCGCAGAAGCTGGCGCTGTCTGCGGCCGGCTTTGTCGAGCACTTCCGCAGCAGGGGCTTTGAGGACATCGTCATCTCCGCCAAGTCGCACGACGTGATGACGACGGTTGCCGCGTACCGCCAGCTCTCGCAGGAGCTGCCGCGGGTGCCGCTGCACATCGGCGTCACAGAGGCGGGCACGGTGCAGCAGGGGACGATCAAGTCTGCGGCGGGCCTGGGCATGCTGCTTGCCGAGGGAATCGGCGACACCCTGCGCGTGAGCCTGACGGCCGACCCGGTCGAGGAGATCCCAGTCGCCTACGGGATACTGGCCGCCGTCGATGTTCGCCGCGTGCGCCCCGAGCTCATCAGCTGCCCCACCTGCAGCCGCTGCCAGGTTGACATGATTCCCATCGCCACGGAGGTGGGGCGCCGCCTGCAGGGCGTGCGCAAGCCGCTGAAGGTCGCGGTGATGGGCTGCGTCGTCAACGGCCCCGGCGAGGCACGCGATGCCGACTGCGGGGTGGCCTGCGGGCGCGAGAGCGGCATGCTCTTCGCCCACGGCGAGCCTCTGCGCAAGGTGCCCGCAAGCGACATCGTCGACGAGCTCTTCGCGCTCATCGAGCAGCTCTAGGGAGGCTCCATGCACAGCGAGCACGATGGTCGTCTCACTGCGAACTCCGGGGCCTGTCCCCCAACAGGTGACGGGGCCTGTCCCCCAGCGGGCAACGAGGCCGGCAACGGGGCCTGTCCCCCAAGCGACTGCGGGGGCCTGTCCCCGCTGCAGCCGGGGTCGCAGTCGGGGCCTGTCCCCACGCGTGAGGGGCGTAGGGCCTGTCCCCCAGCGGGCAACGAGGCCGGCAACGGGGCCTGTCCCCCGAGCGACACGGTCGTCATCGAGCCGATCGCCCGCATCCACACCCCCTACGGGACGAAGTTCGGAGTTCCGCGGCAAAGCGGGCTGGTGCAGTCGGCCGAGGCGACGATCGTCTTCGAGCCGCGCTTCCGCACTCCAGACGCGTTGCGCGGCATCGAGGGCTTCTCGCATCTCTGGCTCATCTGGGGTTTTCACCAGGCCCGCCGGGAAGACGGGGAATGGTCGCCTCTCGTCAGACCGCCGCGCCTCGGTGGCAACGAGAAGGTTGGGGTGTTCGCGTGCAGGAGCCCGTTCCGCCCGAACAACCTGGGTCTCTCGGAGGTGAGCCTTGCCGGGCTCGCGCATGAGAAGGGGAGGGGGACGGTCCTCAAGGTGCGCGGGGCAGATCTCGTCGACGGCACCCCCATCTACGACATCAAGCCCTACATCCCCTTCACCGACAGCATCGCGGACGCAGCGGGCGGCTTTGCGTCGTCCGGAGCGCCTTGCAAGCTGCACGTAGAGTGCCCCGAAGCCTTTCTTCAACCCTTTGGCAGCGATGCCGAAGCGCTCCTCGAGACGCTTGCCTGCGACCCGCGCCCCGCCTTCCACCACGACCCCGAGCGCATCTACGGGATGACCTTTGCGGGCCGCGAGGTGAAGTTCACCGTCGACGAGGCGCTGGTCGTACACGTTCGCTCCGTCGAATAACCGGGGCCTGTCCCCATCCAGAAGACACGGGGCCTGTCCCCGGTCGGGGGCCTGTCCCCATCCAGAAGACACGGGGCCTGTCCCCATACACCCGCGTCTCCGCTGGGGCCTGTCCCCAGTTGCACACGGGGCCTGTCCCCATCCGAATGCGGGGCCTGTCCCTCAACCAGGGCCTGTCCCCACATGCGGCTCCCGCGGGCTCGTCATCGCTTTGTATACAGCTGTCGCAAGAGAACCAGCGCCCGCGCTGCGCATGAGAGAATAGCTGGTAAGAGGAGACGGTGCTGTTCTGTCGAGCTGCCGTGACCACCCCCATTCCACAAGAGGAGCTGCCATGGGATTCTTCGGCAAGCTGATGGGCAAGGACATCAACAAGGGCGTCGAGGAGTTCAATGCCGGTGCAGAGGGCTGGCTACTGGATGTGCGCGCCAAGCACGAGTTCGACACGGGCCACATCCCCGGTGCCAAGAACGTGCCGCTGCCGGTCATCGAGCGCGCGAACAAGCTGATCAAGGACAAGAACCAGCCCGTCTACGTCTACTGCCTGAGCGGCGGGCGCAGCCGCCAGGCCGCCAACGCCCTCAAGGTGCTGGGCTTCACCAACGTGCACGACATCGGGGGCATCTCCTCCTACACCGGCAAGCTGGTGAAGTAGCCATGGCCCCCACCGCAACCACCGCCCCTGCCGGCGCTCCCAGCGGCAACAGGGTCGTCATCGTCGGCGGAGTAGCGGGCGGCGCAACGGCGGCCGCGCGCATCCGCAGGCTCGACGAGCACGCGCGCATCACCGTCTTTGAGCGCAGCGGCTACATCAGCTACGCCAACTGCGGCCTGCCCTACTACATCGGCGGCGTGATCGAGGAGCGCGACAAGCTCACGCTTCAGACACCCCAGAGCTTCTGGAGGCGCTTCCGCGTCGATATGCGCGTGCGCCACGAGGTCACCGCCATCAACGTGCAGCGCAAGACTGTGAGCGTGCGCGCGCTGGAGACCGGCGAGGAGTTCGAGGAGCCCTACGACAAGCTCGTGCTCTGCCCCGGCGCCAAGCCCAGCCTGCCGCCCGTGCCCGGCACCGACATCGAGCACCTCTTTACCCTGCGCACTGTAGAGGACACCTTCGCGATCAAGGACTGCATCGAGCGCGAGCGGCCGCGCAGCGCCGTGCTGGCAGGCGGCGGCTTCATCGGGCTCGAGCTTGCGGAGAATCTGCGCGAGCTGGGCCTGGAGGTTACCATCGTGCAGCGCCCCCGGCAGCTGATGAAGCCCTTCGACCCGGACATGGCCGCGCTCATCCACGCGGAGTGTCGCAAGCACGGCATCCGCCTGGAGCTGGGGCACAGCGTGCAGGCCTTCGAGCGGACCGGGGATGGCGGTGTGCGCGTGATGGTGAAGGACGCCGCGCCGATCGAGGCCGACATAGCGGTGCTCGCCATCGGCGTCACGCCAGACACCCAGCTGGCGCGCGATGCGGGCCTCGAGCTGGGCATCAAGGGCAGCATCGTGGTTGACTCCTCGATGCGGACCTCCGTGCCGGACATCTATGCCGCTGGCGACGCCGTGCAGGTCAAGCACGCCGTGACGGGCGAGGACGCGCTCATCTCGCTGGCCGGTCCCGCCAACAAGCAGGGCCGCATCATCGCCGACAACATCTGCGGGCTGCACAGCGAGTACCAGGGCTCGCAGGGCAGCTGCGTGGTCAAGGTCTTCGACCTGACCGCCGCCGCCACCGGCCTCAACGAGGGCGCGGCCCTGGCAGCCGGGCTCGATGCGGACACGATCATCCTCTCGCCCATGAGCCACGCCGGTTACTACCCCGGCGGCAAGGTGATGACGCTCAAGCTCGTCTTCGAGAAGGGGAGCATGCGTATCTTGGGCGCGCAGGCGGTGGGCTACGACGGCGTCGACAAGCGCATCGACGTGCTGGCCACGGCCATCCACGCCGGCATGACCGCGCCGCAGCTCAAGGACCTCGACCTGGCGTACGCACCGCCGTACTCCAGCGCGAAGGACCCGGTGAACATGGCCGGCTACATGGCAGACAACATCGAGCGCGGCATTCTGAAGCAGTGGCACCTCGACGACCTTTCCTGCCTGCCGCGAGACGGCTCTGTCACGCTGCTGGACACGCGTACGCCTGCCGAGTTCGCGCACGGCCACATCGAGGGCTTTGCGAACATCCCGGTTGACGAGCTGCGCGAGCGTCTGGGGGAGCTGCCTGTCGGCAAGCCGGTGTTCGTCATCTGCCAAAGCGGCCTGCGCAGCTACATCGCCTGCCGTATCCTCGCCGGCAACGGCTTTGACGCCGCCAACTTCTGCGGCGGCTTCCGCTACTACCAGGCTGTGACCGAGGACCGGTGCCTGATCGAGCAAGTGCTCCCTTGCGGTGCAGACGCCTGATCATCTGACGGGGGCGCTACGGCGCCCCTTCCTTTTCCCTTGCAAAAGCTCCTTCCCGCCCAGCGGGGCCTGTCCCCAGCTGCGCGTCTCCAGCCGGGGCCTGTCCCCCTCGTGTCTCCGCCGGGGCCTGTCCCCAATCGAACGCAAACGCGGGGCCTGTCCCCAAGCGTGTTCTGTCTCCGCCGGGGCCTGTCCCCAATCGAACGCAAACGCGGGGCCTGTCCCCAAGCGTGTCCAGGGCCTGTCCCCGGCTCGCGGTGCATGCAGGGCGCAGTACAATGCGGTCGGCTCTGCAACGCGCCGTGCGGGTAGGAGGAACGATGGAACACACTGCGAGCGGGGGAGGCGTCGCTCCCGGGGCATACAGCGACGAGGACTTCCTCAGCGAGGTCTTTATCGAGGAGCAGGACCTCCAAAAGCTCAAGTACCTTCTTCAGAAGAAGCGCAACCTCATTCTCCAGGGCGCTCCCGGCACAGGTAAGTCCTTCGCCGCGCGCAAGCTGGCGAGCCTGATGGTGGGCAGGGACATGCCCGACGACCCGCGCGTCGAGTTCATCCAGTTCCACTCCCAAAGCTCCTATGAGAACTTCATCTACGGATGGCGCCCAACCCCCACCGGCGGCATGCGCCAGCGCCCAGGCGGCTTTGTGCGCTTCTGCACGCGCGCGCACGAGGACCGCAGCCACGAGTACGCCGTTATCATCGACGAGATCAACCGCGCCGACATGGGGAAGGTCTTCGGCTTGGTGTCGATGGCGATGGAGTCGAGCCATCGCGACGAGTACGTGAGCCTCCCATTCGACGAGTACGACAGCGACGGGCGCCCAACAGGCCGCGATGTGCGCTTTTGCGTGCCGAGCAACCTCTCGATCATCGGCATCATCAACACTGCCGACAGAGAGCTCACGGGGATCGACTACGCGCTGAGGAGGCGCTTTGCGTTCTACACCATGCGCCCCGCATTCCGCCTGGTGAAGGGGCATCTGGTGATGAACGCGCGCTTTGCCAACGAGGTGGCGTTGTTCCAGCGCGAGGACGGCTCGAACCCCCTGCTCTCCCTGATAGAGAACGTCGCCCTCCTCAACAAGGAGATGGCCACCGCAAAGCAGGTGTATGGCAACAACTTCTGCATCGGGCACAGCTACTTCTGCGGGCTCGACCACGCCAACCCCGAGCGGGCGCTCTACGAGGTGAGGGAGTTCGAGCTCAAGCCGCTCATCGAGGAGTACTGCTTCCACGACCTCGACACGGCGCGACGATGGACGAACATCCTCATGCGGGGAACCGAGGACGCTCGGTAGGGCACCGCTCCCAATCCGACAAGCTCGCAAACAAGCTCGCAGGGCCCGTCCCCCTCGCTTCGGGGCCTGTCCCCGCATGTGCGAACGACGGGGCCTGTCCCCAGGTGTGCACACGGGGCCTGTCCCCCAAACACACCCACGCCGACTGTGACGGGGCCTGTCCCTGTCGAAACACACGGGGGCCTGTCCCCAAGCGCATGCACATCAAGCGTACTGGGGCCTGTCCCTGTCGAAACACACGGGGGCCTGTCCCCAGCTGCTATGGGATTGTGCGGGGGCGCTGCGGTTAGCAGTCCTCGGTGCCGCAGCCTTCGAATGCGTCGGGCGCCAGGGTCTTGAGGTTTTGCGGGAAGCGCGGCGCGCGCAGCTTCACGCAGTTGGCGAAGGCCTTCGGGCCGATGCTCTCGACGCTGTCTGGGAGCGCGACCATCACGAGGTTCTTGCAGTCTTGGAACGCTCCCTTGCCGATCGTGCGCGTCCCCTGCGGAATCTCGACCTCCGTCAATGATTCACAACCTGCAAAGGCAAACGGCCCGATGTTCCTCAGCTTGTCCGGCAGGTGCACTTCCTCGAGGGCAGCGCAGTTCCTGAAGCACGACTCGCCCAATTCGCTCACCGTGTCGCGGATCCAGAAGGTCTTGAAGGACAGGCAGCGCGTGAAGAGGCGCTTGGGCAGCACGCGCACGCGCTGGGGCAGCTCCATCGGCTGGAGCTGCCTGCAGCCAGAGAAGGCACCTGCGCCGAGCTTCGACACGGTTGAGGGGAGCGCGAGGCGCTCGAGCTTCAGGCAGCTCGAGAACGCGTTCTCGCCGATCTGGTCGATGCCCTCTGGGAGAACGACCTCGACGATCTTGTTGTTGTTGGCGAATGCGCGGTAGCCGATGCGCGTCACCTCGTCGGGCACGACGACGGTCTCGTCCTTGCCCGTGTATTTGTTCACCGTGTACTCGAACTCGCTCAAGCGCATACCTCCCTGTTGGCGTTACAGGCCAGTGTAGTGCGCCCATGCGCATGCCATGGGGAAGCGCCCCGCGAAACGCGGCGAGAGGCGGGAGGGGAGGGGCATTGGAAGGGGTGCGGGAAGAGGATCGGCCCGAACAGGGGCCTGCTTCCTGTTCGGGCCGATTGTTCCCAAAGGAGTTTCCTGGGGCGCACCTGCAAGCGCGCCGGAGGCTGGGTAGTCAGCTTTGAGGGGGACTGACTGAAATACATATTAGACGCTATCCATTAGTAGTGCAAGTCATATCCCTACGTTCTTTGGGCAGCGCCAAAAACAAAGGCCGACAGCGCTGGCTGCCGGCCGATTGTGCTGGTTGGTGCCCCTGATACGATTCGAACGTACGACACCCGCTTTAGGAGAGCGGTGCTCTATCCCCTGAGCTACAGAGGCACGCAGAGGAGGAGTATAGCGCATCATCTGCCCGCAGGTTGATGGGGACAGGCCCCAATTGGGGACAGGCCTGCGCGCGGATGGGGACAGGCCCCGCGCGTCTCCATCGGGGACAGGCTCCCGTGCGATCGGGGACAGGCCCCGGCGCGCGCAGTGAGGGACAGGCCCCGCATACGGATGGGGACAGGCCCCGGGGTGCGCAATGGGGGACAGGCCCCACGCGACAAATGGGGACAGGCCCCGGTGCGGGATGCGGGGACAATTAACGCAACCGAAACAAAGAGCGGTGCCTCTCGGGGTTTGGGCGGGTACGGGGGCATGGGCCTGACTTCCGACGTTCAAATGCAAATCCGAGAGTAGCGAATTGTGCGGGTGATTTTGAGCTTATGAGCTGCGGTTTT
>JBJEHN010000146.1:0-2492 GCA_051876105.1 Coriobacteriales bacterium | reverse complement strand
CCCGATCGCGCTTCCCGGGCGCTAGGTCCTACCCACAGAAACCCCCGAAGCCTCTTTTTTCATTGTCCCTTCTTGCGGCGCTCGAAGGAGATGCGGATGCAGATCTCTTCCCCAGGGCCGATCTCTATCGAGCTTGCGGGGACGCCACTCGGAGTCTCCGTGCTGCTCGCAGGGAGGCGTGGGCTCTCCAGCAGCTCGAGGACGTCGCAGCGGGCGTTGGGGCGCTCGATGAGGCGCGCGAGCTCGTTGCTGATATGCGGGCCTCCGTTGCCGTAGATGATGTCGTAGATTCCGCAGTAGGTGGTCAGATAGCTTAAGAGGTGGTCACCGGGCTTCCTCCTCGGGCATGCAACAATGATCCTCAGCCCTCGCCTTCCCCATGCCGGGTCGTTCAGGTAGGCTCGGATTCCTGCAACCATCGTGTCCGGCGAAAGGCAGTGGTTCTCGTCGATGACGACGATGCTGCCGCCAGATATCGTCACGTTGGCGAGAAAGTTCTCGAGAGGCTCTGTCTCGGACAGGTTGAAGCGGTAGTCCACGTCATCTCCGAGGACGCTTTTGTAGTAGTCGGCGTCCTCCGGGGTCGTGAGGACGGTTATCGAGCGGGGGTCGGTCATATGCACCTCCTTGGGTCTTCATTGCATGGTACTACTATCCATAGGGTGCTTGTTTATTAAGAAAAACGGGTATTCATATGAATGTTCTGCTCTTTTGGAAAGATAAGGGGGTATCCTCTGCGCAGCCGCCTTGCGACGCGGCTCGGTGACAACGCAGAAAAGGAGCGTACTTTGAAATGATGGGAGAGAAGAGCCGGAAGAAGCCCTGGGATGTCAAGCTTCGCATCGATCACCCTCTGCGGGATGCTGTCGGCACCATCGCGAGGGCTGCCGGCTGCGGGTTTTCGGACTGCGTTGAGGCGCTCTTGCTGCTGACGAGGGCACAGTACCTGCAGTCAGGCGGGGACGGTCTGGTGTACCGCCTCCTGGAGATCAAGAGCGAGCGCGTCCTCATGGTGACGGACATCAAAGCCAAGGCGTCTCGTGCCTCGTGTCACGTCATGCTCTCGGCGGATGTGCGCGACTTCGCCACCTTGCTTTGCGAGAGCTACCCTCCCGTCTTCGGCAGCGTCAACGAGGCTATCGTGCTGTGTCTGATGTACTGGCAGCCCTGTTGCGAGTCCAAGGAGCGCTTGGAGTATGTGGCTCGCCGCCTGAGCAGCTTCCTGGCCGGTCAGCCGAAGTAGCCGAGCTGCCTGCTTGCCTCCTCCGCCCCAGGTGGGCGGACTTGCGATTTCTCACGTGCCCAACGCAGCCCATCACTTCCTCCCCATGAAGGAGGTGATGGGCTGCTCCCGCGCTGCCCGTGGGCAAACCGTGCCCCATGGGACTCCAAGTTCCCACGCGGTTTTTGCCGCTCAAGCGGCTTTGCTGGCCGAGGCGGGGAATACGCTTTCAGCCTTGACCTGCCACCGTCGTTTATTGGAGGAGAGATGGCACCGCTCGACATCCCCCCGTCCCCGGGCCCTGGGGAGGCCCCGATCTTCGAGAAGAGGATGGGAGAGCTGAGAGACCAGCTCGACCAGAAGAGGGGCGTGCGCCAGCGAAAGCGGGAGCGCAGCGCTCCGCTTGAGGCGAGCGCCGCTGCACATGCGCCCGAGGCGGGGGAGGAGGTCGGTGTTGCGGCCTCCCTCTCGAGCCCGAGCCCAAGCCCGCCCGTCCAAGCTGCCGCAAGCGTGGGGCAAGCTGCTGCACCTGTTCAGCCTGAGGCATGGGAGGAACCGTACGTCCGTCCACCTCGCAAGCGTCCGAGAAGGCGCAGGCTCGAGCGCGAAGCGCCCCCGCTGCCCTTGAGCGGGGTGCGTCTCGTGGCGCTGTGCGCTGCTGTGTCCGCCCTGGTCTCCGCGGGTATGTGCCTCGCCTTCGGAGCAGGCGACACCGCGAGCCTGGGCACGGCTCTGGCAACAGCGGGGTGGTCGCTGTGAACGGCTCCGACGCTGCACTCGAGCCCACCGGCTTCGTTTTGGCCCGCTATGCGGGCATGGAGGTCGTCAACAGGGACCGCCTCATTTCGATGATGCTGCAAGACCGTGGGGTGCTGAGGCTCATATCAGCCCCTCACGGCTACGGGAAGAGCCTCCTTGCGTACGAGTACGCGCAGCGCATGTTCGGGCAGGCCCAGGTTGCGTGGGTCGACGGGCCCTCGCCGGAGTTTCTTCAAGCGCTCGATATAGGTGATGTCCTGCCCCTGGGGATGCCTCAGGTGGAGGCGGGCGGGTTGCTTGTGATAGACGGCCTTCCTGTGCTGGATGAGAAGCGCATGGAGACCTGCTCCGACTGCATAGACAGGCTGCTCTACCAGGGCGTCGAGGTGCTTGTGACGACCCTTCCTTCCTGTGACTTCCTACGCAGCTCACAGCCTGACCGCGTGCTGATCGGGGCGGGGGATCTGCTGGTGACGGAGCGAGATGTGCGCACCGGCTCCCTGGGAAAGAA
>JBJEHN010000145.1:0-12563 GCA_051876105.1 Coriobacteriales bacterium | reverse complement strand
CGGCAGAGAGGCGCCCGTAGCCGCTCGCTTGGTCGAAATGACGTGTAGAGAGCACCGCTGTGGATTAACATGGCTCTAATTGTTGCAGAAAGCGCGCAAGCAAGTGCTCGATTTCACATTAGAATTGGGTGATGAAATGCGGGC
Organism: Coriobacteriales bacterium; assembly: GCA_051876105.1. Taxonomy (GTDB): domain Bacteria; phylum Actinomycetota; class Coriobacteriia; order Coriobacteriales; family QAMH01; genus W2P13-069. The sequence continues at coordinate 12,419 of JBJEHN010000145.1, read as the reverse complement.
GAGCCCCTGTTCTGCGGCTGCGCCCGCCGGCGTGCGTCCGCGGCTCCAACGGGCGCAGCCGCTACGCTGCAATGGAAAGGACGCGGTCATGAGCGAACACCACATCGGCTCACAACCCTCACCCACTCAACCGGAAGGCACTCTCAAAGCCTACAACACACGTAGCGGCATCAGCCGCCGCGGCTTCTTGGCGGGCTCCCTTGCAGCCGCGGGCGTTCTTGCGTGCGGCCTGCCCGAGCAAGTGCCCGTCCTGGGCGTGCAGAAGGCGCTTGCGGCCACAGACATCGGCAACGCCCTTGACGACTACATCGTCCGCATTCGCCCCAAGGGTTTCTTCCGCGTTGCGGGCGTCCACAACGACGGCATCGCCATCGGAGATGCCTGCTGGCTGTGGAAGATCAGTTGCAGCAGCAAGCTGCTCCTGACCTGGGAGAGCAAGTACTCTGCCTACATGATCAGATCAACCTCCAACTTCGAAGAGAACGCACAGACTCTCAACAGCGTTTGGGCTGTTGACAAGGACAGCAAGCAGGCGGGCAAGACCATCCACGCGTGGGGGCAGGATTTCGATGACAAAGACAGCCGCGCCTTCAGGTTTGAGAAGCTCGACAACGGCTGCTATTACATCAAAAACGTCAAGAGCGGACTCTACGTATCACTTGACAATACTTCAAGCGACAGCGACAAAAATGAGATAAAGCAGCAGAACGAAAGCTTTGAATGGGAGCTGCAGGTCGTTGGCAAGCGCCTTGGCAAATACGACGAGTATCCGGAATCGAGCATCTGCGCCCAGTACGACACATACTCGATGGGCGTCAACTGGATGTCGAAGCTCCCGGACGACACCCTTCTGAGCAACATCTCCATCCCCGGTACTCACGACACCGCCACCTGCAGCGTTCACGACGACGCCGGTCCAACGATATCCATGTACAAGTGCCAGCAGGACTACATCCCCACCCAGCTTCACGAAGGCATCAGGTACCTTGACCTGCGCTTGGGGGGTGAGGAAGACCCTGTGCTCAACCACGGTGGTACCAGCACGTTCAACAAGGCGAACACGGATTTGAAGTTCTCGACTGTCATCGGCTACATCAACAAGTTCCTGACTGAGCAGCCAACCGAGACGGTCATCGCCCTCATCTCCAACCACCACGGCGACGACACTGCCATCACCAACGCGATGGCAGCTCAGATCGAGCACTACAAGAAGGAGGAGAACGGCGGAAAGGACCTGTTCTACTGCTCGAGCCGCATCCCCACGTTGGGCGAGGTGCGCGGCAAGATCGTGGTCCTCAGGCGCTTCACCCCTGCCGGCGACAAAAAGGACACTTACAAGTACGGCATCGACCTGGTCAACTGGGACGACATCATCGATCAGAACGACACCAAGGGCCTCTACAAGATCTTCGACTCCTCTGGCACCGAGTCCAGCTCGTGCATCGACCCCACCGTCGCAGAGGGAACGCAGACGCAGCGCTTCTTCACGACTGTCTACGCCCAGGATGCTTATCAGCACAAGCCGAGCAAGAAGATCCCATGGGTTGATGCCGCCCTTGAAGACACCGCCGATTGGAAGTGGCCCCTCGGCAGTACGGACGTTGACGGCCAGACGGTTGACGAAGCCCGCTGGACCATCAACTACACCAGCTCTTCTCGCTTCTTTGCCATTGAAAGCAACCCCTATTCCGCTGCTCAGACCATGAACGAGCACCTGTACGAGAGCAGCTACATCAACCGCATCCTCAACGACAAGGGTACCTACGACGACTGCAAGAAGTACCTGGGCATCTTGGTCTCCGACTTCACGGATGCCTCCCTGGCGCACAGCGTGTACCGTCGCAACTACGAGGACCCGTCCACCGGCTCTGGGATCTACTACCTGCCCAGCAAGGTCACGCTCACGTACGGCGACGACTTCTCGCAGGCGCAGTTCGAGGGTGGCAAGACCTCGGGTGCGGGCTACTTCAAGCTCGTGGACGAGGACGCCGTCTTGGACGTCGCGGCATCAGGCAGCACCTTTGCCGTCACCTACATCCACGTGGATGCCCTTGGCAACGAGTACCCCACCGAGCTCGCTGCGGATATCCCGTTCGTGATCAACCCGCGAGCGCTCACCATCGACTGGAGCACCCTCAAGGGCCTGGCCACGGGCACCGATGTTGCAGAGCTGATGAAGGACAAGATCAAGCGCGTTCTCAAGGGCGACAGCGTCCAGGCAGTGTTCACGTTCTATGCAGACAACAACGGCGCGCCGGGCAGCGAGCTCGCTGACACCGCAAGCCAGCCTGCGGGCACGTATTGGATCGAGCCCAAGAGCCTCAAGGGCAAGCAGGCCGCCAACTACGTCTTCAAGAACACAGAGCCCGTGCAGTTCGAGCTCAAGGATGCCTCCGAGCTGGGCAGCGGCGAGGGCGTGCTCCCCAAGACGGGCGACCGCGGCGTCATGGCCGCCATCGCCGGCGTTGCCGCCGTTGCGGGTGCGGCAGCGGCTGTGGGCGTGAAGGCCGCCCACGCTCCCGAAGAGCAGTAAGCACAAAGCGCCCGCTCAACGCCACCCGCCAAAGGGGCCCTCGGATTGACCGAGGGCCCCTTTTTGCGCGCGCTGAGCGGCAGCCGCGCGGCACGGTTTGGGGGTGAAGGGGTGGCTTCTTGGGTTAAGGGGTGCTTAAAGAAATCTGGTGGTTTTCGCCCGTATTATTCCCGTTCGACTACAATTCATCACCGCTCGTCCCCTTCGTACAAGGCGAATGCCCTGCACTTTTGGAAAAATCAGGAGAACGAAAAACGAGTGCCCGCATGGCTGGTGGAAGGGGGTCTGCATGGAACAGCACGCGCTCTTGAGGGTGCTGCGCCTGCTGGCTGCAGGCTCCGCGGCTGCGGTGCTCGCGCTCGGCCTGGCGGCCTGCGCCAGCGCTCCCAGCGGCACTCAGGGCGGCCAGGACTCCCCCGCAGCCGCCGTCGAACCCGCCCACCACGGCGCGCACCAGGAGCTCACGCAGGAGCTCGTCACGCATGTTGAGAAGAACGCCGAGCTCCGCGCCCTGCTCGAGGCCTCCATCGCGCAGGCCAAGGCCGTCAACCCAGACGAGAACACCAACCCCGCGCAAACGCTCGAGGAGTTCTACAGCTACCTCGACTGGGCCTGTACAGCCTACCCCTGGGCCCTCGCGCAGAGCACCCAGCAGGGGTACTCGCCGCTCTACGACGACCTCGACCAAGCGCTCGCCTACCTCTACTTCATCAGCGGCCAGCCGCTCGAGCAGCTCGAGGGCAGCGGCCTGGCCGGCAACTCCATCCAGTTCGTGGAGCCCTACCGCTCCTGGCTGAAGGCCTTCACGGAGCAGTTCGGCAGCTTCCTGGACACCAGTGCCTCGTGGAGCACCGAGGTCTACCAGCTCGTCAAGGCCGACCCGAGCTACAACCTCGACGGCCGCCTCTACGAGGAGCCGAGCAACTGGCTCACCTTCAACCAGTTCTTCGCGCGCCGCCTCAGCTCGCCCAGCGTGCGCCCCGTTTCTGGCAACGATGACAGCTCGGTCGTGGTCTCGCCCGCCGACTCGCAGCCCCAGGGCGTGTGGAGCATCGGCAAGAAGGGCCTGATCGCCAGCGAGGATGGTGCAAGCGGCTTGGCTGTGGAGTCCTCCGCCTTTGCCAGCGTGCAGCAGCTGCTGGGCAGCAGCGCCTACGCCGGCTCGTTTGGCGGCGGCACGCTCACCCACACGCGGCTCGATGTGAGCGACTACCACCGCCTCCACTTCCCTGTGAGCGGCATCGTGAGAGAGGTGCTGACGATCCCCGCAGACATCCAGGCGGCGGGCGCGGTCACTTGGAGCGAGGAAGCCGGCGCCTACCGCTACGAGCCCGCAGAAGGCAGCAGCCAGGGCCTCGAGACGCGCGGCCTGGTGGTCATCGAGACCGCCGACTGCGGCCTGGTGGCCGTGATGCCGGTGGGAACGCTGCAGGAGTCGTCCGTCGTGTTCGACGAGGCGGTGAAGGTGGGCGCGCGCGTGCAGAAGGGCAGCGATCTGGGCTGCTTCCTCTACGGCGGCGGCGACGTGGTCATGCTGTTCCAGAGCAAGGTCGACTTCTCCGTCACCGCGCCCAAGAAGTTCGACGGCACATTCGAGCACGTCAACATGGGCGAAGTCTACGGCGTCCTCCGCAAGCAGAAGTAACCGCGCTCCTCATCAGCTGCCCAGTTGAACAACATCAGCCGCCCTCCATGATAGCCGAGGCCTACCTCTTTCCGCCATCCTGAGCGGAGGCGCGGAGCGCCGCCCCCGGGCCGTCATCTACTGGCGCTGCAACGGCACCCCCGGACCGTCATTTCGACCGGAGGCACGAAGTGCCGGAGTGGAGAAATCTCAGGTTGACCAGCAAGACCGTGTCTCGACTCACGGTCCCCTAGCTCCACCTGAGATTTCTCCACGCGCTCACTAACGTTCGCTTGGTCGAAATGGCAGAGGGGGCGCTCCCTGCCGCGACGGTTGAAATGACGGCAGAGGGGGCGCTGCTGTTCGCTTGGTCGAACTGACGTGCAGAGGGGTTTCGCCGTCGTGGGTTGACACGGCCAATGACTTAGACCCAGAAGACGAGGAGTTGGGTGGGGTCTTCGGCGCTGGATTGCCAGAGCTCGGCGTGCCAGCCGCGGGTCAGCTTGCCGTGGTACTCGAAGCGCGGCTCCGGGGCGATCAACCGCGGCAGCTCCGCCGCAGGTGCAGGCTCGGCGCTCTCGGCCTCTTCTGCGGGGGCCTCGGGCGCGGGGAGCAGCGCTGCCAGCGCGGCCTGCAGCTCGCCGGCGGTGCGCAGGAGCTGAGCGCCCTGGGGTGCGCGGCGCTCGTCGCTCAGATGCAGGCAGTCGTTGTGGGCTGCGGGGTTGGCCTCGTAGTACTGGCCGCCGTAGACGCTCAGGTCGAAGGGGTCCACGAACGACCCCTGCTTGATGCGGTAGGTGCCGCGCGCCAGCGCCACGCCAGGGTGAGCCGTGCGCTCTTCCGGCCCGCGCCAGCCGAGCTCCACACCCTCCCCCACCTGCGCGAGCAGCTGCGCGAACTCCGCAAGCTCCCTGCTCTCCAAGCGCTCCGCCAGCTCGAAGGCAACGCCGGGCATCTCTGTGTACTCCATCACAACCGTCCTTCCATTATCGGGGCCTGTCCCCAAAGGAGGGGCCTGTCCCCGTCCGTTTTCCGTCCGCATGCAGGGCCTGTCCCCGCTTGTTGTCTTGCGGCTCAACTCGAGATCCTTCGACTGCGCGCCTGGCGGCGCTCCGCTCAGGATGACGCCAGAGGGCACCGGAGCCGCACCGCTCAAGGCACGGGGCCTGTCCCCGTCCGTTCTTCGTTCGCATGCGGGGCCTGTTCCCAAAGTGTGGGGCCTGTCCCCGAGAGGGTGCGGGGGCGGTGGCGTGGGGTGTGCGCTGCACCGCCCGCCGCATATGAGGGTGGCAGCCAAATGCGCTAGCGCGGGCGCCGGGCGGGCCTGAGCTTCAGGCTCACCGCATGCGCGGGGCAGGCGTCCACGCACAGGCCGCATTTGGTGCATTCCGGGATGGTGCTTGAATGGGGGTCGAGCAGCTCGGGGCACGCCTGCACGCAGCTGTGGCAGTCGATGCCCTGCGTGCGCAGGCATGCCTGCTCGTCCACGCGCGGCTTGGCAAACGGCGCCTTGGCGCCCACCAGGCTCATCAGCGCACCCATGGGGCAGATCTTGTGGCACCACTTCTTGAAGAAGACCAGCTCAACCAGCAAGATCAGCGGGAATACCAGCAGCGAGAGCGTTGGGTCCTGCTGGCACAGCGCGCGATAGACGCAGATCACCGTGGCTATGGTGAGGCCCACGGGGCAGATGAGGCAGAACACCGGGAAGCCGAACACCGCGGTGCTGGCCAGCGCGCCCAGAAGCACGCCGTGGCGCGAGTCGAGGTGCAAGCCGTCGCGCTGGCCTCCCAGCGGCTCGAGCTTGCAGCTGGTGCACTCACTGCCGCAGCCGTGATCGACGTTGGCCGCGACGCTGGCGCGCACGGCAGCATCGAGCTCGGCGCCCGCGGCACATGCGGCCTCATACTCGCTTGAAGGGATGCCGGCAGTGCCGCCCTCCCCCGCCCCGCCTTCAGCCGGCGCGGCGGGGCCATCGGCAGCAGCGCGCGCGGTGGCCTCCTTGGCGCGCTTGCGCTTGCCGGTGTGGAAGAAGCCGACCACCGGCGGCACGGGGCACAGCCAGCTGCAGAAGAAGCGGCCGAACAGAGCCACCAGCACCAGCACGACCACGAGGACCACGATTGCGCGCGGCACCATGGCGTGCTCGGCGATGAGGGTCTCCAACGCACCCAGCGGGCAGATGGCGGCGATGGCGCCCACGCCCATCGAGGAAAGCGTGCCCCAGCCGGTGTTGGCAACCAACCCCACCACGATCAGCAGGAAGCACACCAGCAGCACGGCGCGCCGCACGCGGCGTATGCCGCCCGCATGCTTGCGCTCGTGCCCGTGCATCGCCTGCGGCGCGCGCTCGGCCTCGGGGGCTGGGGCCTGTCCCCTACCCTCTGCGGTCTCTGCAGCCTGCATGTTCCCCGCCGCCTGCGCGCTCTCCAGCGCCGGCTCGCGCTCTTCGCTTGCCATCACTCGCTCACCTCCGGCCACACCTCTACCGCTCGCTCGCGGTTGCCGTCGAAGGCCCTGTTCACGTTGGAGGTGCAGACCATGACGCACGCGCCGCAGCCATTGCACAGGCTCGCGTCGATCTCCGGGTGGTTGTTCTCGTTGAACACCAGCGCTCCAAACGGGCAGGAGCCCTCGCACACCGTGCAGGTGCCGCGCGTGTACGAGATGCACTTCTCTGTGTTGATGCGCGCGACGCCGATCTTGTCCGCATACGGGTCGAACGCGCGCAGCGCGCCCGTGGGGCAGGCCTCGATGCACTTGCCGCAGAAGTCGCAGACCCCGCGATGGAAGTTGAGCTTGGGCGTGCGCGCCAGCAGGAAGCCGTCGCTCACGCCGGCGGGCTCCACACAGTGCTGCGGGCACACGCTGCGGCAGCGGTCGCACTTGATGCACAGCGCGCGCAGGCTGGCCTCGTACTGGCCGCCGGGCGGCCTCAGCAGCTCGGCTTCCTCGGGCGTCACCGCCTTGGCCACGCCGCCGAGCGCCAGGGTCCCTGCAAACAGGCAGGCCCCGGCCACGAACTCCCTGCGAGTCTGGGTCTTCACGCGTCTCACTCTCCTTCTGCGCCCGCGCCTAGGCGCCAGCTGCCAGGGCGGCCGCCATGTCCTCGAGCATCTGCTCGTCGAGCCTCAGGAAGCCGCGCGTCATCTGCGCAACCCCGCGGTAGAAGTCCGTGCGGCAGCAGCGCTCGATGGCGTCGCACAGCATGTCGATCCAGTTGATGATGTGCTCGGTGAAGAAGCGGCGCTGCACCTCGAACACGCGCCCGGCCTCGGCGCACTCGCCGGCTGCCTCGGCCTCTACATAGCGCTGGCAGAGGTTGGCCATGAACTCGAAGACGAAGGCGATGTGGTCCTCTGGGATGTGCAGGCTCTCGTCCGGGGCCAGGTGCTCGCCCAGCATGTAGCGGTAGACCTCGTCGCGGGCCTCCTGCATGATCAGCCCGTCGCGCGAGGTGAAGACGCTCTCGTACGGGCAGGCGCGCGACTCGTTCTTGGAGCTGCCCGCCGCCAGGAAGGTGTGCGCGTAGTCCACAGCCAGGTCCTCACGCGTGCCGCCGTTCACGCGGCGCAGGCTGCGCTTGATGTTGTGCGCGCCCTGCGCCATGAGCGGGTCGAGCTCTGCAAAGCTGTCCCAATCCTGCCCCGCGAGCAGCTTGGTCTGCTCGAGCGTGAGCTCCTTGAAGTAGAGGGACGCGAAGAGGCGGTAAATGCCCTCGCGCATGTCCATGAGCTGCGGGATCTGCTCCCTGCCCAGCTGCTCGTCTGTCATAACGATCACCCCTGTCGTCATAGATGGATATGCGGTGCGCGCGTTTGGACGGCGCATCCCGGTGCCCGAAGGGAGGAAGAGGGGGAAGAAGAGGAAGAAGGGGGAACTTCGGGCACGGGGATGGGTCGTGCAGGCGCAGCGTGCAGCGTCGGCCCACCCGCAGCGGGCAGGCCGGCGGGGCGCAGCCGGAGGCGTTGCAACCGGCCGCGCCCCGCCCAGGCGCTTACACGAAGAAGTCGAAGGCTCCAACGCCGGCGACCCACATGAGGGTGCGCAGGCAGAAGCCGGCGATAAGCGCGGTTACCAGGGCCACGTAGACCAGGCTGGCGTTGGGCTTGCGCACGGCCACGGCGGCCGCGATCAGCGCCACGGCGTCGAAGGCCAGCGTCACGAGCGCCAGCACCAGGCCCGCGCCGCCGAAGACGCCGCCCACGGCGCAGTAGGCCAGCACGGTGACCAGGCCCACGGCGGCGGTCACAGCGGTGAGCAGCGCGGCAAAGCCGTAGCCGTTCTCCTCATCCGGGCAGCACAGCAGCCACCACAGCGAGCCGCCCATGGCGGTGGCGGTGCCCAGGTAGGCAACCGGCAGCAGGATGGTGTCCCACGCGGCGTGGCTGGTCATGACGATGTAGCTCTCGCCAGCCGCAAAGCTGATCACGATGCCGAACAGGCCGGCCAGCACCACGAAGACCTTGACGCCCTTGGGCTGCTCGCGCTTGTAGAGGATCACAGCCACGATGCCGCAGATGGCGATGATGCCCACCAGCACGGCCTCGACGAAGATGCCCGAGGTGGGGTTGGAGAGCGCGTTCATGATGCGCTCCACGTGCGAGAGGTGCAGGATCGAGGCAAAGCCGCCCAGGATCACAAGCGCAGTGCCCACGATGACGGGCTTGAGGATGTCCTTCTTGGACTTGCCGGTGAACTGGTTGGCTGCGATGAAGGCGAGCAGCCAGCCGCCCATGCCGGTGAGCCAGGTGAAGGCAACCAGGGGCCATTGGATTTCCATTAGTTGCCCATCCCTTCTTCTCGCGTGCGGATGTCGTGCCAGCCCTCTGCGTCCTCATGCCACTCGCAGTACTTGGAGGAGAGCAGGTAGGCCGCGGCGGGCTTGTTGCCGAAGTCCTTCAGGCGGTGCACCGCGTCGGGCTTGGCGGCCAGCGCCTTGGAGGCGTCGGAGTTGGGGTCGTCGAGGTCGCCGTAGAAGCGGCACTGGACGGAGCAGACCTTCACGCAGTGGGGCAGCTCGCCGGCGCTGGTGAGGTGCTGGCACATGGTGCACTTCTCCACGACGTGCTCCTTGGGGTTCCAGGAGCGCACGCCGTAGGGGCAGGCCATCATGCAGTACTTGCAGCCGATGCACTTCTCCTTGTTGACCAGGACGATGTTGGTCTCCGGGTCGCGGTAGGAGGCGCCGGTGGGGCACACGTGCACGCAGGGCGCGTTCTCGCACTGCTGGCAGTGGGTGGGCAGGTAGTACTGGGAGACGTCGGGGTACTTGCCGTAGGGGCCGCAGAGGAGCAGGCGGTTCCAGCGCTCGTCTAGCGGGATGCTGTTCTCGTTTTTGCAGGCGATCTCGCAGCCCTTGCAGCCTGTGCAGTGGTCGACGTCTACTACGAGTGCGAAGCGACTCATGCTGCATAACCTCCTTCAGTGTTGTCGCAGGGTTGGGGCATCCAGGGCTCGAAGTCGGTGGGGTCGTACCAGATGCCCTCGGGCTTCTCGGACTTCTCGACCTGGATGTTGATGGAGCGCAGGGTGTAGGTGCCCATGACCGGGTTGTGCGGGCCCTCGCGGCGCGAGAGCACGTTGTAGTTGCAGGTCGTCCAGCTCTTGCGGGCGTCCTTGCCCTCTTCCAGGAACTCGGGGTTCCAGAAGCGCTCCATGTAGCAGCAGCCGGGGTTGATGCCCTCGGTCACGAAGGCCTTGGCGCGGATACCGTCCTTGATGCACTCGTTTTCCTCGCAGCGCTTGGAGGTGATCTTCACCCAGTCGCCGGTCTTGATGCCGCGCTCGGCCGCGGCGTCCGGGCCCATCCACAGCTCGGGCACGGGGTAGGTCTCGCGCAGGTAGGGGATGTTGCGCAGCGTGGAATGGTGGAAGTACGGCAGGCGGCCGTTGGAGCACACCAGCGGGTACTTCTCGCGGATCTCGTCGTCCTGGAAGTCGGCGGGCTCCACATAGAACGGCACGGTGGAGTAGTCCTCGGACGCGGGCGGCAGCTCGCCGGCCGGGTCGTCGCCGTGGCGGCAGATGTAGAGCAGGCGGTCCATGTACATCTGGTTCTTGCGGGGGTTGTCCTCGATGTCCTCAGCCCAGGTGGTGTAGTCCAGGCCCTTGAAGCCCATGCCCTGGTAGAGGCCGTCCTCGCCGACGATGAGGTGCTGGTTGAGCGCACCGTCCCATGCGGCCCAGAACTCCTCTTCCGTGGAGTTGCGCCAGCCGTTGACGGCGCGGGTTTCCTCCCAGGTCATGCCCTGGATGGCGATGTCTGCCAGGTACTGCTCGCGCTCGCGGATGGTGTAGTACTCCTGGTCCACGTAGAAGACGTTGTAGGCGTAGGGGTCGTCGTACTTGTCGGCCAGCTGCTTGAAGATGGTGCCGTAGATCATGCGGTCGTCGACATGCTCGTAGGTGAGCGCGCAGGCCACGATGAAGCCGTTGCAGTCGCCGTGGGCGCCGGGGGCGTAGTCCATCTCGAGCCACTCGGTGGCGGGCAGGATGAGGTCGGCTGCCTCGAAGGTGAAGCTGGTGGGGTACATGTAGGTGTGGCTGATGAAGTCGAGCTTGGGGAAGGCCTTGATCCAGGAGGAGGAGTCGGCCAGGGTGACCATCTTGTTGCCGGAGCGCTCGTACCACACGCGCGGCTGGTAGGGCTCGCCGGTCATGATGGCGTCGTACACCGCCGGGATCTGGGAGTGCTTCCAGTCGCCCAGGCCCTTGTGCTCGATGTAACCCAGGCGCTCGATGACAGCGGGCAGCTCGATGTAGGGCCCGCGGGGATTGCCCTCGTCGTCGACGTTGGGGTTGAAGTAGCCGCGGCCGTCGTAGCTCATGGAGTAGGTGAAGCGCCCGCGCTCGCGGCCGGTCTGGTACTGGCCCTGGATGCGCGGCGAGGAAGCGTTGGCGCCGGGCTGCTGGGTGCTGCCCTTGAGCTGGTTGATCAGCGTGGTGCACATGGCCGCCTCGGCGGACTGGATGTTCTGGTCATGGGACACGCCGTTGCCCACGCCGCCGAACTTGGTGGACTCGGCGATCCACTTGGCTGCGGTCTCGAGCGTCTCGGCCGGCACCCAGCAGATCTCCGCGGCCTTCTCGGCCGTCCAGCCCTCGACGCTCTCGCGCAGCAGCTGGCCCGCGGTCTTGCAGGTGCGCTTCACGCCGTCTGCGTACTCGACCTCGACGGTGCCGAACAGCTGGGGGTTGTAGTCCTTCTCGTTGTCCGGGCCCATGGCGAAGGCCTTGGTGACCTTCTTGGTCTTGGTGTCGTAGTAGACGTAGCCCTCGCCCTTGGACATGTCCAGGCCCTTGACCTGGCTGGCGCGCAGCAGCTGGCCCAGCTCGGGGGTGGCGCCCGTGTCGGTCACGTCAACCAGGAACGGCAGGTTCGACCACTCCTTGAGGAACTTCTCGTCGTAGGACTCGGTCTCGAAGATGTAGTTGATCCAGTACATCATGCAGGCGACGTCCGTGCCGGCGCGCAGAGGGATCCAGAGGTCGGCGCGGGCGGAGTCGTGCGTGAAGCGGGGGTCGACGTTGATGAACTTGCAGCCGCGGTCGCGCAGCTCGTTCCAGAAGCGCGCGGTGATGGTGGACGAAGACGCCGCACCGCCGCCGCCCATCTGGACGAAGACGTCGAGGTCCCAGTTGGGGTTGAAGCAGCCGATGCACTGCTGGTCGCCGATGGAGGTGAAGCCCAGCCAGCCGTCCATCTGCTTCTGGATGAAGGTGCGCGGCATGGCGCACTGCGCGGCGCCCGGCTCGAAGACGTTGCCCGCACCCCAGTAGTCGCGGAAGGCGATGGAGTCGATGATGCGGGGGTTGCCGCCGCCGCCGGTGGTCTCGAGCAGGCCGTTGCGGCCGTACTTGTCGCGCATGTCGGCCATGGCCTTGGCGATCATGTCGATGGCCTCGTCCCAGGTGATGCGCTCCCAGGTGTTGTCAACGCCGCGCTCGCCGATGCGCTTCATCGGGTACTTGGTGCGGTTGGGGTGGTAGAGCGCCTGGATGCCGGACTGGCCCTTGGCGCACATACCGCCCTTGGAGAAGATGTCGTCGGGGTTGCCCTCGAGCCTGATCACGCGGCCGTTCTTGATGTGGGCGATGACGCCGCACGCACGCGGGCACGAGCGGCAGAAGGTCTTCTGCTTGATGACCTCGTCATCGGCATAGGCCTTCTCGGTTTCGTGCAGCTTGGCCTCGGTGCCAAGGCCAACCGCACAGGCAGCGCCTGCAACAGCAGAGAGCTTGACGAAGTTGCGGCGTGTC
>JBJEHN010000144.1:0-2527 GCA_051876105.1 Coriobacteriales bacterium | reverse complement strand
GGCTTTGGGGAGTTTGCAGGCATCGTCATCCGCGAGGCGCAGTCGCAGCGCTACAGCTTTGCGTGCTGGAGCAGCGGCAGTACGGACTACCTGCTGCATTACACGCTGCTGGGGACAGCGGGCCCCAGTGCCCAGCAACCGCTTGGTGAGCAGCAGGCCCAGGCTCTGCAGGCTGCACGCGAGCGCATCATCGCAAGCCACTCCGCCATGCCCATGCGCCCGGCGGAGCGCAGCCTGGTATGCGGTGACATCTACGAGTGGAAGCGGGCCCTGCCCTCCGTGTGCGAGCTGCGCGCCTACCTCGACGCGCACATCCCGGAAGGCGAGAGCGACTGGATCTTTGCCGAACGCACTGTCGACGAGCTGCTCTTTAGACTGGCAAGCGCCCCCAGCAAGCAGGCTGTCCGCATGCTGCTCTCAGAGGCTGGTCTGGGCGCGTTACTCGAGGAAGACCCGGTTTTGGGCTCTCTGGCCCGCACACTGGTAGATGAGCTGCCCAGCTGGGAACTCAATGGCTGGAGTTGGCGCGAGCAGCGCGAGCGCAGCGCCTGCTAGTCCATGTAGGAATAGCCCTCCACGAGGCGGATCAGCTCCTCCTGGGAGTGAATGTCGAGCTTGCGGTAGATGTGGCGCGTGTGCGTTTTTGCTGTGCCCTCGCTGATGAAGAGCTTTTCCTGGATGTAGGAGGAGTTGTGCCCGCGTGCCAGCAAGAAGCAGACCTCGGCTTCGCGCCTGCTCAGTAGGAACGTGTTGGCTACCGCCTCGCATTCGCGAGCAAGGTGCTCGTCCGATCTGATTGCGATGTCTCCTCCGGAGCGAGTGTCGGTAAGACTTACCTTGCCCTCGCGCTTTACCTCGGCTGGCTCTGCGGGCTCGACTGCAGTGGGCGGGGCCTCCTGTTCGGTAGCCGCATCGGTCTCTTGCCGGGCCTTGTTGATGGTGGCGATGCTGGTCTCGAAGAGGTAGGCCGCACTGTCCTCGCCGCCCTGATCAACGGTCGTCTGAGGCTTGAAGGCGCTGTCTTCTGGCAGCAGGAGGTAGGCGGTGAAGAGAATGACGAGCACCACGACAACGGCTCCCGTGCTCCCGTAGGTGGAGGCCGAGAACACTGGTGTTATCCACGAGAACACGAAGAATCCGATGAGTGCTGCTAGCGCCAGCATGCCCCTGCCCAAGCCGAAGAGCAGGACGGGGGAGATGCGGTAGGTCTCGGCCATGGTGGAGAAGTAAATCCACATGAACATCTCGAAGAAGAGGTAGCCAACCAGCGACACGCAAGCAGGCAGCACGGAGTTGCCCTCGGCCGCGAAGGGCAGGCAGATCGTGGCCACCAGCAAAACGGGCAGCAGCACGCGGAAGAAGCCCCTCCACTGCGGGCCGGCCTTGGCGGAGGAGAGAATAAGGAACAGCGCCAAGAAGGCTGCGATGCAGGCCAGAAGGAACGACATCGTGCCGTCGCCCATGAGGGCGAGCATGATCACGTTCTGCACGCTCACCTGGCGCAACACGCCCAGCGCCAGCCCAAAGAGGAAGACCGATGGCAGGAAGTTCAGCGCGAACGACGTCTGCTGCACGGGTAGCGAGCGGAAATAGGGCACCTTGGCCGAATGCGCTATGTAGTTCGGCGTGCGCGTGAGGAGTATGGGTATTTCGAGCAGTGGGAGCACAGCGGTGAGGAAGGGCGTCATGGCGGGCGGCGCTGCCACAAAGACGCTCACCAAGATGATGAAGGCCAACATGATTGCCACGGTTGTGTTCAAGACGATGGATGAGAGGTTCATGCTCGAGAACACCATGCCCCAGAAGATGATGAGCACGGCGGTGCCGAGGCCAGTGGCCACGCCAGACACCACCTCGCAAAACAAACTGAGAGAGCTGGCAGTCCCAGCCGAGGGCAGCGCAAGAATGATCGTGCCCAAGAAGGTGAGCAAGGCGCCTGCCACCATGGTCTTTCCCGAGATGAAGAGCCCTGCGAGACGCCTGTTGAAGACGCCGAAGGTCAACAGCAGCCCACTAAAGGCCAGCAGCGAGGTGGGCAGCGTGAGTGAGGTGGAGGTTCCGAAGATGCCCGTAGCAACCTCTTGCAGTTGGAAGATATCGACGGTCGAGAACATGGCGAGGTAGATCCATGCCTGGTGGATGCCGTAACCCAATGAGGCCATTCCCAGCTGGCCGCTGCGGTCGTCCCCGTTGTCGAAGTCAACGCTCACCATCACCTGGGGGAGCTTGATCATCGGTCCTCCTATCCCGAGAGCAAGAAGGCAGCGCAGCTTTCGAGTGCGAGAGCTGCCTGAGTATGTCTAACTATTTTTAATGGAGAATAATAGTGAAGTGATGATAGAAAAGGGCGGCTCAGAGGAGCTCGGGATGATATTTAATCCTGTTTGGATGATGTGTTGGGCCCGGCGAGCGGCGGGGAGGGGTCCCGCGGACAGCTGGCCGACTGGCCGCGGGACAGCAAGCCTACTCGGTGACTGTTACGACAACGGCGTCGAAGCGGTTGAGGACGTAGTCCTCGGAGGTGCTC
>JBJEHN010000143.1:0-2542 GCA_051876105.1 Coriobacteriales bacterium | reverse complement strand
TCTAGGCGATGGGTGCGACGCAGAAACAGGGGTGAACAAATGTCTGAAGCAGAGGCCCGCAGCGCGGCCACAACCTGGAGGTAGTGGGCTGTATCCAGGCTGCCGCAGGCCGCGCTGCTAGCCGACGAACGCGCAGGTGAGCAGCTTCGCGATGACGCCGACGATCAGCAGGTAGCCCACGGCGAGCGCAAAGCAGCTGCTGCAGACCTCGCCGCAGCCGACTCCCCCGCCACCGCCTTCCGGCCCGCCGCCCGCTCCGCCGTCGTCACCGAGGAGCCCGCCGATAGCGGCGCCCGTCCCCATGGCCTCGCCGGCGCTGACCTCTCCGTCGCCGTTCCAGTCACCAAATGGCATGACCGCTCCTTCCGCACGCAGCTGCCAAAGCTGCCTTTCAGGTGTCTCTCAGTCCTCGAGGTGCCAGCTGAACACGGGCTTGCCGTCCTTGATCACCCAGGCGCGGCGCAGCAGGCCCTGCTCCCTGAGCTCCTCGACGGTGCCGTCGAAGTGCTCCCTCATCTCGCCGTACGAGCCGAACTCCCTTCGCTCGACCCTGCTCCCGCTGTTCCACTCCGTGAAGCACTCGGGGAGCATGTGCTCCAAGCCCAGGCTGCTGTAGCCGAGGATATACCCTTTGTGCATGCCGCCGTCGATGGGATGGGTGACCATGACCCTCTTCCCCTCGGGGACGAACGAGGCGAAGCGCCGCGGGTCGTCGGGGTCGTCGAAGAACAGGCGCCCGCGCGCAGCTCGGACAGGAGCAGGGCGCCGTCCCAGCGCTGGAACCCGGCGATGAAGAACGTGGCCACATGGCGCGACGGCTCGTACATGATGCGCCTCTAGACTCGCGGCTCAAACGGATGCCGTGAGTCTAGGGATGTGGTGTGACGCGGAAACGGGGCGAACAAGCGTTTGATAAGACGCCTCCACACTGCGTTTGTTCACCCCCCGTTTTTGTGAAGGAAAAACAGAACAGGTCAGAGATAACAAGCCTCTGACCTGCAGTTTATTTGGTCGCGGGAGCCGGATTTGAGCCGACGACCGTCGGGTTATGGGCACGTGTTGTCTCGGGACGTCCCGTTTCTCCCGTCTGAGAGCGGCGTCTATCAAGACCAGGGCAGGGCAACGTTGCCCAGGAGGAAGTCCTCCACCGTGACGGCGCCTGCCGCGCTGCCGCCCACCACGATGCGCGTGGCTTCCGGGTATTCGCGCAGGAACGCGGCCATGCCGCCCTGCGACTTCGTGCGCCCGCTCTTCACCTCGATGGCCGCGAGCCTGCCCTCGCCGGCGAGCACGAAGTCGACCTCGTCGCCGCCCTCGCGCCACCACCGCACGTCGAAGCCGAGGTCGGGCCCCATCGCGAGCAGCCGCGCCCCGACGGCGCTCTCCACGAGGTGGCCACGGAGCTCGGAGTCGCCGAGCAGCAAATCTTTAGCGCGGCCGGACGCCGCCGTCATGAGCGCCGTGTCGTAGACCATGAGCCTGGGCGACGACTTCCTGCGCTCGACGGCCTTCGGGCGGTGCTTCTCCAGGCCGCGGAGCACGCCAGCTTTGTCGAGCAGGGTCAGGTAGTGCGCAAGCGTTGTCGTGTTGCCTGCGTCCTGCAGCTGGCCGAGCATCTTGTTGTAGGAGAGCTCCTGGCCAGAGAAGCGCGCGCCCAAATCGAAGAGCGCCCGCATAAGCGCCGGCTTGCGCACGTCCTCCTGCTCGAGCACGTCGTTGGATATCGTCGGCTCGATGATCGAGTCGCGCATGTACGCCCGCCAGCGCCTCTCGTCACCGGCGAGCCGCGCGGCGCCCGGGAAGCCCCCGTAGAACAGGAAGTCGTCGAGCGTGAACCCGAACGCCTCCTGACATTCGGCAAAGCACCAGTGCGTGGAGCGCAGCACCTCGAAGCGCCCCTTCAGCGAGTCCTCGAGCCCTTTGCGCAGGAGCAGGCTCGACGAGCCGGACAGCACGACCTTCAAGGCTCGCCCCTCGCGTTGGTCGGCATCCCAGAGGCCCTTTACGACATTAGGCCAGCCGTGCACCTTCTGCACCTCGTCGAGCACGAGGACGGCCGGCCTGCCCGAATCGCGCTGTAGGTTGCGCGCCTGTTGCCATTCGGTGCGCAGCCACTCCACATCGGGGGCGATGACGTCGTCGGCGCTCGCCGAATGGGCGGGCTTGCCCACCTTCCCGAGCGCCTGCGCGATCGCGGTCGACTTGCCTGTCTGGCGGGGGCCGGCGACGACCTGGATGAGGGGGTTGTGATCCTCCTGCATCCTTTCTGCAATGGTCTCCACTATCTTGCGCTGGAACATCGAGGCTCGCCTCCCTGTTATTCTAATGACATTGAGTGATTTTACTCAATACAGTGAGTAAAACAAGATACGTCGTAGACGAGGCCATCTCTAGGGAAACGCTGATTATTTCGAGGCCCCCTATCATGAGCAATGAGCCGCTTTGGTACTGGTTCCGCGAACCTGCTAGCGGTACCGCGGAGGGCTACTACACAGCTGAGCTGGGCCTATGCCGGGATCTCTTCCACAGAAACCACCGAAGA
>JBJEHN010000142.1:0-12848 GCA_051876105.1 Coriobacteriales bacterium | reverse complement strand
AACTCGCGCACCGTGGCAGCGGCCTCGAGGTGCGCGGCCAGCTGCGGCCACACCCGGCCGCCCGCCCCGCAGAACGAGAAGATCTTGCGGTAGTCCTTGCGCTGCCCGGCCGGCATGGCGTCGACCTGCTCGCGCAACTCCTTGAATTCCATGTGCCCTGTCCTTTCCCAGCCCAGGCGCTGCGGGCCGTTGGGGTTACTTCGTGTAGGAGACCTTGGAGTGGTTGACGAGCCAGCTCAGCGCGGCCTCGCGCTTGGCGAAGACCGCGGCCTCGGCCTCCTTGCCCTGCTCCTTGAGCTGGCCGTAGACCTTGATGCGCTGGTTGAGGTCGTCGCCGGGCATCTGGGCGATGATGTCGTCTTCCTCGAGCTGGATGTCGAGGTGCTCGGCCAGGGCGTCGATGGCGCAGGTGGCGCGCAGGGCGTCTGTGGGCATGCCGGGCAGGCGGTCGGCCTCGTCGGGCTCCTCCACCAGGCGGGTTGCGAGCTCCTTGAGCACCAGGTCGGGGAACATCGGGTCGGTCTTGGCCATGTCGGGCAGGCCGAACTGCTTGGCCACGCCCTCGCGGAACTCGGCTACCGTGGTGGCCGGGGCGAAGTGCTCGCATACCAGCTCGTCGGTGAGCTCGGGGGTCACGGTGTAGAGGATCTTCTCCAAGTGCAGCGTCATGGTGAGCGGCGCGGTCTCGCCGTCGGCCATGAGCGGCAGCTTGACGCGGGCCTCGACGGCCTTGGTCTGGCCGGCCTTGAGGCCGATGAGCTCGTCGTCAAAGGTCTTGGGCATCTCGCCGGCGCCCAGGTGGTAGACGGAGTGCTGCATGAGGAAGTTGCTGGCCGGGTTGCCGTCCAGGCGCGGGTCCTCCGTGGTCACGACCAGGAAGTCGCCCGGCAGGGCGCCGCGGTCCTCTGCGACCTCGTGGTAGGCGGAGAGCGGCTCCATCATCTTGGCGATCTGCTCGTCCACCAGGCTCTCGGGCACTTGGGGCTTGGGGAGCTCCAGGTTCACGGGCTCGTAGGAGGTCAGTGTGTACTTGCTCATTGTGGTCCCTTTCCTAAAACGGTTTGCAGGTCAACAAGCGCTGCGGGATGCGCGGCCCCCAGCGCGGGTTGCTAATGGAGCTAGAGTTCCTCGAGGTCCTCGATGCGGCGGCGCAGCTCGCGCTGGCGGTCCGAGAGGATCATGGTCTCGTTGTGCTGGTAGTACGAGGGGCTGCCGTATTGCGCCACAAAGCGCGCAGAAGCCGTGCGCTGCGTGAGCTCGGTGGTGAAGACGAGCATCTCCTGCGCGTCGCCGAAGGCCTCCTCCAAGAAGGCGAACGCGGCCGCGAGCTGCTCCTCGATGCCGGCTGCCTGGGCGCTAACGTCCGCACCGGCGGCGAAGGCGGCCTCCAGGCAGGCGAGCTGGCCCTGGGCGTCGTCCTCCCCCGCTCCCTCGCGCACCGCCTGCTCGTAGGCGGCCAGCTGCTCGAGCTCAGCACGCAGCAGCTTGCGCTTGGCGCCGGAGGCCCCGCCGCTTGCCGCCAGGGTCTCCAGCTCGCCGCTGCGGCGGGCTTGCAGCTCCTGCAGCAGGGGCAGCGCGGCGCACCCGTGCTCGAGCACGGTGGCCTTCACAGCGCGCAGGTCGTCGCGCAGGCGCAGCAGCAGGTCGGTCTTCTCCATGACGGCCGCCTGCTGGGCCACCAGGGCGTCCAGCAGCAGCCCCACCAGCGAGAGGCGCTCGTCGAAGGCGGCCTCCTGGGCGCGCTGTAGCACCTCGGCCGGCGCGCAGCCCGCCAGGATCTCGTCGACGCGGTAGTCGTCGCGGTACTTGTTGAAGAGCTCGTAGTAGGTGGCGAACTCCGCGGCGATTGCCGGCACCTGCACGTAGTGGCCCACCAGGTCGCGGTCGACCTCCTTGCCCAGGCGCTCGTAGACCTGGATGATGTCGGAGAGGTCGTCCCAGCCGCGCGCGGTGACGAAGGCCTTGCCCTCGAGCGTCTGCTCCACCTTGTAGAAGCGGTCCTTCTTCACGTCCAGGAAGGTGAGCACCGCCGGGTGCACGCCGCGGTCTGCCGCGTACGAGCGCCAGGCCTCGTAGTCGGGCTCCACGGCCACCTTCTTCACACGGTCGAGCGTGACCACGTCGAACTCGTGGACGCTGCGGTTGTATTCCGGCGGGTTGCCCGCGGTGACGACCACCCAGCCCTGCGGCACCTGGTGGCGCCCGAAGGTCTTGAACTGCAGGAACTGCAGCATCGAGGGGTAGAGCGTCTCGGAGACGCAGTTGATCTCGTCCAGGAAGAGGATGCCCTTCTCGCGGCCGCTGGCCCTCATGCAGTCGAAGACGGAGGCCACGATCTCGCTCATGGTGTACTCGCTGGCCTCGTAGGAGTAGCCGCCGTACTCGCGCTCCACGATGAACGGCAGGCCGAGCGCGCTCTGGCGCGTGTGGTGCGTCATCGAGTAGCTCACGAGCCCCAAGTCGAGCTCCGCGGCGATCTGCGCCATGATGGCCGTCTTGCCGATGCCCGGCGCGCCCACGAGGAAGATGGGGCGCTGCTTTTCGGGCGGCAGCAGCGGCTGGCCCTGCTCGTCGCAGGCGAGGTAGGCCTCGATCGTGTCCTTGACCTGCTGCTTTGCCTTCTTGATGTTCATGCTTCTCAACTCCTCCTGCGGGCTGGCCCCGCTTCCTTCACGTCAAGCTCGTCTTCGCTCAAGAGCACCTTGAGGGCCCAGGGCGGCACCTCCGGGTCGCTGTAGCCGTCGTCGAGGAAGGCGAAGACGGCGTCGTAGGCCGGTGGCTTGCGGGGGAAGGTGCCCTCGCCGTCTGTGAAGTAGACGATGCCCCGCAGGTCCGAGAACTCGCCCTTCTCCACCAGCGTGTCCACGTAGGAGAAGACGGGCCTGAAGTCCGTGCCGCCAAAGCCCACCAGCTCCATGCCCTCCAAGAAGAGCTCGAGTTGCTCCAGGCTCTGGATCTTGTCGTCGCGCTGCACCGCCGCGTCGCACTGGATGATGTGGATGTTCACCCGCGAGCCGAAGCTGCCCGCTTGGCGCAGGATGTTGTAGGTCTTGCGGACGAAGGCCTGCACCAGCTCGCCGGAGCACGACTCCGAGGTGTCGATGGCGATGCAGAAGTCGCAGACCTGGCGGTCCTCCTTGTACTCGAGCGGCTCGATGAGCGGCATGTTGCCGTAGCGCTTGAGCCCGAAGGTGTAGTAGATGTAGTCGAACTCGTCGTCGTTGACCTTCATGCGCTCGTGTAGCGTGGCAAAGCGCTTGAGGAAGGCGGCGTAGTCGTGCTTCTCGCGGTTGACGGCCCTGAGCTGGGCCACCAGGTTGCCGGCGCCGGAGCCCTGCTGGGTGAGGCGCGTCTCGAGCTCCACCTGGATGCGGCGCGAGAGCTCCTCCCACTGCTGGGCGAGCTCTTCGTCGCTGGGCTGGGGCTCCTGCTCGCTGGGCTGGGGCTGCCCGCTGCCGGCGCCGTCGCCCGCTCCCTGGGCCTCGCCGGGCTCGTCGCCGGCGGCATCGGCGGGCTCGCCGGACTCAGGGCCGTCCTCGTCGTCTGGCAGGGGTACCTCGACCGGCCCGGTGGAGATGCCGTCGAGCTGCTCGGTGCCGCCCTGGGTGGGCAGGCTGCGGCTCTGGGGGCGGCTGTCCTCCCCCTCTGCCTGGCGGCGCGCGCGGGTGCTCCCCTGCGCGATGCCCTCCTCGTCGTCCGGGCCGTACCACAGGCCGTGCGAGTCGTGGAAGAACAGCCGCCCCAGCGAGGCGAAGTCCGTGTGGTTGCCCTCGTCGCCGAAGAAGCGGTACAGGCGCTCGGCCGTGAGCACGCCGCCGCACTGGGCGCGCAGCACGCGCAGCGAGTCCTTGGCGCGGCGGTCCATGTTGCTGGGGAAGGCCTCGCCCAGAAGCTCCATGAGCATGACCTCGACGGCGATGTCGCAGGCCACGTCCCAGGGCTGGCGCAGCACGATGTAGAGCCCGAAGGGGTGGCGGAAGATGCAGTGGAAGAGGCAGTGCGCCACGTCGCGCACGACCTCGTTGGGCCCCAGCTTGAAGCGGTCAACGATGTAGACCGGGTCGAAGACCAGGCTGCGGCCGTCGCAGGAGATGCCGAAGATCTGGTCACTCGGCACCAGCGGCATGCGCCAGAGCACCTGGTCGAGGAAGCGGAAGCGCACCGCGAGCGCGTTGCGGGCCTCCTCGAGGATGTCGACGGCGATGGGCAGGGCGGCGCGGTACTTGCGCTGGCGGCGCTCCTCTTCCTCGAGCGTGCTGAGCTTGAGGCGCTCGCCCTCGGCCGTCTGGGCGGGCTTGAAGCCGCGCTCGCGCAGGGCCTCCTTGCGCTGCAGCATCACGTCGTCTTGCGCGATGGGCGTCACATCCTTCATGTACCGAACACCTCCCTCGTTGCTCTTTACGCGTTTGCCTCAGGGCTGCCGCATGTCGCGTCTGCGAGCTGACAGGCGCATGACACCCAGCCGTTGACCTGCAAGCCAGCGGGGCGCCGCAACTTTTCCGCAGCCGCAGACACGACACGCCGCAGCCCTGAACCTCCGGGGACAGGCCCCGCGTTTGGGGACAGGCCCCTTCCCTTGGGGACAGGCCCTGTTCTTCCGTCACAAGCTCAAGTCCAACCCCCCTGCTGCCCAGCCTTGGCGCCGCTTGAGCTCGAGCAGGCAGGCCGTGGCCTGGGCCTGGCCGGCCTGCGTTGCGGCCTGGAGCTCCGCCTCCACCGTCGCTCGATCCAGCACGCGCTGGGCGCACATCAGCTCCAGCGCGCCCATGTTGCCCGCCTGCGAGAACAGGCGGCACACCTGCACCTGCTTGCGGCGCAGGATCCCCAGGTAGACCTCGCGCGCGCGGGCGCTCAGGCGCACGGGCACCGCCAGGCGCTGCAGCGCCGCCGGGGCGAACTCCTCCAGCTTGGGCGCGTTGGAGACCCATGAGTCGTAGTAGTCGAAGTCGAACACCGTGCCCTTGGCGCTGGTGGTCAGCAGGTTGGTGAGCACGCGGTAGCGCGCCGAGAGGCTCGGCACGATGAAGTCGCATCTCTCGCGGCCGTCCAGTTCCTCGGCGAACTCCACGTGCAGCACGGGGATGCTGCGCGCCACGGTGAGCGCGTCGCGGCAGATGCTGTGCAGGTGCCCGTGGATGTAGAGCTCGTCGATGCCGGTGGCCCCGCTCATGGCGTTGGGCAGCAGGCGGTTGACGGCGCTGGGGATGCGCACGATGTTGTCCGGCCCCACGTAGAGCACGCAGGCGTCGCCGCCGTTGCTGCCGCCGCCGCGCTGGCACAGCAGCCCGCTTTCCACGTAGAAGAAGATGTTGTTGGGGTCGAGCTCCACCTTGGGCAGCTGGCGCGCGCTGTGCTGGGGGCTCTCGCCCTGCACCAGCAGCGCGGACTCGCCGATCTGCAGCACGTTCTTGGAGAGGCGCAGCTCGCGGATGCGCGTGTCCATGAAGGCGCGCGCCCCGATGCGCTCCAGCGCCTCCGGCAGGCCCAGGTACTCCAGGTTGCGGCAGCCGCGGAAGGCCTCGGCGCCTATCTCACCCACGCTCTCCGGCAGGACCACGGCCTGCAGGTAGGGGTTGCGGCGGCACGCGGCCTCGGCGATGCTCCAGGTGCCGGGGCGGACCTCGTAGGCCCTGCCGCAGCCCAGGTACTCCAGCAGCACGCCGCCGGAGTACAGGCCGCCGCCCTCATCCAGGCTCAGCTGCCAGTTGCGCTCGTCGATCGTGATGGAGCCCTCTGCCAGGCGCTTTTGCGCGGGGGTGCCGTTGAAGGCCGCTGCGCCCAGCTTCTCCAGGCTGGCGGGCAGGAAGGCGCGCGCCAAGCCGGAGTTGGCAAAGGCCTCGGCACCGACCTCGCGCAGCCCGGCAGCAAAGGTACACGCCGTGAGCTGGCGGCAGGAGTAGAAGGCCTTCTCGCCCACAACCTGCAGCGAGGCCGGCAGCTCGACGGCCTGAAGCCCGCTCTTGGCAAACGCCAGGCGCCCGATGCAGCGCAGGCCCGCGGGCAGCTCGACGCGTTTGAGGCTGGCGGCGGAGTCGAAGGCGCGCGGCGCCACCTCCTCACAGCCCTCGCGCACGCAGTAGCGCTGGCAGTGCGCGGCCAGCTGCAGCAGGCGGGTGCCGCAGGGCGAGTACAGGGCCAGCCCGTCGGTCATGAACGCCGGCTCAACACCTGGCAGCGGCTCGCCTAGGCGCACGCCCAGCACAGCCGGCCAGGAGCTAAAGAGCCCCGGCTCCAGCTGGGTAACGGGGCGGCCCTCCACCGCCAGCGGGATGGCAACGCATATGCCGTGCGCAACGCCCGCCTCCTTGGCGGCGTTGAGCTCCTCGGGCAGCTCGACTTCCTCGAACACGGCATCCGCGCCGCCCACATAGGCGTCCAGGCGCACGCCGCCGTCTGGCAGCACGCTGTAGCGGAAGCCCTGCCAACAGGTCTGCTCCACCACGGGCCGTTCGAACTCGCCGCCAAGGCGCGCCACGTTGCCGCCGGCGCTCACCGTGAGATCGACCTCCTCGCCGCCGCCCACGTGTATGCCGAAGGGCTTGCGGCCGCCCTGGTGGTAGCCGGCGAGGGCCGGGTCGTTGATGAGCTGGAGGTTGCGCAGCTCCACCGGGCTCAGCCGCGGCGAGAACTCGTCCTCCAATTCAATATTCGATTGTGTGTTCCAACCCATTTCCATCGCTCTAGCACCTACAATGAACTCAAACGTCTCATTTTGATACGCTTACTTGAGGGGGCATGCGTTCTATGGACCATCAGGACCGGAGCCTGGACATCACCTATGCCAGCGACCTCGACCTCATCCAATCCATGTTCGAAGACGATTCGCTTTGGGACCGCATCCTGCAGGCCAAGCTCGACTTCCTGAACTTTGGCACGGACCCGCGCACCAACCCGGACGTGCGCCCGGAGGTCGCGGAGTCGTGGGTGCTCTCCTGGGAGAAGGGCCTCGCCGCAGATGCGCCGCAGCTGGGCGAGTACGTCTCCGAGGCCTTCTTGCAGGAGTCCCTGGAGCGCAACGCCGCCATGGCGGAGGAGGCGCGCAAGCGCATCCACACGGTCGAGTCGCTCCAGATGGTCAACGACTTCATCTTCGAGCTCATCGACTCAACCGGTCTGCCACTGGTGCAGATCGGCGACCTCAAGCACCACCAGTTCGTGGGCGACCGCTACTACATCTCCGAGCGCAACTCCGGCACCAACTGCCATGCGCTGGCCATGCGCCACAAGAAGCCCTTCACGCTCATCGGGCCGGAGCACTACTGCTTTGCCCTGCACAGCGTGATCGCCTGCTCCGCACCCATCGTCGACCAGTTCGGCAACGCGCTCGGCGCGCTGCTGCTCACCCAGACCATCCCGGACGAGTTCACCGTGGCAGACAAGAAGCTGCTCATCCACGCCATGAGCTTCATCGCCTCCATGGCGGGCTCCATCAGCACCTCGCTGCGGCTCAAGGCCTTCGACAGCGAGTTCTCCAACGTGGAGCAGCAGTTCAGCCAGGCCGCCAACGAGGCCAGCCTCTACGAGGGCCTCTCCAAGGACCTCATGAGCACCCTGCGCGAAGCCACCCTCGTCCTCAACGAAGAGCTTGTGATCCAGCACGCCAACCCAGAGGCGGGCAAGCTCTTCGGCAGCCTGCCGGCCGAGCTGGCGGGCAGGCACCTGAGCGAGCTGCTGACCCTGGGCTCCCTTGAGGAAGAGGAGGAGTTCTTCAGGCTCGAGCGCCACCGCTTCATGGAGATCGCGGGCACGATGTACCAGATGCGCTCCAAGATCACCAAGAAGGCAGCGGGCGACAAAGAGCCCTCCGGCTACATCCTGCTCATCAAGGAGGGCAGCCAGCCTGCCGCGCCCAAGAAGGGCTCCGCGGGCGACCGCGCCCTGGTGACCTTCGAGGGCATCCTGGGCAAGAGCGCCGCCATCAAGAAGGCCAAGGCCCGCGCCAAGCGCTTTGCCGCCGCCCGCGAGAACATCCTCATCACGGGGGAGAGCGGCACCGGCAAGGAGCTCTTCGCCCAGGCCATCCACAACGAGGCCTGCCCGAACGGCCCCTTCATGGCCCTCAACTGCGCCGCCATCCCGCCCAAGCTCATCGAAAGCGAGCTCTTCGGCTACGAGGCCGGCACCTTCACCGGCGCGGACAAGCAGGGCCGCCCCGGCAAGATCGAGCTGGCCAACGGCGGCACGCTCTTCCTGGACGAGATAGGAGACATGCCGCTCGAGCTGCAGACCACGCTGCTACGCGTGCTGGAAAACAAGCGCGTCATGCGCGTGGGCGGCAAGAGCTACAAGCAGGTGAGCTTCAACCTCATATCCGCCACCAACCGCAACCTCTCGGAGATGGCCCGCGAGGGGCGCTTCCGCGAGGACCTGCTCTACCGCCTGAGCGTGCTTTCCGTGGACTTGCCGCCGCTGCGCAAGCGCAAGGGCGATGCGCTCTTCTTCGCCAACTACTACCTCAACGAGTGCATGGCCAAGACCCTGGGTGGCAGCGCCGAGTTCTCCAAGGAGGCGGCGGATTTCATCGAGAACTACAGCTGGCCGGGCAACGTGCGCCAGCTCAAACACGCCGTCTACTCCGCCTACTACACCTGCGAGAGCAGCTTCATCGAGCTCGACGACTTCCCCGCTTACATCACGCAGGGGGCCTGCGGCAAGCCCTGCCCCGTGCTAACCCAAAACGAATCGTATTCACCTGTCAACGTGCAGCCCCAGCTGGACGGCTACGGCATCCAGATCCCCGCAGAGCAGCAGCCACTGCTGCCGACCCTGCGCTTGGACGAGCTGGAGGCCCTTGCCATCGCCGAGGCGATGAGGCAGGCGGAAGGCAATGTGACCGCTGCCGCCAGGATCCTGGGCACCAGCAAGGCCACGCTCTACCGCAAACTCAAGAAGTAGGTCTCCCCACGTCTTTTCAGCCCTGCCACCAGCCGGGCCTGGGGGTTCTCACGGACAGCCCCAGACACTGCCCGCAAGAGCCTCCAGGCCCGGCGGCCCGCCCGCTCCCCGTGCAGGGGGCGGCGGGCGCCTGGCTCAAGCGCGGCTTACGCAGCCTCTGCCTGAGGCTGGGCCTCGGGCTCTGCGTCGTCCACGCTGTAGGTCTTCACGAACATCAGCAGCACGGCGGCGGCGATGCAGCAGCCGGCAATCGCCCAGCCCGCGGCCGTCCAGCCCATGGACTCGGCCACAGCGCCGATGATCGGCGGGCCCACCAGGATGCCGGCGTTGAAGCCGATGCACACCACGCCGGTGGCCACGCCAGCCAGCTCGGGCTTCTTCACGGTCTGGGCCGTCATGGTCCACAGCACGCAGGGGAAGCCAGAGTCCATGAAGCCGTAGATGAGGGTGAAGAAGATCAGCGGGCCGGGGTTGTTCATGGTCAGGCCCCAAAGCGCCACCGCGCCGTAGAGCACCAGCGCCACCGCGCCGAAGGCCTTGCGGTTCTTGATGCGGTTGAGCAGCGCACCCATGATGATGGCGGCAACCACCGCGTCGAGCGAGAAGAAGCCGACCCACTTGTTGGCGCCCTCGCCGATGCTGGGGACGCTTGCCCAGTAGGTGGCGATCCAGTTCACGAAGCCAAAGCAGGCGATGCAGAACAGGAAGGTCACCAGGGCCATGATCCAGGTCGAGGGCGACTTCATGCCCTCGGCGATGGAGACGTCGTCGCTCTCCACATCTGCGAAGGAGTCCTCCGGGCGGGGGCTCTTGACGCAGAGGATGTAGAGCACCAGCGCCACAACGCAGGCCGCCAGGCCGAACCACCACATGCCCTGCCAGCCGAACTGGGTGGTCAGGTAGCCGGCCAGGAAGAACATGACCGCCTGCGCGCCCATCTGGTACACGGCCCAGATGCTCATGGGCAGGCCGCGCTTTGCCTCGGGGAACCAGCTGGCAATGATAGACGGACCGATTACAGAAATGAGGCCCACGCCTATGCCCTCGACCACGCGACTCACCATGAGGACGGCCACGCTGGTGGTGAGCACGCCCATGACGGAGCCGACGATGGCGCACACCAGGGCGATCACACCGGACTTCTTGGGGCCCAGCTTGTTCAGGATGATGGAAGCGGGGATCGCCATGACGATGCCCACCAGCGAGAACAGGGAGCTGAGCCAGCCCGCAGTGGCCATGTCGATGCCGAACGCGCTCTGAAGAGTGCCCATGCAGGGGGCCACTTTGTTCTGCACCAGAGCCAGTGCAACTCCGGCAAAGATCGTCACCAGCGCGACGACCCAGGCCTTCTTGGTGTTCATAAAACCCTCCAAACCAAATGCTTGGCAGGAAGTGCGCACCCTGCACATGCACTCGCCTTACCTCGGGCCCCTCCCCTCCTCTCCAGCGGGGAGGAAGCCCCCTTACTCAACTGCGGGCCCCTGGGCTTGCCTTCAGCCGGCCACAGGAGCCCGCAGCCTCAAACTGCTCGAAAACAGGCTCGGTTAGTCTGCCTGGACCTCACCCTTGGGCACGACGCCCTCGGAGTGGCCGTGGTAGTAGGTCTTGACCAGGGCGAAGACAACTGCGCCCAAGATCGCGCCAACTGCCAGCGGGATGGTGGCGACGTCCCAGCCGTAGTTCTCGATGAAGAAACCGGTGACCGGCGGGCCGAGCAGGGTGCCGATGTTCAGGCCGATGTTCAAGATGCCGATCGCGGTGCCAGCGTCCTGGGGCTTCTTGGCCGTGGAGGCGACGAGCGTCCAGTAGACCGTGGGGATGGAGCCCTCCAGGAACGGGTAGATGATGATGAACGGAAGGATCATGGCCGGGTTCTTCATGCGGAAGCAGATGAACAGGATCACTGCGTACAGCAGGAAGCCCACAACGGCCACGAACTTGCGCTTGCCCAGCGTGACGTGGTTGAGCGCCCAGCCGATGAGGATGACGATGGGGATCTCGAGGGCGTACATGACGGCAACCCACCAGTTGGAGGGGCCCATATCGCCGTTGTAGAAGGCCTGCGCCCAGTACAGCGAGATATAGGTCGCAAAGCCAAAGCAGCAGAAGGTGAAGATCAGGCCGCCGAGGGTGAGCATCCAGGTGGAGCCGGACTTGAAGCCGTCACCGAAGTGGAACTCCTCTTCCTCCTCGCCTTCGGAGTAGTTGATCTCGCCCTCGCCGGGCTCCTCGACCTTCCACCAGTACAGGATCAGGGCAACAACGCACAGGCCGAAGACCAGCCACCAGATGCCCTGCCAGCCCCACATAGTGGCTATTCCGGCGCCACAGAGGAACAGGAGGGTCTGGGAGCACATCATCCAAGAGCCCCACACGCCCATGGGCAGGCCGCGCTTCTCTGCGGGGAACCACATGGCGATGATGGCGGGGCCGACGACTGCGATCATGCCCACGCCAACGCCCTCGAGGACGCGGGTGGCCATGAGCAGGGCGAAGCTGGTGCAGAAGGCGCCGGCGGCAGAGCCGATGGCTGCGCACGCCAGGGCGATAACGCCCACCTTCTTAGCGCCGAGCTTCTTCATGAGGTAGGACGCCGGCAGAGCGGTGACCATGCCCATGATGGTGAAGACGGAGGTGAGCCAGCCGGCGTCGGTCTCGCCGATGCCGAAGTCGAGCATCACCACGTCGATAACAGGTGGAACCTTGTTCTGCGCAGAGGCCAGGGCCAGGCCGCCCAAGAAGGCGATGATTACAATCGCCCACGCCTTTGCGACGTTTTTCTGCTTAGTTGTCAGGCTTTCTCCCCTCTAGAGACAGCCGCAACTCGCGCTGGAGTCGCAGCTTGAAAGCTCGAAAAGACTCGAAAAGCGATTGAGAGAGTCCCTTGTGCAACCGGGCTGCCGCATGCGACGGTCGTCGTGACAAGGTGTCGTCAACATCCAGGTCATGCACGTGCAGCGCGGGAGCACTCACTCGCCTTTACGAGCCCCTCCTCAGGGAACAAGCGGATCTCGCAGCAAAACTCTGACATAACAATCCCCTCTCAACCGCAAAACTGCAGGAGAACTAGGGTTGAACCGTTTAACGCAGAAAAGAACTAAGCTATCCAGGTGGCACGCGGCCTTGAACCGCAGGCTCAGGGGCCCTAAGATTCAGAACCGGTGCCCGCACTTCTTGCAGGTTTCACGCGAACCCAGCACGTAGCAGCCGCAACTGGGGCAGATCTTGGTCCGCCCCTTCTCCAAACACTCGTTGCACAAGGGCCGCTCGAACGGGGTGCAGAAAAAGCAGGAGCGCTTGACCTCGGCATTCAGGTGGGTGACCGCCTTGCTGTCGTCGTGCACAACCTGTGCCCCACACTTCGCGCAGACATCGCGTTCGTAGGGGTTGTACCAACCGCAGTGCGGGCACTCAACCGGGTACTTGAACTCAGCCTTCTTGTGGCACCTCTGGCACCAGGGGCTGCATGTTCGACAATTGGGCATAGCCTGCTCGCCTCGCTCTCAAATACCCGGTTATGCCGTGGCGGGAATCGTGGGGACTTCCCTTAAGCCTGGGGAGGCTTGGGGGCGCCGGGAGCCACCGGTGCGCCGGGGACGGCGGGCGGCTTCTTGTCCAGGCCCTGCGGGGTCAGGGAGATCTCGGCGGGGGCGCTGGCGCCAGCGGTGGCGATGGCGTCCTGGGCGGCCTTCAGAGAAGCAGCCAGGTCGGTGCCGCACTTCTTGCAGGTGGTGTCGCTGGGCTTGTTGAACGCGCCGCACTCCAGGCACTTAACGATGTTCACGGTTGGAGCTATCGTAATTCAGTTTCCTGTACACTTCTCATGATGTTTTTCGACAGCCCCTCTGAGCTGGGATTTCCCCGATTTCTCAGAGAAACCAGCCCGAGATGCTGCTGCCTGGAAATTCTACCGGGAGATTTCCCTATACTGCCCTAGCAGGAGGGCCAAGGTG
>JBJEHN010000141.1:0-2559 GCA_051876105.1 Coriobacteriales bacterium | reverse complement strand
CGAACGCAGAACGCTAAAAAGGCCTGAAAACTACGTTACACAGTTGGAAACGACCAAAGAAGAAAAAAGCGGCCTGTGCAGGCCGCTGGGGTTTGCTGGCGGAGGGATAGGGATTTGAACCCTAGGTACGGTTCTCCCGCACACACGATTTCCAATCGTGCTCCTTAAGCCACTCGGACATCCCTCCGTGCTTAAGTGCGCCGTAAGACGCGAGTAAGGAGTATAGCAAAAGAACGAGATTCTGCATCAGCAAATCTGTGATTTTGCTCGAGTAGAGTTATAATCCCACCCATGCCAGACTCCAGAAGGGGTCTCCATCCCGTGCGGAGGGGTGGCAGAGTGGTTGAATGCGGCGGTCTCGAAAACCGTTGGGCCTTCGGGTCTCGGGGGTTCGAATCCCCCCTCCTCCGCCAGTTTCTCACTTCCCTCAAAAGGAGCGTCCTTGAGTACTCAACAGGACAAGATGGATTTCTGGAAGCTCCACGGATTGAGGATATGGACCATCATCGGCGTGGGCGTCGTCTTCCTGGCCTTGATGAAGGTCTTTGCCACCATCGTGATCGGCATCGCCACCATCGCCGTGACGGCGCTCATCGTCTTCACTTGCCACGGCGTGGTCAACCGCTTCGAGCAGCTGGGCATCCCGCGCCTGCCGGGCACGGTGCTCACCTACCTCATAGGCTTTGCCGTGCTCGGTCTTGTCGTGATGCTCGTGGTGCCTACGCTGGTCAGCCAAACCACCAGCCTCATCGCCGCGATCCCCGGCTATGCCCGCCAGCTCACCGCGTTCGTCACGAGCCACATCTCTGCAGACGCGGTCTTCATCACCACAGACTTCGTGAACACCGCCATCAAGAAGGGCACCGATTGGCTGCTCTCCAACGCCGGAACGCTGTTGAGCGGCATCACCGGCGGCGTGGTGGGCATCACCGCCACCGTGGGCAACGTGATGCTGGTGCTCTTCATCTCGCTCATCGCGGCGCTGTGGCTGCTCATCGACCTGCCCAAGATCGGCGTCGAGTTCCGCAACCTCTTCAACGAGACCCAGCAGGAGACCCTCGACATCATCGCCGGCTCCTTCGGCTCGGCCATCTACGGCTGGGCAAAGTCGACCTTCATCTGCGCCGTGCTCAACGGCTTCTTCTGCGGGTTGGCCTTCTTCATCGCCGGCGTGCCCTACTCCTCGCTGCTGGGCGTTGCCTGGGCCATCCTCTACATCATCCCCTACATCGGCCCGGTTGCCGCCTACGTGCTTTGCGGCGTGGTGGGCTTGCTGGCGTCCCCGCTCATGTGCGTGCTCACCATCGTCATCAACCTGGTGGTCCACAACATCGTGGTCAACGTGGTGAGCCCCCGCCTGATGAAGTCCACGGTCAACGTCCACCCGGCCGTCACGCTCATCGCCATCCTCATCGGCGAGGGCCTCTGCGGCGTCTTGGGCATGCTGCTTGCGGTGCCGGTGGTGGCCGCACTGCAGGCGATCTTCGTCACCTATTTCGAGGCGCGCACCGGCAAGAGCCTCTACACCGAGGACGGCGCGCTCTTCCAGAAGGTCGTTGAGAAGCCCATGCCCCAGCCCCTGCAGGGCATGGCAGAGAGCCTCCACCTCCGCAACCGCAAGTAGGGCCCCTATTCAGGGCAACGCGATGAACGGGGCCCTTCTGCGCCTTCCTCAGGGCTTGCGAGGCGTTGCCGCCGCGCTCCGGGCGGCGGGCGGGTGCGCCTAGGCTTTGAAGCTGGGGTAGACGGGGATCTCGACCGTGGCGGGGACGGGCTCGGGGTCGGGGAACCACTCGGTCTCGGTGAAGCCGCCCTCGGAGATCTGGTCTGCCCCCAGGAACAGGTAGCGCGCCGTGCCCTCCATGCAGAGGGTTCCGTCGGCGCTGTAGAGGTAGCCCGTGCCCTCGAAGAACTTGCTGCTCTGCTTGGTGACGCGCGTGATGCAGTAGAGCGGGCCCTCCTCATACGGGGTGGGCTT
The DNA here is from genome assembly GCA_051876105.1 of Coriobacteriales bacterium. GTDB lineage: Bacteria > Actinomycetota > Coriobacteriia > Coriobacteriales > QAMH01 > W2P13-069. The sequence goes on along the minus strand of JBJEHN010000141.1, from coordinate 581 downwards.
GCGGTACTTGGTGGTCATGTTGAGCGTGACGCCCCAGCGCGCCTCCTCCTCGCCGCGGGCGATGGCGGGGGAGGAGTTGACGGCGCGGCCTACGCACTCGTCGATGATGGAGCCCAGCATGCCGCCGTGCACGCGACCCGGGTAGCTCTGGTGCTCGGGCCGGGGGTTGAGGATGGCGTAAAGGTCGCCGTTTTCCAGGTTGAAGAAGCGGCCGTGGAGGCCCCATTCGTTGTCCTTGCCGCACACTGCGCACATCCTGCTGATGTTTTGCGCGCTCACTACCTTGTATTCCATGACGGGCCTTTCGCTAGGGTTGCAGGAGCCACCCTAGCACGTTCTGCGCCCACACCCGCCCAGCTGCGCGTTTCTCAACGGCTGACGTGCATGCTCCCTGCCACAGCGCACGTGCGCTAGCGGTTGGGAGGGGGCTCTCTGTGCTGGATGCGGGCTGCAGGACAAGGGGCGCTGTCCAAGAATGGGGGTTAGGCGGCGTTTTCTGGCCAGGAATGGGGGTTAGGCGGCGTTCATAAAAGTATCAACGCCGCCTAGCCCCCGATTTTGGACAGAAAGCGCCGCCTAAC
>JBJEHN010000140.1:0-13002 GCA_051876105.1 Coriobacteriales bacterium | reverse complement strand
GAAAGTCAATTATGGCATGAGACACCCGCGCCTTGTTCTTTCAACCGAAGATTCTTCGGCCGCGGCGGCGGTGGCGCTCCCAGAATGTGGGCGCTGTTGGAAAAATGTGGGTTCGTTGAGCAGGATAGTCTGGTATTATCTCAGCTTGCGTATGCGGAGAGCTGGCCGAGAGGCTGAAGGCGCTCGCCTGCTAAGCGAGTATAGGTAACATAACTCCTATCTAGGGTTCGAATCCCTAGCTCTCCGCCAGACGCGCCTTTGCAGCGACCCTCCCAGGGTCGTCTTTTTTTATCACCGAGCCCTAGGGAGGGCAGAGCATGGCGTGCTGGGAAGAGAAGGGCTGCGGCGGCGTCACGGACGACTGCCCCCACTACAAGTTCGGCGTCTGCCCGCGCACCTGCGTCTACACCATCTGCATCAAGCCCCAGCACCGCAAGGCCAGCGGCATGGAGACCTTCTCCGCCGCAGACGTCGACTTCAAGGCCGCCCTCAAGGAGAACTGCCACAGCTGCAAGTTCTTCCTAGAAAACGCGCCCCGCATCAAGAAGCAGTAACAGAGGCCCGAGAACGAGAGCCGAGCCGCTCCACGAGCTCTTCGATGGTGAGCGGCAGGGGGTCGCCCCAGCCGCAGTCGAGGGCGTAGGCCGCGGCAGCCGGCAGCTCCAGGCGGGCGCTGAGCAGCTGCTGCGCCGTGGCGGCAGTGAAGACCTCGCGCGGGCTGCCCTCCAACAGGATGCGCCCCTCCCCCATCACCGCAACGCGGTCCGCCTGCAGCGCCTGCTCCATGCTGTGCGTGATGAGCAGCACCGCGCAGCCCGCCCGGCTCACCTCGCGCAGCAGGCGCATGACGGCGCGGCTGCCCTGGGCGTCGAGCATGGCGGTTGGCTCGTCGCACACGAGCACGGCGGGCTCCATGGCAAGGGCGCCAGCAACGGCCACGCGCTGGCGCTGCCCGCGCGAGAGGCTTGCCACCAGGTGCTCCTCCCTGCCCTGCATCCCCACCTGCTCCAGCGCGCGGCCCACGCGGCGGCTCAGCTCGCTGCGCGGCAGGCCCAGGTTCTCCGGGCCGAAGGCGACGTCTTCGGCAACGGTGCTGGCAACGGTCTGCTCGTCTGGGTCCTGGAAGACCAGGCTGCAGGCGCGGCGCAGGGCGGGCAGGTCGGCCTTGCGGCGCGAGTCGAGCAGCTGGCCGCTGGGCAGCTGGAGCATGACGCTGCCCTCGCAGGGCTGCAGCAAGCCGTTCGCATGGAGCGCCAGGGTCGACTTGCCGCTGCCGTTAGCGCCCACCACCGCCAGGTACTCCCCTGCCTCGAGCTGCAGGTTTACACCGCTCAGCGCAGGGGCCTGCGCACCCGGGTAGGTGAAGCTCACATCGTTGAACGAGAGGACGGGCACGGCTGCTCCTTGCTGCATGGCCTGCATGACGGCACCCAACTATACCCCAGGCCGCGCATGCAGGCCTGCACTTGAGCGCGTTTGCGGCAAGGCTCCTCGCCGCGCTGGCCCGTCGGGGGCATAATGGTACGGTCTATCAGCCAACCGTTTAGGAGCGTCTCCATGACCACCTATGCCCAGATGACTACCGAGCAGCTGCAGGCCGAGCTCGCACAGCTCCAAGCAGCGTACGACGGCTTCAAGGCCAAGGGCCTCTCGCTCAACATGGCCCGCGGCAAGCCCGCCTCCAACCAGCTTGACCTCTCCATGCCCATGCTCGACGCCATGCCCTCCGGCTGCGACCCGCACTCGGCCGACGGCAGCGACCTGCGCAACTACGGCGTGCTCGACGGCCTGCCGGAGGCAAAGGCCCTCATGGCCACCATGCTCGACGACGACCCCGCCAACGTCATCGTCTTCGGCAACTCCAGCCTCAACATCATGTACGACACCATCGCCCGCCTGTGGATGTTCGGCACCCAGGGCAGCGCGCCGTGGTGCACGCTCGACAAGGTCAAGTTCCTCTGCCCCGTGCCCGGCTACGACCGCCACTTCGGCGTGACGCAGGAGTTCGGCATCGAGATGATCCCCGTCCCCATGAACGAGGACGGCCCCGACATGGACCTCGTCGAGCAGCTCGCCGGCAGCGACGCTGCGGTCAAGGGCATCTGGTGCGTGCCCAAGTACTCCAACCCCGGCGGCGTCACCTACTCTGACGAGGTCGTCCGCCGCCTGGCCGGCATGAAGACCGCCGCCGAGGACTTCCGCATCATGTGGGACAACGCCTACACCGTGCACCACCTGAGCGCCGACCCCGCCGAGCAGGACCAGCTGCTCGACATCGCCGCGGCATGCGCGCAAGCCGGCACCACCGAGCGCTACTACAAGTTCGCCTCCACCTCCAAGGTGACCCTGCCCGGTGCGGGTATCGCCGCCATGGCCGCCAGCCCCGCCAACGTCGCCGAGGTCAAGAAGCGCATGGGCGTACAGACGATCGGCCACGACAAGATCAACCAGATGCGCCACGTGCTCTTCCTCAAGGACGCCGAGGGCATCGCCTCCCACATGGCCAAGCACGCCGCCATCATCGCCCCCAAGTTCGAGCTGGTGCTGGCCAAGCTGGAAGAGGGCCTCTCCGAGTGCGGCGTGGGCACCTGGACCAAGCCCCGCGGCGGCTACTTCGTGAGCTTCGACGCCGCCGAGGGCACCGCCAAGCGCGTGGTGGCCCTTGCCAAGGGGGCCGGCGTGACCATGACCGGCGCCGGCGCCACCTGGCCCTACAAGGCCGACCCCAAGGACAGCAACATCCGCATCGCCCCCACCCTGCCCCCGCTGGAGGAGCTCGAGCAGGCGCTCGACGTCTTCGTGGTCTGCGTCAAGCTTGCGGCCGTGGAGAAGCTGCTGGCCTAGCGGCCGCCCTGTGCAACGCCTTGATGACGGCGGCGGCTCTCATGGGACCGCTGCCGTCCCCTTTGAAGCGGCTTGTGGTAGAATCTCCCTCGCTTTGCGGGTGTCGCCAAGTGGTAAGGCCCCAGCTTCCCAAGCTGGTATTCGCGGGTTCGAATCCCGTCACCCGCTCCATAAACAGCAAAGAGCCGACCCCAGTGGCCGGCTCTTTTTTGTTTTGAACCTCACAGGTTAAGCCAAAGTCAGCGAGGGTTCGCTGAGTGCGTGCAGCAGGCGTGAAGCCGCGCCCGTAGCGTACTTTGCTACGTGAGGGCGCGGGTGAGCACCTGATGTACGTGCTCAGCGAAGCCGCAGCGTCGAGTCAAAGTCCGACGAAGGAGGGCTTACGAGTTCTCGATCATCTTCAGGAGAATGCTGGTCACGTACTCCATCTTCTCGGGCTCGATGATGTCTGCGTAGTCGGTGGTCCAGTGCCAGCCGGTGGGGGCGACGCCGTCAAAGCCCATGATGGTCATGCCGCGCATGCCGGCCTCGAGGGCGGGGGTCGCGTCCGTGTCGCGCCAGTTCAGGCGCTCGGCGCTCATCTCGTTGCCGTCGAGCTCCTTGCTGGCCTTGCGCACCAGCGACTGCAGGCGGCGGTCGGAGCGGCGCGCCTTGCTGGCGCCCTCGTAGTCCACAAAGCAGATGTCGCCGGCGCCGACGCCCTCGAGGTTGATGATGAGGGCACCGCGCAGCTCGCTCTTATGCAGCTCGAGGAAGTTCTTCATGCCCTTGTTGCCTGCGGAAGAGGCGCCCAGGGCCACGAACCAGACCTCTTTGTCGAGCAGGTCGTTCTCCGTCATGGAGACGACGGCCTCCTTGATCTGGGCGGCGCGGGCGCGCACGGCAGCGTGGCTGTCTGCGAGCTCCTGGTCGAAGTAGCCGCCGCCCTTCCAGCCGCTCTCGTCCTCGGTCCAGCCGTCGCTGAGGTTCTGGTCTTGGTCGCGCTTCTTGCGGCCGAGCTTGCCGAACACGCCGCCCACCTTGTCCATGAAGCCGTGCATGCGGCTGGCAGGGGCGTCGATCTGGGCCTCCATGTTGGGGGCGAAGCCGTTGAAGGCGTCGACCGCGGCGTCATCGAAGTCGCTGGCGCTGGCCGTGCCGAAGGCGCCCGTCGCCCCGCCGATCGTGGGGAAGGTGCCGGTTAGGCTGGGGAAGGAGCTGGTGGAGCCGGGGTTGGCGGCGTAGTCGCCCACGGTGGGGAACTCCGCGGAAAGCGCCGGGCTGACCGCAGGGAAGGCGGTCGAGACGCTGGGGTTGATGAGCGAGGCGTTGGCCGCCGGGTCGCCCTTGGGGGCGAAGGGGTCGAACGCGGGCTGCTGGGGCGCGGCCTGGATGGTGTCATGGAACTCGGAGTCGACGGCAGCAGCCTGGTAGGAGGCGGAGAGCATCTGCGTTGCGTCTGCATGGAGGTCGACTGCCTTGGTGGGCACGAAGTCGCTGCCCGCGCGGCGGGCGGTGGGCTTGGCGTTGCGCTTGGGCTGGGCCGCCTTGGCCTCCTTGGCAGCAGCGCGGCGCGCCTGCAGAGCCCTGAAGCTGCCGGTCAGGCTGGGAGCTGCGCTCTCGGCAGCGGGCTCGGGCTCTTCCGCCTCGGCCTCGGCGGCGGGCTCGTCCTCGGGCGCGGGGAAGGCGTCGCCCGCGTCGACGGCGGCGTAGGTGGCAAAGCCGTTGGACTCCGCGCCGATGACGGGGATGCGGCCCGTGAGGCCCGCGCGGTTGGCCGCGGCGGCGAGATCGTCGATGACGTCGTCAGCCTCGTAGCCGCCCTCGATGGTCGGCTCGAGGTCCTCGACGTCTGCCTCGGCGAGCTGCCCCTTGAAGGCAGCGAGGGAGATCACGTTGTCCGGCGCCGGGGCAGCGGGCTCGGGGTCGGGCTCGGCGGCAGCTGGCTCAGGCTCGACGGCAGGCTCTTCGTCTGCAAGGGTCGCGAAGTCGAAGCTGGGGACGGGCACTTCCTCGAAGGCCGGCGCCTCGAAGCTGTGCTCGGTGGGGATCTCGGCCGGGTCGACGCCCAGGTCGACGAGGATGTCGTTGACGGAGCGGCTCTGGATGTGCTCGAGCATGGCCTTGCCCTCGGCGTCCGCGTTCGCCGCGCGCTCGGCCTGCTGCTGCTCCTCGGCCTCGCGGCGCTGGGCCTGCAGGGCGCGCGCCTCCTCGCGGGTCGTGGGCATGCTGGCGTAGCGAGAGCGCTGGTCGGGCTCGGCGGGCTCCTCTGCAGCCTCTGCCGCAGCGGCCTTGCGCTTGGCGGCGGTGTACCAGGAGGGCAGGCTCGGGTCGGCTTCCTCGCCCGCCGGCGCAGCGGTGGCCTCGGCAGCGCCTGCAAGCACAGCGGCGGCAGCGACGGTAGCAGCAGCTGCCTCGGCGCTCGCGGCAACGGCGGCCCCTGCGGCCTCAACGCTCACGGCAGCAGGGGGCGCGGGCTCGTCCTCGGGCTCGACGGCAGCCGGCTCTTCAGCGGCATCCTCAACAGCTGGCATGGCAGCGATGAGCTCGGGGGCGTACTCGATCTGTGCACCCTCGGGCACCAGGCCGGCGGCCACAGCGGCCTCCTCGCCGTGGATCACGGGCTCGGCCAGCAGCTCCGGGTTGAAGCTCTCGACCTGCGGGTCGAAGGTACCGGAGCCCTGCTCGGGCTGGAAGGTCTCGACGGGCAGCGCGCCCTCGGCGTCCAAGGCCTCCTTCTTGGCGGCAGCCTCCTTGGCGTAGCGCTCGCGCTCCGCCGGGTCGAGCAGGCGCTGGGCCAGGCCGAGCATGACGGCGATCGCAGAGGCGTTGTCATTAGCGCCGGTTACGTAGGGCATGAAGCGGTTGGCCACGATGCAGCCCGCGCACACCAGCAAGAAGGCGCAGGCCACCAGGCTCACGATCCACAGTACGAAGTCCACGGTTTCCGGCCAAGGGATGGGAAGCATGCGGACCAGGAAGGCCACGCCCACGCCGATCATGCAGAAGTACAGCACCTTCTTGAGCACGGGCAGGGCGTTGACCACGGCTGGCATGGCCTCGGGCTGAGCGCGCACCGTGTCGAGGTGGGCCACCACGACGACCTTGCGGCGGCGGCGCTCACGTGCCACGGAGCTGGGCACGTAGCGGGCCACCACGTTCTGCGAGACACCGCGGCACAGGGCCTTGGAGAGGATGGGGCGGCCCAGGCGCTCGGTGAAGTAGAAGACCAGGGCGGCGGCCACCAGCAGCAGACCGAGCGCGAAGAAGGTGGTGGACAGGCCGGGGACGAACTTCCCCAAGCCGCTCAGAACCGTGCCCAGGATGATGAGGGCAAAGCTCAGCGCGTAGGGCCAGCGCACCCCGGTGGGGGTGGCGAATTCGTCGATGTTGACCTCGAGTCCTGCATCCTGCAGGTTCTGTGCCACATAGAGGGAGGCCTGGTGCTCCTCCTCGGTGCTTACAGGGCGCGGACCTATCTCGTCCGTCAGCACCTGAACGTGTTCCATGAGTTCGGCCATGATGAAAGGGCCCTCCTCTGGGAATAGGGTATAAATCACTTCATTCTAGCTTAGGCGGGCCGCAAGCGCCAAATCTGCGGAGCAAGCGCACCCCTTCTGTCATCCTGAGCGCAGCGCCGAAGGCGCGGAGTCGAAGGATCTCGAGCGGAGACGCAAGACCGCACCTCGGCTGAGGCGGTCTCCCAGCTCAACTCGAGATCCTTCGACTCCGGCGCTAAAGCCCCTCCGCTCAGGATGAGGCGAGGGGGCTCCGGCTCCGCCCTGGTCAAAAACGGCGCTCGTCAGTAGAGGGTGTAGCGGCCGTTGTCCTCGACCACGGTGACCGGCACGCCGAAGAGCCCGCGCAGCCTCTCCGTGGTGAGCAGCTGGGCCTTGGGGCCGTCCGCCACGATGCGGGCGCCGCTCAAGAAGACCACGCGGTCGAACTCGGGCATGATGTCTGCCACATCGTGGGTCACCATGAGCATCGTGTGGCCCGCCTGGCCCAGCGCGCTGAGCGACTGGCGCAGGTTCCACTGCGCCTCGGGGTCGAGCCCGATGCAGGGCTCGTCGAAGACGAGGACCTCGGGGGCGTTGATGAGCGCGCGGGCGATGAGAGCACGGCGCTGCTGGCCGGTGGAGAGCGTGCCCAGCAGGCGGTCTGCGAACTCGTCGATCTTGATCTCGCGCAGCGCGGCGTGCGCCTTCTCAACCTGCTCGGGGCTCACATGGATGTGGTAGGGAACGCCGATGGTCCCGAAGAAGCCGCCCAGCACCACGTCGAGCACCTTGCGGTTGCCGGTGAGCGCCTCTGCAAACGAGGTCGAGACGACGCCCACGGTCTGCTGGATCTGGCGCAGCTCGGCGCGGGGGTTGCCGCGGAAGAGCACGGGCGGCTCCTCGCGCCACAGCGGCATCATCTCGCGCGTGAGCAGCTTGACGAGGGTCGACTTGCCCGAGCCGTTGGGCCCGAGCACCACCACGCGCTCGCCTTCCTGGATGACGAAGTCGTCCACATCCAAGATGATGCGCCCGTCCCTGCGGACCTGCGCGTTATGCAGCCTCAGCAGCTCCTGAGCCATAGCTACTTGCCGAGAGCGCGGGCGCGCTCCTTCTTGCGGCCGATCTTGTCCAGCGTGCGCTTGCGCAGGCGGATGGACTTGGGCGTGACCTCGACGAGCTCGTCGTCCTGGATGTACTCCAGGGCCTCCTCGAGGGTGAAGGTGATGGGCGGGGTGAGCAGGATGGCCTTGTCTGCCGTGGACGAGCGCTGGTTGCCCAGCTGCTTGGTCTTGGAGACGTTGACGTCCATGTCGCCTTCCTTGGCGTTCTCGCCCACGATCATGCCCTCGTAGCACTCGTCGCCGGGCTCGACGAACATCGAGCCGCGCTGCTGCAGGGAGTCGAGCGCGTAGGCCACGGCCTTGTCGGTTGCCATGGCGACCATCACGCCGTTCTTGCGGCCGATGACCTGGCCGGTCATGGGGCCGTACTCGCTGAAGCGGTGCGAGAAGATGGCCTCGCCGTGGGAGACGTTGAGAACCTTGGTGCGCAGGCCCATGACACCGCGGGTGGGGATCTTGAAGCGCAGGGTGGTGCGGTCGCCGTAGGAGCTCATGTCGACCATGGTGCCGCCGTTGAAGCCGAAGACCTCGATGATCTTGCCGGCGTACTCGCTGGGGGTCTCGACCGCGGCGTCCTCGATGGGCTCCATGTCGACGCCGTTGACCTTCTTGAAGAGGACCTTGGGGCGGCCCACCTGGAACTCGAAGCCCTCGCGGCGCATGGTCTCCATGAGGACGGAGAGGTGCAGGATGCCGCGGCCGGCAACCTCCACGCCGCTCTTGTCCTCGAGCTCGGTGATGCGCATGGAGATGTTGGACTCGCCCTCCTTGAGCAGGCGCTCCTTGAGCTGGCAGGCGCCCACGATGTCGCCCTCGCGGCCCACGAGCGGGCTGGTGGACGCCTCGAAGACGATAGCCAGGGTGGGCTCCTCGACCTCGATGGCCTCCATCTCGACGGGGTTGTCGATGTCGGTCACGACGTCGCCGATGTCTGCGTCGTCGACGCCGGTGAGGGCGATGATGTCGCCGGCGTAGGCCTCCTGCGCCTCCTGGCGGCCCAGGGCCTCGAAGGTGTAGAGCTGCTTGACGACCGTCTCGTAGCGCTCGTCGCCGTTGTTCTTGATGACGAGCACTTTGTCGCCCGTGGCGATCTTGCCGCTGTAGAGGCGCCCTGTGCCGATGCGGCCGACGTACTCGCTGTGGTCGACCGTGCAGATCTGCATGGCCACGGGGCCCTCGGGGTCGACGTCCGGGGCGGGGATGTGCTCGAGGATCGCGTCGAGCAGGGGCAGCATGTCCATGTTGCCGTCGTCGGGCTCGAGGCGGGCGTAGCCGTTGACTGCGGAGGCGTAGATGACCGGGAAGTCGAGCTGCTCGTCCGTTGCGCCGAGGTCCATCATCAGCTCGAAGACCTCGTCGATGACCTCGTCCGGGCGCGAGCCGGGGCGGTCGATCTTGTTGACGACCACCAGCGGGCTGAGGCCGCAGGCCAGGGCGTGCTTGAGCACGAAGCGGGTCTGGGGCATGGCGCCCTCGAAGGCGTCCACCAGCAGCAGGCAGCCGTCTGCCATCTTGAGGACGCGCTCGACCTCACCGCCGAAGTCCGCATGGCCCGGGGTGTCGATGACGTTGATCTTCACGCCCTTGTAGCGGATGGAGATGTTCTTGGAGAGGATGGTGATGCCGCGCTCCCTCTCCTGGTCGTTGGAGTCCAGCACGCGCTCTGCCACCTGCTGGTTCTCGCGGAAGACGCCCGCCTGCTTGAGCAGCTGGTCGACCATGGTGGTCTTGCCGTGGTCGACGTGGGCGATGATGGCGATGTTGCGGATGTTCTCCTGAATCATTGCGGTCCTTTTTGTTGTTCAATGAGATGTATTTCAGACGAACGTGTAGGTTACCACGCGCGCGCTGCAGCTCACAAGACAGCGCGCCCGCTCGAGGCAAGCGTCGCGCTGCAAGCGGTGCGCAGATGCTCGCCAGCCGCGTTTTGCGCCGGGACGCCGCGTTGACAGCGGGCCGCGCGGGACTATAATAGCCGAACAAATGTTTTGGACGCCGAGCAGCAGCGGAGGAGGGCCATGGGGAGCACACAGCGCAAGACGAGCCCGGAAGAGCGCCAGGTCAAGCTCGCCCTCTTCGTCGCCGCCAAGGGCCCCGTCAGCCGCCAGCAGGTGCAGGAGGCCCTGGGGGAGTACGCGGTCGAGCCCGGGGCAGACCGGGCGGCGGCCGAGCGCGCGCAGGAGTCGGTGCGCAGGCGCTTCGTGCGCGACAAAACGGCGCTTGCCGCTGCGGGCATCGTGCTCGAAAGCGACGAGGCCGGCCTCTACCGCCTGGCACCGCCGCGCGCGCAGGGGCCGCTGGCCCAGCTGGAGGCGGGCAGCCTGCAGGCAGCGCTGCTGAGGGTGGCCGGTAGCGCCCCCCTGCAAGACCCGAGCTGCCGCCAGGCAGGCGCGCTGCGGATGGCGCTGGCCAAGCTCTGCGGCCCCCTGGAGATACCGGACGCCCTGGCCTGGGCGGGCGAGGAAACGCTCCTCACCATCGTCTCGCCCAAGCCGGCAAGCGGCAGCATGCGCCGCAAGGTTGCCAGCGCCTTGGAGCACCGCAAGCGCCTGGAGTTCGACTACGTGGACGCCACGGGGCGCAGCAGCAGGCGCTGCGTGGAATGCATCGGGCTCTACTCGTCAAAGGGGCGCGAGTACCTTGCCGCGTGGGACACAGCGCGCCAGGGCAAGCGCTCCTTCCGGCTCGACCGCATGTCCAACGCCCGCGTCAACAGCGGCGGCCGCGGCAAGCCAGACTACAAGCCGCGCCCCTTCATCGCGCAAGACTGGCAGCTGCTGGGCTTCCAGATGGGCAGCGGGCCGGCGCGCGAGGCCCTGGTCAAGATCTCACCCGGCGCCCTGTGGCAGGCATGCAAGCTCTGCGCCAACTACGGCGAGCTGCTCAAGGACGAGATAGGCCGCATGAGCTGGCGCGTGAGCTGCGCGAGCACGTGGGAGCTCGCCTCGTGGTGCGTGGCCAACGGGCCGGGGCTCATCCCCGTGCAGCCGCAGGAGGCGGCAGAGGCATACGCGCAGATCATCAGCGAGGCCCAGCGCTGGGGCGGCGCCCCGGCCCAGCTGCAGGAGCACCCAGAGCCCCAGCGCGAGCCCCTGCCGCCAGACGAGCTCGAGGCCCTGATCTGGGGCGAGCAAGAGCCCCAGCCCGCCAGCCGCTCCAGCGAGCTCGCCCGCTTCGCAGAGGAGCTCGCCCAGGCCTACCTGCTGCCCGCAGCCGGCAAGCCCGTGCAAGAGCAGCAGCCCGAGCCCTCCCTGGGGGAGCTGGAGCTCCTGGTGGCGCTGCTGTGCCTGCTCGAGGAGGCAGGCCGTATCTCGCTGCCCCAGGCGTCGCGCCTGCTCGACCTGTCAGAGGAGCGGGTCTACAGCGCGCTCGAGACGCTGGCATTCTGCTATGACGCCGTCGGCATAAGGCTTGAGCTGGGCGCCCCGGGCTGCGCCTTCGCCGAGCTGGAGTCCCCAGCCGGCATCTGCCCGCAGCTCACGGAGCTGGAGCAGCGCTCGCTCGCATACGCCGCCGCCTCGCTCACAGAGGGCAGCATCCCCAGCACGCTTGCGGCAGCCTGCGCTCAAGAGGCACCCAACGCGGTGGAGATCGTCTACTGGAAGGAGGGCGAGCCCGCGCCGCAGGAGCGCGTCGTGGAGCCGCAGGCGCTGCTGGAGCAGCAGGGCCGCACGTACCTGCAGGCCTGGTGCCGCAGCGCAGGCGGCAGGCGCTTGTTCAGGCTCGACCGCATACTCTCCGTGCGCTGCCTGCCCCAAGACGAGGCAGCTGCGCGCACCGCGCCCGCAAGCACGGGGCAGGAACGCTGCCAAGCCCACGTTGCCCTGGCACAGGGCACGCGCATGCCCGCCTGGCCCAGGCTCACGCTCTCGAAGAAGCAGCCCCAAGACGGCAGCATCGGGCTCAACCTGCCCTGGTACGGCGGGCCGTGGCTGCCAAAGCAGCTGGCAAGCCTGGGCTCGCTGGTGGTGCGCATCCACCCGCCCCAACTCGCCAGCGCCACCGGCTCCTACGCAGAGTCCCTGCAAGACGAGCTTGAGCTCGAGCAGAGCCAGGGGCAGGCAACGCCTTAGAGGTGCTTGATCACGCGGAGGAACTCCTCCTCGGCGTCTGCCTTGGCGGCGGCGATGACCGTCTCACCAGGGTGCAGCACCGTGTCCGGGTTGATCATCTCGAAGTCTCCGTCGCGCACAACGGCGATGAAGTTGGCCTGGCGCGGCAGGGGGATGTCTGTAACCTGGATGCCGTCCTTGTGGCGGGCGCGCGTGGGGATCTTGGTCTCGACCATGGTGATGTCGCCCTCGCGCAGGCTGAAGACCATGCGCATGTCGCCGATGACGGCCTCCTCCTCGACCATGCGCGCGATGAGATCCGTGGGGCTCACGGGCTCGATGCCCACCTCGCGGAAGATGCGCTCGTTCTTGGGGCTGCGCACGCTGGCGATGCAGCGCGGCACGTCGAAGGCGGCCGTGGCGATCTCGCAGGCGACGAGGTTGGTCTCGTCGTGGCCGGTGAGGGCGATGAAGAGGTCGGCGTCACCTACGCCCGCATCGCGCTGGGCCTCGGAGTCGCAGCCGTCGCCGTGCACCACGGTGACTTGCTTGGGAAGCACCTCGACCAGGCGGTCGACTGTCTCGAGGTCCTCTTCGATGACGGTGACGCGGTGGTGGTTCTCCCTCATGGCAGAGACCAGGTACTCCGCGGTCATGTTGCCGCCGACGATGACGATGTACACGGCTAGCTCCTAATGATCTCGTTGAAGTCCAGCAGGCTCAGGCGGTCGATGCACACGATGGCGACGTCGCCGTGGTGGAGAACGGTCTCGGGCTTGGGCATGGCGGTGACGTCGTCGTGCTCGTAGACCACCACGCGCGCGCCGTAATCGCGCTCGAGCTCGCCGCAGGTGACGGTCGAGGTCTTGTCGTCGAAGCGCAGGGCGAAGCGGATGAGCTCGTAGTCGCCGAATGTCTCGACGTGGTGGCCGTGGTTGGCGACGATCTTGGCGAAGATCTCCTCTGCGACGAGCGTTGTGCCGCAGGCGAAGTCGATGCCGAGCTGGGTGTAGGTCTTCTCGCGCTTGGGCGCGTAGAGGCGGGTGATGACGTGGCGCACCCCGAAGATGCGGCGCGCGACCTCGGCCACCATGAGATTGGTGTTGTCGTTGCTGGTGACGGCTGCAACGACGTCGCATTCCTCGACGCCGGCATCGAGCAGGACCTCCTCGTCAAAGCCCACGCCCTTGATGGTGGTGCCGTTGAAGTCATGGCCCAGCGCCGCGAACGAGTCCGCGCGGCGGTCGATGACAGACACGTTGTGCCCGTCGTCAGAAAGCAGGGTTGCCAGGTGGCTGCCAACGCGGCCGCAGCCAACGACGATGATGTTCACAGGGCCTCCTCGCCTGCAGAAGTTGCATTGAGGGGAATGGTAGCGCAACGTGCACCCCGCCGCGCAGGCAGAGCCTCCAGCGGTGGCGGCCCCTGCGGCCGAGAGCCCCTCTCAAACAAAAACCGCCCCTCGCTGGGAGGGGCGGCATGTCAAGCAAGCTGAGGCAGGCA
>JBJEHN010000139.1:42720-48973 GCA_051876105.1 Coriobacteriales bacterium | reverse complement strand
TTTTTCCGCTACTGTCTGGGTGCTGCCGGGTCGATCGGCAGCGTCTGGCAGAAGCGACTTGCGGACGCTGGACACAAGACGAAGAAAGGGAGAGAGCCTATGGCGAGAATGCCCCGACAGGTCAGCAGTACTGGATTGCACCACGTTATTCTGAAAGGTCTCAATGGAATGCCTCTTTTCGAGGAGCCCGCGGACTACGAGCGCTTCCTGGCGCTCCTAGCAGCAGCCCTTTCGCGGACCGGGGTACTGTTGTTGTCATGGTGCCTGATGACAAACCACGTTCATCTCGCGGTCCTGGATCAGAACCATTCGCTGAGCAAGATGGTGCATTATGTCGCGTTCCAGTACGCCTCGTTCTTCAATCGCAAACATGGGAGGTCTGGACCCCTATATAACGGACGCTTCTGGAGCAGCGCCATCACCGACGAGGGCCACCTTCTCCAAGTGGTCAAGTACATCCACCTGAACCCCCAACGCGCGAACCTAGCCTCGGCCCGAGAATATGCGTGGAGCAGCTACAAAGAATATGTCGGAGAAGCGAGCATCACCGACACGAGCATTGTGTTGGGTAGCCTGGCCAGCCCTGAGCACTTTGAGAGCTTCATAGCCTCATCGGAGGGCCTCTCCCCGGTCAGGGCGCGTGGCGAGAGGATGTCCGATTGGCAGGCTCGGGAAGTGCTAGAGGAATGCGGGCTCTGTTTCGATGCCGGCGAAGTGCTAGCACAGCAAAGCAACGAACAGCGTGCCTTGGCCGTCATTCAAGCCCGGCATCATGACATCGGCACAAGGCAGCTGCAGCGAATAACGGGGCTGAGCAGGCGGGTCATCCAACAAGCATCTCAGCGTAAGACGCGTGGTTCATGCTCCGGCTCTAGACACCCCCGAGAAGCCCCTGCCAAGCGAAGCGCGTCTGCTGTGCCAGCAGCCGGGCTTGTCGCAACACAGCCCGCACATGCTTCAGACTCGCCTCGGCGGCGTCTTGAAGGAAGTCGAATACTGCGCAAACAAGGAGCCAGGCGGCTTAGGCACTGAGAAGCTCCGCCTTCTCGCGTCCAATCTCACAGGATCTTCCGCTGAGTGACTGGCTGACTCACGCCTGCCAAGGGGTTGCCGTGCCTGAATGGATGCGCCTCTCGGCAATCGTGAGATGGCTATATGCCGTAAAACGCCTTGCCAGGCGCACTTGGCCAATCATTCCGCCTCAGAAAACTCGCGCCCCCTCGGGGACAGGCCCCACATACGAAAGCAACCCCAACGCCGCCACCCCCTCGCGATGAGGACAGGCCCCCAAAGGTCTCGCACTTCCGAGGGGACAGGCCCCTTTTCCCAAGGGACAAAAGAAAACGGTGCTTGCCCTCGATGAGAACGGCAATCTCGTCGCCGAGTACATAACGCCGCCGACCTGGGAATTAGTGTCGTCGCAGTCTCAGCCGCGATCAAAACAGAACAGCCGTGTTGCGTCTTTCACCTGGAGACAAAGGCCAAAGAGCAGGGCGATAGGCCTGCAGGTCAAAATAGAGCACTCCGATCTGAGAGGCCTCCTCAGCTTGCGTCGGCGCAATCTTCCTCTTCCTCTGGGGCCTGTCCCCATCCCCTTTCCCCATTCCTCTGGGGCCTGTCCCCATTGCTCCCTGCAGACCCTCGTCCCTCGGGGCCTGTCCCCCAAGCCGCACAGGAAGACGCGGGGGTTAGAGGAGATGTTCCACGAGGATCTTCACGCCGATCGCGATCAGCACCGCGCCTCCCACGATGGTCGCACCCTTCTCGTAGCGCGCGCCAAAGCGGTTCCCGATGGCAACGCCGGCAAAGCTCAGCGCAAAGGTCGTGACACCGATGATCGCAATCGCAAGCCAGATGTTGATTTCCAGAAACGCGAAGGTGATGCCTACAGCCAGGGCGTCGATGCTCGTGGCAACAGCAAGCATCACCAGCTCGCGCAGGTCGAGGCGCTCGCCGGCGGCAGCTCCCTGCCCGTCGCGCTCGCCTTGAACCGCCTGGTCGCCCTCCTGGCCCCCTTCGTGGAAGGCGTCCCAGAGCATCTTGCCGCCAATGAACGCCAGCAAGGCAAACGCAATCCAATGGTCAACAGGCGTGACGAAGCTAGCGAACTGGCTGCCCAGGGCCCAGCCCAGCAGGGGCATCAACGCCTGGAAGCCCCCGAAGAACAGGGCGATGACCAACGCATGACGGTAGTTGATCGTCCGCATCCCCAGCCCCTTGCAAACGGAGACTGCGAACGCGTCCATCGAGAGCCCCACCCCTATTAGCAACAGCTCGACAAAGCCCATGCTCGTCCTCTACTACTCGGATACGGTTAGTCTTCGTCTCCAACGGAGGCTCGTACGTCGTCCTGGAAGCGCTTGAGGTTGGAGTTGTAGCGCATTTGGATCAGCTCAAGGACGAACGCGAATATCATCGCGAAGTAAACCATCACCTTCTCTGCATGCATGCCAAGCACCTCGATGTGGCTGTTGATTCCAGCGCCATCGAGCACCAGCAAGATGCCGATCACGGTGATGAACACCAGCGCGAGGATCTTCATCTCTGTGTGCGCGTTGATGAAATCGGCAATCTGGTCGATGAACACCATCATCAAGACGATGGCGATGAGCACCGCCAAGATCATGACGATGAGGTGTTCCGCCAGGCCAACCGCCGTGATCACCGAGTCGATCGAGAAGACCACGTCCATAACCATGATGGTGCCCACGGCCTGTCCCAGACCGATGCGCTTGACATGCTCCGCGGCGTTCTCGCCATGCTGCTCGTGTTCCAACTGGTCGTGCTCTTCGTCGAGGGCGAGTATGCTGCGCACCTCGGCGATGCCCTTGTAGATGAGGTAGGCACCGCCGAGGAACAAGATCAGGTCCCTCACGCTGACCGGATGTGGCTCTGCCCCCAGAGGAATGAAGAAGATCGGGTTGACGAGGTGCACCAGATACGAGGCGAAGCAGAGGAATACGCAGCGGGAGATGAGGGCACCGGCAAGCCCAAGCTTGCGACCGATATGCTGCTTTTCCTGGGGGAGCTTGTTAGAGGTGATGGTGATGAAGACGATGTTGTCGACACCGAGGACAATCTCCAGAAACGTGAGCGTGACGAGACTTATCAGCGCCTCGGGGGTCATCAGTACAGCAATATCCATTCCTCATCCCTTCTCAAACGGGCTAGAGCGCCCAACACCGGAAAAGAAAAGACTCATGGCCCTGGGCAACGCAGACGTTGCGCCGGGCCATGAGTCTCGTTGATTAAGGAGCGCCAGGCGAAAAGCCGAGGTTGTTGACGCTCCGCGCGCTCTTGCACGCCACTACTCCCTCATGTTCCGGGCAATTGTACTCTCACGGAGGGCGATCCCCGGAACGAGGAGGTGACAAAACGGTGTCGCTTCATGCCAGCAGCTCGCCTGGGGAGCATGCGCGATCCTCTTCATCCGCACCTGGGGGGCCTGTCCCCACCTGCCCGGGGGCCTGCCCCCTCGTCGCGCGGGGCCTGTCCCCAAGCGCAGGTGCCCCGGGGGCCTGTCCCCAAAACGAGGAATGCGGTGTACTCGCAAGTCGATGCAGTCGGAAAGGAGGTCCAGTGGCCCCCTCATGGGCTATTCTTGCTGCTGTCACCTTTACAGACTGGGGGATACCATGACAGAAACCCTGTTGGAATGCCGAGATGTCTACTGGAGATTCGCCGGCCAGTGCACGCAGTGCGGCCACTGCACACAGGCGTGCTCCTCGCTCACCAGCGCCGGCATGTCGCTTGGAGAGATCGCCAAGGCCATGCTCAAGGCCGAGCGCGGGGCCGCAGACAGAGACGAGCTCGCCGTCAACATCGCCATGGACCCGCAGCTCACGCAGGCGGTCCGCGGCTGCTTCTTCTGCACTTCCTGCAAGAACACCTGCTTCGCCCACAACGACGTCTGCGACCTCGTGTACCACGCGCGCGTCGACTTCCAGAACCTTGGTCTCATCGAGCGCGGCTCCTACTCGAGCGTCCTCGTCGACCAGGAGTGGGACATCTTCACCGCGTACCGCGCCATCCACGGCATCGGCTTCACCGACCTCACGCGCCATGTTGCCACTGCCGAACACGAGGCAGAAGGCGACTGCAAGGTCGCGTTCTTCCCCGGGTGCTCCCTGGCCGCCTACGGCCCCGAGCTCACCCGCGAGATCTTCGCTACCCTCGAGGAGCTCGGCGGCAAGACGACGATGATCGACCACTGCTGCGGCTCCCCGCTCAAGAGCGCCGGGTTCTTCGACCGCGCAGAGGCCCTTTGCGAGCGAATCGCCCAGGAGATCGCAGATTCCGGCGCCGAGAGCGTGGTCTGCGTGTGCCCGGGCTGCGCCAACGCGATGCGCAAGACGCTCGGCAAGCGCGGCATGGGTGGCATCGAGGTCGTGAGCTTGGCAGCATACCTGGTCAGCCATGGGTTCGAGCCCAAGCGCAGCCTGCCCCAAGCCCCGCTCATGCTCTCCAAGTCGTGCCAGGACCGCGACGGCTCGTACCTCAAGGAGACCTGCGCGCTGCTGGGCATCGACCCCGCCACACCCACGGTCTTCCACGGCTGCTGCGGCGCGGGCGGTGCAGTGAGCTCGCTCAACCCCAACCGCCAGGCGCAGCAGTGCGACGAGAAGCTCTCGTTCGCCCCAGACGGTAGCACCGTGATCACCATGTGCCCCACCTGCACCTATACCTACGCCTTCCGCCTCATGCAGGAACCGCGCGAGCTGGAGAACAAGCACTACACGGAGCTGGTCTTCGAGAACCAGTTTGACTGGGATCTCGTCTTCGGGCAGCTCAACAGCATGTGGAGCGGCGAGTACGGGGCCTGGCTTGCCCAGGTCTTCGCTTAGAGAGGGGGAGCGAGAATGTCCAACGCAAGCAGTATCTCCCAAGCGCCCGTAGCCGTCATCGGGTACGGGACCGCCGGCGTCAACGCACTCATCGGCCTGCGCAACGGCGGCTACACCGGCCCGGTCGACGTGTTCTCCAACATAAGCGGCCTCCCCTACAGCCCCATCCTCACCTCGTACTTCGCAGGCGGGGAGAAGACGCTCGAGCAGTGCTTCCCATGGACGGCCGAGGAGCTGGAAAGCCTCAGCCCCACTGTGCATGAGAGCTGCCCGGTCACAAAGCTCGATGTGGGGGCCCACGTCGTCAGCACACCGCAGGGAGACTTCCCCTACTCGAAGTGCGTAATCGCCACCGGCTCGCGCCCCGTGCCGGTGGGCTTCCCCAAGGCCGAGGGCTTCGAGCCCATGGGGCTGCGCACTATGGAAGACGCCCAGCGTCTCAAGGCCGTTCTCGAAGACGAGCGCTGCAAGAAGGTGCTGATGAGCGGTGCCTCGATGGTCGCGCTCAAGACCCTGGAGGCCTGTCTTAACCACGGCAAGCAGGTCACGCTCGTGGGGATGAACCCACACGTCCTCGATTTCAACGCCCTCCCGGAGGCGGCCGAGCGCTTCGAGAGGGGCCTGCGCTCATACGGCGCGGAGCTGCGCTTGGGCATGACCGCCAAGGAGCTGGAGGTAGTCGAGGGCCCCGGAATCGACGGCAAGCAGTACCGCGTCACCTTCTCGAACGGCGATGTCGACACCTTCGACGCCATCACTGTTGCCCACGGCATGCGCTCCAACCTGGAGTTTCTCGAGGAGGGCGCGCTTGAGATGGACCGCGCGATCCTGGTAGACGAGCACATGCGCACCAGCAACCCGGACGTGTTCGCCGCCGGCGACGTGGTCCAAGCGCTCGAGCTGATCAGCGGCGAAAAGCGCATCGTCGGAATTTGGAAGAACGCTGCGGTGCAGGGGTACTGCGCGGGCAGTGCCATTGCGGCAGAGCTGGCCGGAAGGCAGCCGGCTGCGGAGACGGCTTACAAGGGGTCCATCCCCGGCAACACCATCGCCGTCAAGGACACGCTCTTCATCTCGGCGGGCACCATGGAGATTACAGAGAGCCGCTATGTCGAGACCAGGGAAACCGACGACATGATCGTCATGTACATCTGGCAGCGCGAGGAAGGCGGCGAGCGGAGGCTCGTGGGCTTCAATCTCACCTGCGATCGCGATGAGGCAGGTGGCATCGCATACGACACGGGTGCGATGCTCACGCTCCAAATCGA
Organism: Coriobacteriales bacterium; assembly: GCA_051876105.1. Taxonomy (GTDB): domain Bacteria; phylum Actinomycetota; class Coriobacteriia; order Coriobacteriales; family QAMH01; genus W2P13-069. The sequence continues at coordinate 42,861 of JBJEHN010000139.1, read as the reverse complement.
GCGGGGCTGCCGAGAGGCTGCTCGCTAGGCGCATCCGCCCCCCCTTAACGAGAAGGCCGGTTCCCCACGGAGCCGGCCTTCTCGTTGCGCGGGGCCTGTCCCCATGCGCGGGGCCTGTCCCCATGCGCGGGGCCTGTCCCC
>JBJEHN010000139.1:41476-42620 GCA_051876105.1 Coriobacteriales bacterium | reverse complement strand
GCGCGGGGCCTGTCCCCATGCGCGGGGCCTGTCCCCATGCGCGGGGCCTGTCCCCATGCGCGGGGCCTGTCCCCGTTTGAGGCATGCGCTTCAAACGGGGACAGGCCCCAGCAGGTGATGATGATATGAGCGTGAGCGAGTTTATTGCTGGCAGTACGCCTGGAGCGCATCGGCGAGGAACTGCGTTGCACCCTCGCCGGCTCGGGAATCGTAGTACTCAACGAACCGGGGGTCCGCCAGATACCCCATCCCCAGCGAAGCATGGGCCTGAGGGCTGTAGGCCGTGTCGCCCCAATGCATGCGGATCCAGCGCTCGTGCATAGTGCAGAGCACTCGGGCGCTCAGGCCGGCGGTGTCTCCCGTCTCCATCGCCGCCTTGAGCTGAGCGATGATCGCGCGCTCGAGCTCCTCTTTGGTGTCCCATTCGCCCTGGCTCATGTCCAGCAGCCGCTCGTTCGCTTCGTCGACGGCCCTGTCCCCATACAGCGAACGCGCCTCGGCACCAAAACGCTGCTCGTTCTCGTGTACAACCGCCCAGCGCTCTAGCGTGGGAAGCACTGCTCCCATGAGCGAAACCGCCTCATCGAGCGTGCAGCCCGTGTTCTTCGCTAGCCTGGGGGCACAGTCCTCGATCATCTCGTCCATGGTCATCTCGTCTGTGAACGAACCCTTCTCAAAACACCACTTGCAGTACTCGGCCGCAGCGCTCCCATCGGCGTTGGTTCCATGCTGGCTCTCATCCACGAGGATCATCCCGCAGCTCTCACAGTAGCTGCCCGGTATGTCGAGCAGACGCGTCACTGGAACACCGGTTGTCACGGCGATCAGCTTGAGCATGTCGATGCCCGGCGTCGTGTCACCCCGTTCCCAGCGGCTGATGGCCTGGCGCGTCACGAACAGTTCGCGCGCAAGCTCCTCTTGCGTGATACCGAGCTCCGAGCGAAGCTGGGCCAGTGTCTCTCCGAATGCCATCCTTCTTCTCCTTTTCATCGATTGTCTGCGACGCGTCCCTTCGATACAGATTCTATGAAGCGGCCTGCACCGCTGTCGAGAAACAGGCCGTTGCATTGCAAAGAATCGCCGGAGCGGATCGTGGCGAAGGAGGCAGTCACCTACACAGCGGGGCCTGTCCCCTCACAGCGGG
>JBJEHN010000139.1:22429-41376 GCA_051876105.1 Coriobacteriales bacterium | reverse complement strand
ATCGTGGCGAAGGAGGCAGTCACCTACACAGCGGGGCCTGTCCCCTCACAGCGGGGCCTGTCCCCTCACAGCGGGACCTGTCCCCAAGCGGGGCCTGTCCCCATACACAGACAGGCGCCCGCAGTTGCAGGAAGGAGGCTCCGTTGGTTGCGGGGGAAAGGCCCACAGCGGGAGAGCGCACACGGAGGGGGCAGGCCCCGAGGGGTGGCTCCAAGGGGTTTGGGGACAGGCCCCGCACTCGTTGCAGGCTCCGCACTACTCGTTTGGGGACAGGCCCCGAGCAGCAGGCTCCGCACTCGTTTGGGGACAGGCCCCGAGCAGCGCGGGAGCGAGATGGCGGCGCAGACGAAAACAGGGCGGGGAGACGATCCCCGCCCTGCGGTGTTGAGCTTGTCTTCTGCAGTCGTGTGCCCTGCGGCACCTGCATGCGCCGTTAGAGGCTGGCCCCCACGTTGGTCTTGGCGGCCTTCTTGGCGCTCTTGATCAGGAACTCGCGGTTGTTGTCGGTCTGCTTGAGGCTCTTGACCAGCATATCCATCGCGCGCTCCGTGTTGTTCATGTTGGCGAGTATGCGGCGCAAGCCCCACACCAGCGGAGCCTCCTGCGGGTCGAGCAGCAGCTCCTCCTTGCGGGTGCCGCTGGTCACCGGATCGATGGCCGGGAAGATGCGGCGGTCGGCCAGCTGGCGGTCGAGCTTGAGCTCCATATTGCCGGTACCCTTGAACTCCTCGAAGATCACCTCATCCATCTTGGAGCCGGTGTCGACCAGCGCGGTGCCCAAGATAGTGAGCGAGCCGCCGTTCTCGATGTTGCGCGCCGCGCCCAGGAAGCGCTTGGGCGGGTACAGCGCACCGGAGTCGACGCCACCGGAGAGGATGCGGCCGGAAGCAGGCGTGCCCAGGTTGTACGCGCGGGCAAGGCGCGTGATGGAGTCGAGCAGGATCACGACATCCTGCCCCTGCTCGACCAAGCGCTTGGCGCGCTCGATCACAAGCTCGGCCACGGCGATGTGGTTCTCGCAAGGCATGTCGAAGGTCGAGGAGATGACCTCGCCATCGATGCTGCGCTCCATATCCGTGACTTCCTCGGGGCGCTCGTCGACCAGCAGGCACATCAGGTGCACCTCGGGATTGTTCGCGCTGATTGCTGCGGCGATGTCCTTGAGCACAGTGGTCTTGCCGGCCTTGGGCGGGCTGACGATGAGGCCTCGCTGGCCCTTGCCGATGGGCGCCACCAGGTCGATGGCGCGGGCTGTGAGGGAGTTCTGGCCATGCTCCATGACCAGGCGCTCGTCGGGGTAGACCGGCGTGAGGTTGGAGAACTTGACGCGGTGGGTGGGGCCCTCGAAGGCCTCGCCGTTGAGGGTCACGATCATGTTGAGCGCAGGGAACTTCTCGTTCTCGCGCGCAGGGCGCACACGGCCGGCGATGTAGTCGCCGCGGCGCAAGCCGTTGCGGCGCACCATGCTGGCGCCGACGTAGACGTCGTGCTCGCCTGCCAGGTAGCCGTTGGTGCGGATGAAGCCGTAGCCGTCGGGCATGAGGTCGAGGATGCCGTCGACCATGACGAAGCCCTCGGCTTGCAGCAGCGCATCGTACACGGCGCTGACCAGGTCGTCGCGCTCGCCATACTCGGCGGGGTCGACGCTGAGGTCGACTGCCTTGGCCACCAGCTCGTCGTCTGCCAGCGTGGCAAGCTCGTCGCGCGTGGCAGAGGGCGCTATCTCGCGGCGGTCCTTGCCGTTGCGGCGCTTGCGGCGGTTGTTGCGGCGGCTGCCACGGTCACCGCGGTCGTCGCCCTTGTCGCCTGCGGTGGCCTTGTCCTCCTCGGCACCGCCCTCGGCGGTTGCCACAGGCTCCTCGCCCTCGGCGGGTTTGGGCTGCTCGGCGCCGTCTGCACCTTGGGTTGCCTCCGCGGCGTCACCGCGCTTCTTGCGGCGGTTGCTGCGGCGCTTGGACTTAGAGGGCTGCTCGCCGTCGGGCGCGTGCTCGGCAGGGTCAACGGCGTCGGCATCAGCGCCCTCTGCGGGGGCGGCGGTCTCTGCAGCAGCCTCTGCAGCTCCCTCTGCACCAGCCTCGGCCTGGTTGGCTTGCTGCGCCTTCTTGGCAGCGCGCTCAGCCGCGCGGCGTGCCTTCTCCTCCTCGCTCAAGCGGGGGCGCCCGCGGCGCTTGGGAGCACTGGCGGCCTCTGTCTCGGGCTCTTGAGCTGCAGAATCAGCTGAGTCCTCGGCCTTGGCGGCAGCATCGTGCGCCTCCTGTGCAGGTTCCTCGGCCTTGGCGGCCTTGCGGCGCCGTGCAGGGCGCTTCTCCTCCGCAGAGACCTCCTGCGGCGCAGGCGCCTCTGCGCTTGCCGCGCCCGCAGCGGCCTCGGCAGCAGCGGCGGCCTCGGCGGCGGCCTTCTTAGCAGCCAGCGTCGCACGGCGCTTTGCCAGCGCGGCAGCCTTCTGCTCCTCGGTCATCTTGCGGCGTGCCCTGGGCTTGGGCTCCCCCTGTGCCCCAGTGTCTTCCTGAGGCGCAGCCCCCTGCGCACCCTTGACGTCCTCGGCCGCCATTAGGCGTTAACGACCTTTGCCCAGTCGGCAGCGAACTTCTCCAGGCCCTGGGTGGTGAGCGGGTGCATCACGCACTTCTTCATCGCGGAGTAGGGCACGGTGGCGATGTCTGCGCCCATGAGCGCAGCCTCGCGAACATGGTTGGCGCTGCGGATGGAGGCGGCGATGATCTCCACGTCATGGCCGAAGTCGTAGTTGCCGATGGCTGCCACGACTTCCTCGAGGGAGGCGACGCCGTTCTCGCAGATGTCGTCGAAGCGGCCGACGAAGGGGCTGATGTAGCGGGCGCCGGCGCGAGCGGCCAGCAGCGCCTGGGCGACGGAGAAGACCAGTGTCATGTTGACGTCGATGCCCTCGTCAGACAGGGTGCGGCAGGCGGCCAGGCCCTCGACGGTCATGGGGATCTTGACGACCATGTTGTCTGCCAGGGCGGCCAGCTCGCGGCCCTCGGCCACCATCTCGTCGCGGGTCTCGCCGGTGACCTCGCCGCTGACGGGGCCGTCGACCAGCTCGCAGATCTTCTTCAGGTGGTCCTGGAAGTCCTCAAGCTTCCCGCCGATCTTGGCGTAGAGGCTGGGGTTGGTGGTGACGCCTGCCAGAGCGCCCCAAGAGGCGATCTCTGCGATCTCGTCCAGGTCTGCAGTGTCCAGGAAGAACTTCACGAATGCTCCTTAACGTAGGGAATTGAAATAACGCCGAGCCCACCCAGGATTGAGGACAGCCAGCGGCTGCTTCTGGGATGCATGGGGATTGGCGAAACAAGAACAAACACCGAAGGCACCCTGCCTTCGAACGTGTTGCCACTATAACACGCAGGTACAAACGGTACAATAACCGCGTTTGCATCAAGCTGATAGGAGATTCCATGTCCCTTCCCCGCTTCTTCATCGACTCCCCGCTGCCGGATGACGGCGAGGTCGCACTGCCGTTCAACGAGTCCGAGCTGCGCCACATCAACGTCCGCCGCTGCGAGGTCGGCGAGCACATCGCCTGCTTCACGGAGGGCCGCCAGGCGTGGGAGGTTGAGATCACGTATATCGATGACGAACGCGTCACGGGCCGCATTGAGGGCAAGCTGCCCATCAAGAAGCTCCCTCACCTCACCTTGGTCCAGGGCATCTCCAAGGGCGACCGCATGGGCCAGACCATCCGCCAGACCACCGAGCTGGGCATCGAGCGCATCATCCCCTTCCTGGCCGAGCGCTCCATCGTGCGCCTGCGCAAGGACGAGGGCGGCTACAAGGGAGACCGCTGGCGCCGCATCGCGCTGAGCGCCGCCAAGCAGTCCGGCCGCACCATCCTGCCCACCGTCGAGGACCCCACCAGCCTCGAGGACATCTGCGAGGAACTCAAGGGCTTCGACCGCGTCATCATCGCTTGGGAAGAGGCTGACCTCGACGCGCAGGGCCACGCGCTCTCTGTCTCCAAGGCGCTCGAGGCACCCTGCGCCAAGACCGGCAAGGGCTGCGACGTCAACAGCCGCGTCGCCCTCATCATCGGGCCAGAGGGCGGCCTGAGCCGTCACGAGATCGAGTCCTTCAAGGCGCTGGGCGACCACGTGAAGGTCGTCACCCTGGGCAGCCTCATCCTGCGCACGGAGACCGCCGGCACCGTGGCAACCGCCCTGTGCATGTACGGCCTGGGCGGCCTGGGCGCCCAGTACTTCGGCGATGACGCCGAGGCGGAGCAGGGCCAGTAGCAGCCCCACCGCACACATGAGTTCACTGGACCTGGCGACGGCGCGCAGCTGGCGCCAGGTTCTTTTTTTTGCGAGCACGAGGAAGACTATGACCCGCTTTCACATCACCACCCACGGATGCCGCGTGAACCGCGTCGAGTCCGATGCGATCGCCGCCCAGCTGCTTGCAGCCGGCTGGGAGCAGGCAGCGCTGGAGGAGGCCGACATCGCGCTCCTCAACACCTGCACAGTCACCGGAGAAGCCGACCACAAGAACCGCAAGGCCATCCGCCAGGCGCTCAAGCGCCAGCCCGGGCCCGTGGTCGTCACCGGGTGCGCGGTGAACATATCCGCGGCCGGCTACGAGAAGCTCGACCCCCGCGTGGTCTGCGTCGAGGACAAGGCCCAGGTAGCCGCACGGGCCCTCGAGCTCGTCAGCTGCTTGGGGACAGGCCACGCGGATGGGGACAGGCCCCTTGCGGAAAGCGAGCGGGGACAGGCCCCGCGGATGGGGACAGGCCCCTCGCGTGCGCTTGGGGACAGGCCCCTCGATGGGAAGCTCGTGCCGTATGGGGTGGGGTTCCGCACGCGCAGCGGAATCAAGGTGCAAGACGGCTGCGACAACGCCTGCACCTTCTGCATCGTGCACACGGCGCGCGGGCCGGCTCGCAGCGAGGACCCACGCGAGGTGCTGCGGCAAGCGCGCGAGCTCGTTGCGGCAGGCGCGCGCGAGCTCGTCCTCGTCGGCATCGACACCGGCGCGTACCGCTGGCAGGGCATGGACCTCGCCGCCCTTGTCGAGATGTTGCTCGGCGAAACCGACGTCGGCCGCATCCGCATCCCCAGCATCGAGCCCCAGAGCGTGAGCGAGCGCCTCATCTCCCTCATGGCCAGCAGCGAGGGCCGGCTCTGCCGTCATCTGCACCTCGTCATGCAGTCCGGCAGCCCCAAGGTCCTGCGCGAGATGGCCCGCCGCTACACCGCACAGGAGTTCCTCGAGCTTGCGCAGGAGCTGCGCCGGCATGTGAGCGGGATCGCGCTGAGCACCGATGTCATCGTCGGCTTCCCCGGGGAAACACAGGGCGATTTCGACGCGACGATGGAGATGGTGCGTGCCTGCGGCTTCATGAAGCTCCACGTCTTCCCCTACTCCAAGCGCCCCGGCACGCCTGCCGCCGAGCGCACAGACCAGGTGCCGCCGCAAGTGGCCGCCCAGCGCGCCGCCCAGCTCTCCGCACTGGGCCGGGAGCTCGCGCTCCAAGACGCCCGGGCGCGCCTGGGCAGCGTCGAGACCGTGGTCGTCGAGCGCCCAGGCCGCGGAACGGCGGAAAGCTTCCACGAGGTGCGCTTCTCCGCGCCGCTGGAAGAGGGGGCGCTCGTGCCCATGCGCTTCGAGGCAATCGGCGAGGACGGCTCGATTGCCGCCGCTGCCCTGTAACGCGGCGGCAGTGCCCGCGTTGCCGCGCGCGCCGGGCTGCCGCGCCGCGTTGACGGAATTGTGACGTATATGTCGAGATGGTGACCGGTCGCCCTGCTGCGCGCACGCCACTCAGTACAATAGGAGCCGTACGCACGCGAGTTGGGAGTAAAGATGTCAGACAAGGACATTCAAAAGCAGAACACAGCGCTCGCAGCCAAGGCGGAAAGCGAGCTCGAGCGCTTCGGCGCCCGTGTTCCCTCGGGCGGGCACTTCGAGTACAAGGTGGTGCCGGTGAGCGACTTCATGGACGGCGGCGCCAACGTGAGCAAGATCGAGGAGCTGCTCAACCTCTACGGCGAGATGGGCTGGCGCCTGTCCCAGACCGTGGTGAACGAGGTCGGCCCGTCCCGCTTCAACACCGACTCCGGCCCCATCCGCACCACCCAGGAGCAGACCCTCCTCATCCTCGAGCGCTGGGTGCGCGAAGCCTAAGCGCATCGAAGCCGCAGGAGGCAGCCAGCAAACTGAACAGGGCCCCTCGGGAGCTCGGCGCTCCAGAGGGGCCCTGCCTGTTCCCGCGGGCAAGCCGGTGTCTACGCCTCCGCCCCGGGGACCAGCCCTGTCTCGATGATCGCCAGCAGCGCCGCCTCGTCGAGCACGGGAACGCCCAGGCTCTGCGCCTTTGCGAGCTTGCTGCCCGCGCCGGGGCCTGCCACCACGTAGCTCGTCTTCTTGCTCACCGAGCCGCTGCACTTGGCTCCGTACTCCTTGAGCAAGCCCTCTGCGGTGCTGCGGTCAAAGCGCTCCAAGCTGCCCGTGAGCACGAAGGTGAGCCCCTCGAGCGTTTGCGGTTTGGCGGCGCTGAGGTCCGCCTCCATCTGCAAGCCGGCCTGGCGCAGGCGCTCCACCAGCTGGCGGTTTGCCTCGACGGCGAAGAAGTCGATGATGCTCTGCGCGACGACCTCGCCGATGCCGTCGACCGCGCAAAGTTCCTCCACGCCCGCCGCCATGAGCGCTTCGACCGTGCCAAACGACTTGGCCAGCGCCTCTGCCGTGGTCTTGCCGATGTTGCGGATGCCCAGCCCGAAGAGCACGCTGCTGAAAGGCTGTTGCTTGCTGGCCTCGATCTGGCTGACGATCTTGGCGGCGTTCTTGGCGCCGAGCACGCGCTCACTGCCGTCCGCGTTCGCCTCCTCGCCGCGCTTGAGGCTGGCAAGCTCTGCCTCTGTGAGCGCATAGTAGTCCACCACGTCGCGCAGCTTGCCCGCTTCGATGAGCGCCTCGATGACTTTGGGGCCCATGCCGTCGATGTCGAGCGCGCCGCGGCTCACCCAGTGCTCCAGGCGCTCGGCCGCCTGGGCCGGGCACTCCGCGCTTTCGCAGCGCAGGAAGGCGCCGTCCTGGTGCAGCGGGCCGCCGCAGCTGGGACACGCTGTTGGGGGCTCAACCGGCAGCGCACCCGCCGGGCGCAGCTCGGGGATGGCGCCCACGACCTCCGGGATCACGTCGCCGGCCTTGTGGATGATGATGGTGTCGCCGATCCGCACGTCCTTGCGGGCGAGCTCCTCGAAGTTGTGGAGCGTGGCGCGCGCGACGACGCTGCCATCCACCACGGTGGGGTCGAACTCCGCCACGGGTGTGCAAGCGCCGGTGCGGCCCACCTGCACGGCGATATTGCGCAGGATGGTCGTCTTCTCTTCAGGCGGGAACTTGAAGGCGATGGCCCAGCGCGGTGCCTTGGCAGTGAAGCCCAGCTCGTCTTGGAGCGAGAACTCGTCGACCTTGACCACCACTCCGTCGATGTCGTAGCCCAGGGTGTCGCGCAGCTCCAGCGCATGCTGGCAGAACGCGTGGACCTCGGCCTCCGTGCCCACCGTGCGGATGTTGGGGTTGACCGTGAAGCCGGCGTCACGCAGCCAGTCCAGGAACTCGTGCTGGCTGGCAACCGGCAGCTGGCCGGCATCTGCGATGGCGTAGATGAAGGTGGCAAGGCCGCGCTCCGCAGTGATGGAGGCGTCCTTCTGGCGCAGGGAGCCCGCCGCGGCGTTGCGGCAGTTGGCGAAGGGCTTCTTGAGGGCCGAGCGGCGGCCGGTTATCTCGCCTGCGTCGATCTGAGCGTTGCGCTCCTTGATCGCGTCGTTCTCGCGCGCGATCTGCATGTTGAGCGCTTGGAAGCTGGCCTTGGGCATGTAGACCTCGCCGCGGACCTCGATGGGGGCCTCGAGCGCCCAGGCCCCGCAAAGCGCCTCGAGCTCTGCAGGGACGTCCGCAACCTGGCGGATGTTCTCCGTGACGTCCTCCCCCACCGTGCCGTCGCCGCGCGTTGCGGCGCGGGCGAGGATGCCGTGATCATAGGTGAGGGCGATGGAGGAGCCGTCGATCTTCAGCTCGCAGCAATAGCGCAGCGGCCTGCCGACTGCCTCGCGCGTGCGCTGCAGCCACGCGTCGAGCTCGTTGAGGTCCATGGCGTTGTCGAGCGAGTACATGCGCACTGCGTGCTCGACGCTTTGGAACGACGAGCTGGCCGTGCCACCCACCGTGCGCGTAGGAGAATCCTCCGTTGCCAGCAGGGGGAAGCGCTCCTCGAGCTCCTTGAGCTCGCGCTCGAGCGAGTCGTACGCAGCGTCCGAGAGCGTGGGCGCGTCGTTTAGGTAGTAGTCCTCGCGCGCCTGGTTGATGAGCGCCCTCAGCTCCTCGACGCGCGCCGCCTCTTCCTCCGTGGGAAACCCGATCTGCCCCAGCTGCTCTGCCATCTCACAACCCTTCTCGAAAAACTGCCCGCCCATTGTAGCGCCCCCCTGCGACACCATGCGCCCAGCGCCCGGGGCCTGTCCCCCAGTGTGGGGCCTGTCCCCTTTTCCGCGGCGGGGCCTGTCCCCCAGTGCGGGGCCTGTCCCCCAACCGCGCTTCCGGGACGCGATGAAGGGGCCTGTCCCCTTTTCCGCGGCGGGGCCTGTCCCCCAGTGCGGGGCCTGTCCCCTTTTCCGCGGCGGGGCCTGTCCCCCAGTGCGGGGCCTGTCCTCCAACCGCGCTTCCGGGACTCGATGAAGGGGCCTGTCCCCAAATGTGGGGCCTGTCCCCATCGCCGCGGCGGGGCCTGTCCCCGGGATTGCGGGCAAAGAGAAGGCCCGTTCGGAGGCGGGCCTCAGGGTCGGGATGTGATGCTCTCAGTCTCTCTTCACGCGGACGGGGGCCCTCATGAGGTCGCGGTCTATGGGGAAGCTGTATCCCAGCTCGTCTTGCCAGATCTCGATCGCGAGCGCAGCCTGCCCCACGAGCATCTCGCCTCCATCAAGTGCCACGGCACCCTGCTGGCGCGCGCCCTCGACCAGCTTGGTAAGCCCGTGCGCGTACACGACATCCATAACGACCTGGTGTTTGTTGAACAGGCGCGGGTCGACTATCGGCTCGTCGTCGGGCTTCATGCCGCGCGGCGTCGCATCGACGAACACCGTGCAGCCCGGCACGATGCGGAAGGCGTCGTCGTACGTCGCGGGCTCCAGGACCTGGGCTTGCTCGGCAGTCAGGAACCCGGCCATCCTGATGATGGCGAGCTTGGCCTTCGAGAGCTCGCGGCTGAACAGGGTCACGCGCTTGGCGCCCCTCACGGCTAGGGCACAGGCAATCGCGCTCGACGTGGGGCCTGTCCCGCACACGCAGGCATACGCCTTCGAGATGTCGAGCTCCCCCGCCCGCCCGATGGCGTCGACGGCGCCCATGCCGTCCGTGTTGTAGGCCCACAGCTCGTAGCCGTGCCTCACCAAGACGTTCGCTCCGCCGGCGGCGCGGGCAACAGGGTCGACGTGGTCGGCCAGCTTCATGGCCAGCTGCTTGTATGGCATGGTGATGTTGAGGCCCTTGATGTGCCCTGCCCTGACCAGGTCGATCTGATGGGTGGCATCCTCGTCTGTAGGGCAGTCGATGGCCTCGTAGGTCCAGTTGACCCCCGCCTCCTGGTACACGGCGTTGTGCATCGCGGGGGAAAGCGAGTGCGCGACCGGCGTCCCGATCACCGCAAAGCGCAAGGGGCCCTGGTCAGGTGTGAATCTCATCTTCGTCACTCTCCGTAGATGTCTTGGGGGAACTCGCCTTTTGGGGACAGGCCCCGCAGGAAGAAGCGGTCGAGCTTGCGCAGCAGCTTGGTGTGCCCTAGGTCGACGGTGCCCAGGGGCTGCACGAGGATCGCATGCATGCCCGCCAGGTGAGCCCCCAGGATGTCTGTGTAGGTCTGGTCACCCACCATCACCAGCTCGCTGGGCCTCAGCGCCAGGTCATCGCACGCCCGGCGGTAACCGCCAGGCAGCGGCTTCATCGCCTTGCCGATGAAGCCCGTCCCCAGCTGCTCGACCGCTCCGAGCACGCGGTCCTGGAAGCTGTTGGAGAGTACGAGCGTCTGCAGGCCCGCGTCTTGGCACGAGCGCACCCATGCGGCCATGCGGGCGGGAACGCGCTCGTCCGTGCGCGGCATGAGCGTGTTGTCCACGTCCAAGAGCACGCCCTTGAAGCCGCGCTCGACAAGCGCCTGTGGGCTGATGCCCAGCACCGACGCATAGTACTCATCTGGCCTGAAGAACCTCATCAACTCCCAATCCGTCGAAGCAGCAAGGGCCTGTCCCCTGCTTTCGCGTAGGGGCCTGTCCCCAATCGTAGCGCGCGGGGGCCTGTCCCCCAAGCATGCGCGGGGCCTGTCCCCGCAAATGGGGCCTGTCCCCCAAGCATGCGCGGGGCCTGTCCCCGCTTTCGCGTAGGGCCTGTCCCCGCTTTCGCGCGGGGGCCTGTCCCCGAAACGCGTGCGGGGCCTGTCCCCAAGCACATGCGGGGCCTGTCCCCGCAAATGGGGCCTGTCCCCCCTGTCTTCGCGCGGGGGCCTGTCCCCGCTTTCGCGCGGGGGCCTGTCCCCGCTTTCGCGCGGGGGCCTGTCCCCCAAGCATGCGCGGGGCCTGTCCCCCTGCTATCGCATAGGGGCCTGTCCCCAAGCGCGTGTGTCCCCGCTTTCGCGTAGGGGCCTGTCCCCGCAAATGGGGCCTGTCCCCGCAAATGGGGCCTGTCCCCCCTGGGGGCGCAGATGAAGGGCCTGTCCCCTCTGCAGGCGCGCAGCGGGGACAGGCCCTTGGCATTGTCAGCGTTGGTGGTGTTGAAGGCGTTCGCTACTGGCCGTACTTGGACCAAGCGGCGTCGAACGAAGCCTGGTCCTTGTAGAACATGGTCTTGTCCTCGCTTTGGCTGTAGAAGAAGTACAGGTAGTCGTCCTCGGAGGGGTGGGCGGCGGCGTTGAGCGACGCGATGCCCGGGTTGCAGATGGGCCCGGCCGGCAGGCCGCGGTGGTTGGGGTTGCGCGTGTTGTAGGGGCTATCGCTGTTGAGGTCGCTCACGGTGAGCTCCTCGGTGAGCTCCTTGCCCACGGCATAGTAGGTCGTCACATCGCTGCCCAAGCTCATCCCCGCGCGCAGGCGGTTGTAGAACACGCCGGAGATGCCCGCCTTGTCCGCATCCTCGCGCGACTCCTTCTCGATCATCGACGCCAGGATCACCACGTCCTCGGTGGTCAGGTTCTTAGACGACGCATAGCTCATGTCGACACCCGCGATCTGGGCGGAGAAGTTGTCGAGCATCATGCGGACGACCTCGTCGGCCGTGGCACCATATGAGACCGCGTACGTGTCCGGGAAGAGGTAGCCCTCCATCGAGTCGTTGTACGCGCCCTCGAGGAAGGGGTACTCCCCCGCATAGGCGCTGGCCTTGAGCGTGAGCTGGTAGAACTCGTCGGCATCGAGCTCGCAGACTGAAGCCACCGTGTCCGCGATCTTGCGCGCGGTGTAGCCCTCGGGGATCGTGAGCGTGTAGCCCGCGTTGCCGGCGAGCATGGTGTCGATGATGGAGCCGATGTCCTCGCCGCCCACGAAGCGGTAGGTGCCGGCCTTGAGCTGGTCGGCAACGCCGCGGTACTTCACCGTATCGATGAACTCGCTCTCGCGCGCGATGACGCCACCCTCCTTGAGGATGTCGGCAATCTGCTTGGTGGTGGAGCCAGCGGGAATTTCGACGGTGACGACCTCGCCTGCGGCGACCTGTGCGGGCTGCTCGAAGAGCCTGGGCGCGACCTTCACCGCGAAGGCGCACACCACAACCGCCAGCGCGAGCACGACGATCAGCACGCCCTTCAGGCTGTTCTTGTCGCCCTTGGGTGCCTGTGCGGCCTTGCCGCCCTTGGGGGCCTTGGCAGCGCCTGGTGCCTTTGCATCGCAGGGTTTCTTCTTGTGAGCGCTGTGCTTTCCAGATGCCACAGGCGTTCCTTTCTTCGCTGAAGTATGCGCCCGCAGCAGCGCGAGCTGCCCAAACGATAGCGCAAGCCAGACACATCAGAGAACAGTGCAGAAAACGAACATGAAGATTGAGGAATTGCAAGGCGGGGACGGCGCCCTCACCCGGCGCTACCCCGGCGCAGGCGATCAGCGGTGCTGGGACAGCCAGGTCTGCAGGAAGATCGAGGCGGCCACGCAGTCGACCTTGCCGCGCATGTCCTTCTCGCTGAGGCCCATCTCGCGCAGGTAGCGCTTGGCCTCTGCACTCGAGAGGCGCTCGTCAACGAACTCGACGGGCAGCCCGGCGGCGGCTGCGATCTTCTCCGCCGCGGCGCGCACGCGCTGGGCCTGCTTGCCCTGGGCGCCGCTCATGCTCTTGGGGCAGCCGCAGACCAGCAGCTCGGGCTCGTAGTCCTCGAGCAGCATGCGCCAGCTGCGGCCGTTGGCCAGGACATCGGGGGCGGGCATCACCTTGACGGGTGTGGCAACGCCGCTGGCAGTGCTGCCAGAGGCCACGCCGATGCGCTTCTCCCCGATGTCCAGGCCCAGTACTTGCATGCTAAACGCCGGCCGCACCTAGGCGCCCAGCACCTCCTTGACCTTGGCAATGGCAGCGGGGATGCCCTCGGCGTCCTTGCCGCCGGCCTGCGCCATGGCGGGCTTGCCGCCGCCGCCGCCCTTGATGGCGGGGGCCACGGCCTTGATCAGGTTGCCTGCGTGGAAGCCAGCCTCGACGGCTGCGTCGTTGGCAGCTGCCATCATCAGCGGGGTGCCGCTCTCTGCGTTGCGGGCGAAGAACACCACGGCGAAGGGGGCCTTCTCGGCGCGCTTCTTCACAACGTCCCAGGCCTCGCGCATGCCGTCGACAGTGCCCTGGCCCAGGTCGGCGACGACCAGCTTGTAGCCATCCACCTCGACAGCGTCCTTGATGTAGCTTGCCAGGCTGCCCTCGGAGGCTGCCTTCTGAGCGCGCTTGAGCTTGCCCTCAGCCTCCTTCAGGCGGCCCTGCAGGCCCTGGACGCGCTCGGCGACGTCGAGCGCGGGGCAGTTGAGCAGGCGGGAGGTCTGGTGCAGCTCCTCGGTCTGATCGGTCACGTACTTGTAGGCGTCGAAGGAGGTCACGGCCTCGATGCGGCGGGTGTTGGCGCCCACGGAGGTCTCCTGCACGATCTTGAGCAGGCCGATCTCGCCCGTGGCGCCCACATGGGTGCCGCCGCAGAGCTCCTTGGAGAAGCCGCCGACCTCGACCACGCGGACGAACTCGCCGTACTTCTCGCCGAAGAGCGCCAGCACGCCGTTCTCGCGCGCGGCGTTGAGGCTGGTCTCGTAGATCACCGTGGGCAGGTTGGACATGATGATCTCGTTGGCGATGCGCTCGACCTCGGCGATCTGCTCGTGGTGCATCTGCTCGAAATGCGTGAAGTCGAAGCGCAGGCGGTCGGGCGCGACCAGGGAGCCTGCCTGCTTGACATGCTCGCCCAGCACCATGGTGAGGGCCTTCTGCAGGATGTGGGTGGCGGTGTGGTTGCGCGCGATGCGGGCGCGGCGCAGCGCGTCGATGCTGGCGGTGACGGCAGCGCCCTCCTCGAGGGTGCCGGCCTTCACGACGCCCTTGCACACGGGCAAGCCGGCCTCGGGCTTGACGGTGTCGAGCACCTCGACCTCAAGGCCGTCTGCGGTGATGGTGCCGGTGTCTCCCATCTGGCCGCCCATCTCGCCGTAGAAGGGGGTCTTGTCGAGCACGACGCAGACCTCGGTGCCGGTGGCGGCAGAGCTCACGCGCTGGCCCTCAACCACGATGGCCTTGACCACGGCCTCGCAGCTGTCCTGCGCGTAGCCGGTGAACTCGGGCTCGCCGAGCTCCTCGAGCAGCGCGGCGTAGACGTCGCCGCCGAGGTCCCAGGCGTCGTCCTTGCGGGCGTCGCGAGCACGCTGGCGCTGGGCCTCCATCTCGACGTTGAAGCCCTCCTCATCGACTTCGATGCCCTGCTCGGCGCAGATCTCGCAGGTGAGCTCGAAGGGGAAGCCGTAGGTGTCGTGCAGGGTGAAGGCCACGGAGCCGGAGAGGGTGTCTCCCTCCTTGAGGCCCTCGAGCGCCTCCTCGAGGAAGCCCTCGCCGTGGGCCAGGGTCTGGCGGAAGCGCTCCTCCTCAGACAGCAGGGTCTGGGCGATCAGCGCCTTGTTCTCGACGATCTCCGGGTACTCGTCTCCCATGGAGCGCACGACCTCGTCCAGGAACTCGCCCAGGAAGGGCTTGTCGATGCCCTGGATGTGGCCATGGCGCACGGCGCGGCGCAGCAGGCGACGCAGCACGTAGCCGCGGCCCTCGTTGGAGGGCAGGATGCCGTCGCCGATCATGAACACAACGGCGCGGGAGTGGTCGGCCATGATGCGCAGGGAGAGGTCGACCTTGTACTCCTTGCCGTACTCCTTGCCGGTGAGGCGCTCGCCCACGCCCACCAGGCCGCGCAGGATGTCCGTGTCGAAGTTGGAGGTCACGCCCTGCAGGATCGCAGCGGCGCGCTCCAGGCCCATGCCGGTGTCGATGTTCTTCTTCTCAAGCGGCACCAGCGAGCCGTCCTCCTGGCCGTCGTACTGGGTGAAGACGCAGTTCCAGTACTCCAGGAAGCGGTCGCAGTCGCAGCCGGGGGCGCAGTCGGGGCTGCCGCAGCCGACTTCCTCGCCCTGGTCGTAGTAGAGCTCCGAGCAGGGGCCGCAGGGGCCGGTGGGGCCGGCGCGCCAGAAGTTGTCATCCTCGCCCAGGCGCGAGATGTGGCTCGGGTCGACGCCCACGCGCTCCCAGATGCCGGCGGTCTCCTCGTCCTCCTCGTAGATGGTGACGTAGATCTTCTCGGGCTCGAGCTCCATCACCTGGGTGGAGAACTCCCACGCCCACTCGCACATCTCCTCCTTGAAGTACTCGCCGAAGGAGAAGTTGCCCAACATCTCGAAGAAGCTCAGGTGGCGGCCGTCGGTGCCGATGACGTCGATGTCATTGGTGCGCACGCACTTCTGCGAGGTGGTGGCGCCGATGTACTTGGGGTCGAGGTGCTTCTGCTGCAGGAAGTAGGGCTTGAACTGCACCATGCCCGCAACGGTCAGCAGCAGGGAGGGGTCGTCGGGGACGAGGGAGGAAGACGGCCAGTGCTGGCAGCCCTTCTCCTCGAAGAACTTGATGTAGGCGTCCCGCAGCTCTGCGCAGGTCATTCTCTTCACGTGTTGCTCCTTCTTGTTTCTCTCGTTATGGGTTGCGGGCGGCTGCACCGCTTAACTCTGATCTTGCTTGCCCTTGCCTACCGGGTAGACGAAGCGCTTCTTGCTAGCCTCCGTGGCACCGGTGGCCTCGTCGATGGCGCCCTTGACCCGGTCGAGCAGGCCCGCCACGGCCTCGCTGGGGGCGCTGACGATGTTGTTCACGGTGGTGGCGGCGCTGCCGGCAACATCCGTGACCTGCTCCACATCTTCCAGGATGCCGTCCACGCGCAGCAGCTCGAGGTTGACGGTGTCAACAGTGAGCTGGACGCGGTCGACCAGCGGGTCGACCTTCTCGAGCGCGGGGCCCAGCGTCTTGACGGAGGGCGTGACCCCCTCGACCATGGCGTTGACGTTCTCCAGCGTGGGCTTGAGCTGCTGGTTGGCGGTCTCGACCAGCTCGTTGACGCCCGCAACGGCCTTGGCGGCCTTGACGAGCACCACGATCAAGGCGATGAGCGCCACGATGCCAAGCACGGCCAGGGCGGCCAGCAGCCAGGGCATTGCAGCTTCGACAGTGATATCCATAGTCGCGCTCCTTAGGTTTGGGCTTGACGCAGATTCTGTCTATTCTACTCGACCCACCCGCCGCAGGTACAGCAAGCACACGCGGTAAACAAACGCAAAGCCGCAGGGAGCAGCCTGCGCGGGGCCGTTGGCGCTCCCCTACTCGACCGGCTTGGTGACGGCGTCTACCACCTCGTCTGTGAACTGTGCGATGGGGCCCTGCTCCACGGGCTGCAGCTCGTCTTCGGCCAGGTGCCAGCACTCGGTGGGCGGCAGCCCGGGGATGCTCTCTGCCACGAAGACCGGGTTCTTGCCGGCCTTGCGCTGGGCGGAGTAGTCGTCCAGCAGGGTGAAGGCCCACTTGCCCAGGAGCACGATGACCACCAGGTTGATGATGGCCATGAAGCCCATGAAGATGTCTGCCAGGTTCCATGCCAGGTCGAAGCTGTTGCATGCGCCGAAGAAGACGATCGCCAGGCAGCACACGCGGAACACGAAGAGCGCGGGCCTGCTGCCGGTGATGAAGCGGAAGTTGCTCTCTGCGTAGAAGTAGTTGCCGATGATTGACGAGAAGGCGAAGCACCAGATGGCGAAGGTGACGAAGCCGATGCCCAGCTCGCCGAAGACGTTGTTCACAGCCATCTGCACCAGCGGGATGCCGTTGAGGGCGGTGGCGGTAGCCGGGTCCTGCACGTAGAAGACCATCACGAGCATGGCAGAGCAGGTGCACAGGACCAGGGTGTCGATGTAGACGGAGAGCGACTGGATGAGGCCCTGCTTGACGGGGTGGCTCACGCTCGCGGCGGCGGCGGCGTTGGGCGCAGAGCCCATGCCGGCCTCGTTGGAGAACAGGCCGCGCTTGATGCCGAGCATGACGCAGCTGCCTGCAAAGCCGCCGAAGATCGACTGGAAGTCGAAGGCGCTGGCGAAGATGAACCCGAAGACCGCGGGCAGCTCGCCGATGTTGAGCACGGTGACCGCCACGGCCAGCAGGATGTAGACGACGGCCATCACGGGCACGATGGCAGACGCGATGGTGGAGAGGCGGCTGCTGTCTCCGAAGATCGAGATGGCGAAGAGCACCACCAAGAAGATGCCGGCGAGCTGCGTGAGGCCGTTGGTGTTGTAGTCGGGGAAGTAGTGCTCGAGCGTGGACGCCGCGTTGTAGGCCTGCAGGCCGTTGAAGCCGAACGCGAAGCACAGGATGAGCGCGATGGCGAAGACCACGCCCAGCCAGCGCATGTGCAGCACCTGCTCGATGTAGTACGCCGGGCCGCCGCGGTACGAGCCGTCTGGGTTCTTGACCTTCCAGGTCTGGGCCAGGGTGGACTCGACGAAGGCGGACGCCGCGCCCAGCAGCGACATCAGCCACATCCAGAAGATGGCGCCGGGGCCGCCGGTGGCGATGGCGGTTGCCACGCCGGCGATGTTGCCGGTGCCCACGCGCGAGGCCGTGGAGACCATCATCGCCTGGAACGACGAGATGGCCTTGCCGTTCTTGTCTGCCTTCTTCTCGACGATGTTCTTGAACATGTCCTTGATGAAGCGGACCTGCACAAAGCCCGTGCGCACAGAGAAGTACACGCCGGCGAAGACCAGCAGGATCACCAGTATGTAGGTGTACATGAAGCTGTCGACGGCGCCTGTTATGCCGATGAGGGTTTTGTTGAGCTCGTCCAAAGGCATGGGGCTGCCCCTTTCCTAGAACTCTGCGTTGCCCACCGTGCGGGGGTGGGGGATGACGTCGCGGATGTTGGAGACGCCGGTGAGGTACATGACCAGGCGCTCGAAGCCCAGCCCGAAGCCAGCGTGCTTGCAGCCGCCGTAGCGGCGCAGGTCGCAGTAGTGCCCGTACTGGCTGGCGTCCATGCCCAGCTCGGCGATGCGGCGCTCCAACACGTCCAGGCGCTCTTCGCGCTGCGAGCCACCCACGATCTCTCCGATGCCGGGGACCAGGCAGTCCGCCGCGGCGACGGTGCGGCCGTCATCGTTGAGGCGCATGTAGAAGGCCTTGATGCCGGCCGGGTAGTCGTAGACGAAGGTGGGCAGCTTGAAGTGCTCTTCTGCCAGGTAGCGCTCGTGCTCGGTCTGCAGGTCCATGCCCCACTCCACCGGGTACTGGAACGCGCGGCCCGCAGCCGCGGCGTCTTGCAGGATCTGGACGGCCTCTGTGTAGGACACGCGGGCAAAGCTGCTGCCCGCCACGTGCTGGAGGCGCTGCAGCAGGCCCTTGTCCACGAACTTGTTGCAGAAGGCGATCTCCTCCGGGCAGTGCTCGAGCACGTAGCCGATCACGGAACGCAGCATGTCCTCGGCGAGGTCCATGTCGTCCTCGAGGTCGGCGAAGGCGATCTCTGGCTCGACCATCCAGAACTCGGCTGCGTGGCGCGCGGTGTTGGAGTTCTCTGCGCGGAAGGTGGGCCCGAAGGTGTAGACGTCGCCCATGGAGAGGGCGAAGTTCTCCGCGTTGAGCTGGCCGGAGACGGTGAGGCTGGCCGGCACGCCGAAGAAGTCCTGCCCGTAGTCGACGTTGCCGTGCTCGTCGCGCGGGGGGTTGGCCGGGTCGATGGTGGTGACGCGGAACATCTCGCCCGCACCCTCGGCGTCGCTGGCGGTGATGATGGGCGTGTTGATGTAGGCGAAGCCGCGCTCCTGGAAGAAGCTGTGGATGGCGAAGGCGGCGGTGGAGCGCACGCGGAAGACGGCGCGGAACAGGTTGGTGCGCGGGCGCAGGTGCTGCTGGGTGCGCAAGAACTCAACGGTGGCGCGCTTCTTCTGCAGCGGGTAGTCCGGCGCGGAGGCGCCCTCGACCCGGATGCTCTGGGCCACCAGCTCCAGCGGCTGCGGGGCCTCTGGCGTGAGCTTGACCGTGCCGCTCACCACAAGCGCGGCGCCGACGTTTTGATGCGATATCTCCTCGTAATCGGCAAAGCCCTCCCTGCTCATGACGACCTGGAGGTCGCGGAAGCAGGAGCCGTCGTTGATGGTGACGAAGCCGCAGCTCTTCATGTCTCGAATAGAGCGCACCCAGCCTGCGACCGTGACGGTGCTGCCCTCGAGCGCTGCCGCGTCTGCGTACAGCGCCGCAATGCGAGTCCTCTCCATAAGGTTCCTCCCCTGCTGGATCAACCAACATGCTCGTTTCGCACCCCGCCATCATAGCGCCCCTCTGCGACACAAACGGGGACAGGCCCCGCGGTTGGGGACAGGCCCCGCGGTTGGGGACAGGCCCCGCGG
>JBJEHN010000139.1:0-22329 GCA_051876105.1 Coriobacteriales bacterium | reverse complement strand
GGGGACAGGCCCCGCGGTTGGGGACAGGCCCCGCGGTTGGGGACAGGCCCCGCGGCGCATGGGCGCTGCGGGGCCTGTCCCCAATGCTGTATGCGGTTGTGTGGGAGGGGCGCCTAGGCGGCGCGGTTGGCAGCGAGGAACTCCACGAACTCGCTCACGGGCAGCGGCTTGGAGTAGTAGTAGCCCTGGATGTAGTCGATGCCCTCGGCGCGGATGACGCTGGCCTCCTGGGCGGTCTCGACGCCCTCGGAGACGAGGTGCAGCCCCATCTCGTGCGCCATGCCCACCACGGCGCGCACCACCTGGCAGGCCTTGGGCGTGTTGAAGAACGCCTTGGTCATGTCGTAGTCGAGCTTCACGATCGACACCGGCATCTCCACCACGTACATGAGGTTCGACTCGCCCTTGCCGAAGTCGTCAAGCGAGAACGTGAAACCGTAGTCGATGAGCAGCTCCATGTTGCCCAGCAGCTGCTTGCGCGCGCTGATGGAGGCGGTCTCCGTTATCTCCAGGTTGATCATGGACGGGTCGACCTCGAAGCGCTCTGCGATGCGGATGAGCCGCTGTGCGAGGTCGGCCTGCTCGCACTGCACCACAGAGAGGTTCACCTCCACGTAGCGCAGGCCCAGCTGCCGCGCCTCGGCCTGGCACAGGAATGAGCAGACCTTCTCGAAGACGCGCTCGCCCAGCTCCAGGATCTGGCCGTTCTCCTCCGCCACGGGGATGAAGATGCCCGGCGACATGATCGAGCCGTCCGCGCGGCGGATGCGCACCAACGCCTCCGCCGAGCTGAAGCACTCGTCGACGTTGGAGTAGATGGGTTGGAAGAAGACCTCGACGCGGTCCTCGCGCAGAGCGGCCGCGATCTCTTGCTCGACGACGTACTTGCCGCGGTAGCTCTGCAGCATCTCCTCCCCCGCCTCGACCAGCCCGGAGCCCTTGGAGGCCGGGGAAGTGCGCACGTAGAAGAGGAAGTTGAAGAAGTCGCTCATGTTCGTGAACGCGTGCCCCTGGTTGGTGAGAACGATGCTCGTGTCCTTGAGGAAGACCGGGTCGTCGGCGAAGGCCTCCATCAGCTCGCTTGCGATGGCGCGCAGGGACGCCTCCGAGCTGCTCAGCAGCACCAGGCTGAGGTTGACGTTCTTGAAGATGCGGACGTCGTGGTGGCGCTCCGCGACCTTGAGCACGCGCATGAAGTACGCGGCCACGGGGATCGCCTTGCCCTCTGCCACGTTCTGGTTCTCGAGCGAGAGCTCCAGCGCGCAAAACGGGGTGCGCCTCTCGAAGATGGCAGCCAGGTACTCGCTCAAGGCGTAGGAGTTGAAGCAGCCCAAGCGCTTGTCGAGGTTGGCCTCCGGGTTCTCCATGACCACGAAGAGGATGAGCACGCCCAGCGCGCTGGCAAAGCCAACGATGAGCAGGCCCTCGTTGAAGAACTGCAGGGCCATGGCAGCGCACCAGATGGTCATCCACACGCCGATGGAGGCGAAGCGGCGCTTGTTGATGCGCTTGCGGAAGACGATGGCCGCCACCGTGATGGCGGCGATGTAGAGGATCGCGCAGGCGTAGACGAAGAGGGTCGAGGGCCCGTAGGTGTAGGTGACATCTGCGTCATATATATAGATGGGCAGAGCGAAGAAGATGATGCTCGCCACGACGTTGACCACGGCCAGCGTGCGCACCATGCGGCGGTGGCGCTTTTCAGGCAGGGCGTCGCAGAGCACGTAGAGCAGCGCCGCCCACACGCCCCACATCAGCAGGTCGAGGTAGAGCTTGCAGATGAACTCGACGAACAGCAGGGGCAACATGTCACGCAGCTCGATGACCACGAGCGAGAAGATGTCGAGGGCGAGGCTGATGGTGATCGTGTAGATGACGATGCGGAAGATCGTCTCGCGGTAGAGGCCGAGCGAGCGATGGCTCTGGAGGAAGAAGAGCAGGAGGGCGAGCATGGCCAGGCCGCATGTCTGCACCGTGATGTTCATCTCAGGAGCGCGCCTCCCCCGCCGTGGGCCTACGTGTTTCTGACTGTACGATTGTACCCGCACGGACCCCACCGCAAGCCCCTCGTGGGAAAAAGGAGGCACCGCAGTGAAGCGCAAGCGCGTTGAACAGAGCACCTTTCGAAAGGCGTGTCCCGTGTTTTAGCTTATCCGCAGCTTTCCACTGACAATGTGCTTTGCTGGGCTATAATCCAAACAGCTGTTTTAGTTTTGGGGAGGTATCCAAACGTGCGAGTCAGGAATGAAAAGGATTTCCAGCGCAGGAAGACCGAGATCATGGAGGCATGCTTCACGTGCTACGCGGAGCACGGCCTGAGCGGCACCGGCATCAAGGCGCTGGCACGGGAATGCGACTGTTCGACGGCGACCCTCTACACCTACTTCGACAACCTGGATGACCTCATCGTGCAGTCGACCGAGCACTGCATGAGCAAGGTCGAAGACGAGTTCATGGCCCGCGCGCCCAAGAGCGCCGCCGAGCTCGAGCGCTACATCGACGAGACCCCCTATTGGACGGCAGAGCAGCACGGCAAGAAGTACCGCCTGATGTACCAGGTCTACACGCACCCCAAGTACCGTGAGTACGGCAAGGCGTTCTTCGAGGGCGTCAACAAGCGCTACGCTGAGTACGCCGAGGAGCTCTCCAGCGCGCTCGGCATCCCGGCAGACACGCTCACCGCGCTGATCTTCATCTTCGTGCGCGCCTGCGTGCACTATGCGTTGTTCGAAGACGAGTACTACCTGAAGGCACAGCTCAGCGTCTTGAAGCGCGGCATCGAGCTGTTCATGAGCACCCAGCCCGCCAGCGCCGAGTAAGCGCGGCGGCAGCTCGGGCACAGCACAGCCAGCACACCCGGCCCAGACGCCCGCCAGCGCCTGGGCCGGGTGCTATACTGCGTGTATCTGCACCCCGTTCGAGAGGAAACCGCTATGACGCTCGACATCAAGGCATTCACCGACGGACTGGCCCCCGAAGAGCTCGCTGCCTACACCGCGGCTGTGATGAAGGCCGGCTCGGCAGAGGAGGTCGTCGCCTTCGCCAAGGAGAAGGGCCGCGAGCTGCAGCTCGAAGACGCCCAGGCCCTGGTCGAGAAGGTCAAGGCCCGCGCAAGCGAGGAGATCTCCCTCGACGAGCTCGACAACGTCGCCGGCGGCTGCCACGACTACCCCTGCCACACCTACGGCTGCTAGGGCATGGGCAGCACCGCCCCCCTGTCGTACTCGCGCTTCAACCACCTGGTGAGAGACCCGCGCTCCGGCGCTTGGGTGCTCTACAACTTCGCCTCGGGCAAGCTCCTGCGCCTGGGGCCCCTCGAGCAGGGGCTCTACAGCGCGGCCCTGGAGCTTGACCCGGGGCTTCCCTTCATCCGCAGCCTGGAGCGCGAGGACTTCCTCACGCGCAGCGACGAGCTCGCCGCCCTCGAGCTGGCAACCCAGATGCGCTGCCACAACCCCGGCGTCCTCACGCTGACCATCTGCCCCACCATGGCCTGCAACTTCTGCTGCCCCTACTGCTACGAGCAGCGCCGCCCAGGCTGCATGTCCGAGCGCACGCAGGAGCAGCTGCTGTGCTTCGTCGAGCGGCAGCTCGAGCTCTTCGCCTTCAAGCGCGTCTACGTGGTGTGGTTCGGCGGCGAGCCCCTGCTGCAGCCGCAGGTCATCGAGCAGCTCAGCGCGCGCATCCAGGCCGCGGCGGCCGCACGCGGGCTCGCCTACGGGGCGGCCATCATCACCAACGGCTCGCTGCTGGGCGCCGCCAACGCCGCCCTGCTGGAACGCTGCCAGGTGCAAGATGTCCAGATCACCCTCGACGGCCCCACCCCGGCCAGCAACGACCCCTACCGCCGCCCCGTTGGCGGCGGGGGCTCCTTCGACACCATCACCCGCAACATCCGCGCGCTACCCGCTACGTTTCGCGTGAAGCTGCGCTGCAACGTGGGCGACCACAACCTCCACCTGCTCGAGAGCATGGCGCAGCTGGCCCGGCGCTTGGACGAGGAGAGCGCCGCCAGCGTGACGTTCGTCCCCGGGATCATGGACCTAGACGTCGCCGCCACCGCACCGCAGCAGCGCCAGGGGCTGAAGAGCAGCTACGCCAGCGTGGGCCGCGCCCTTGGGCGCCTGGGGCTTGCAGACCAAGACAGCATCGGAGTGCGCCTGCCGTCGCGCTTCGAGGGGCCGTTCTGCGGTAGCCAGATGGCGCACACCTACGTGGTCGACGAGCTGGGCAACCTCTACCGCTGCTGGGAGGACTGCGGCAAGCCGGGGGCCTCGTTCGGCAACGTCGCAGACGTCCTCACACCGCCCGCGGGCTGCTCGCTGACCCAGCTCACCCGCTACCTCGAGAGCGCCTGGCCGGGAGACGACCCCCGGTGCTTGGCATGCCCGGTGCTGCCCGTGTGCATGGGCGGCTGCCCGCATCGCTTCATGGAGCGCGGCGTGCGCCGCTGCCCCTGGTTCAAAGACGACCTGGACGCCTACGTGCTCGCAAAGTTGAGGCAGCGCCAGCCGGGCAGCGCCTGAGCGATGCGCTGGGGCCAACCCCCTTTGAAGAACATACAGGCCGCCCGGTCCGGCGCCAGGTGGTCGCCACCGCTGTAGAGCATGGCTAAGGCAGGGCAGCCGCCTGCGCAGTGCTGCAGCCAGGGGCATGCGCCGCACTCGCCTTGGTGCGCAAGGCGCTCCCCCACCGTGGCGTGGACCATCTTGCAGTAGGGGCCCTCCCGCAAGAGCGCCCCCAGGCCCTGCTCGTGCACGTTGCCCAGGCTGATGCCGTGGGCGTCGAACCAGCCGGAGCTCTGCATGCAGGGGTAGACCTGCCCGTCTGCCCCGATGGACACCATGCCGTTGGCGGTGGCGCAGCAGGGGCGGCTCTCCTTGAAGCTGCCCGGCCCGTAGCGCACGGGCGAGAGGCGATAGGAGCTCGTGCGGGGGAAGAGCTGGGCGACCATCCAGGCGTCGAGCTCCATGGCGTGCCCGCCGGCCGCGTATTCGCCCAGCAGCTGGGTGCAGCACGCGAGGTACTCCCCCCACTCCAGGCACTGGCCCTGGGCGTTCAGCTCCCAGCGCGGCGTGGGCGCCGTCCACAGCAGGCGCGTCGCCCGCACGCCCATGGCGTCCATGAGCTCCAGGCTCTCCAGCAGGGCGGGCTGGGTGCGGCGGTTGACGCTCATCTGCACGCGCACGGGAAAGCCCGCCTCCACGCACAGCCGGATGGCCCTGAGCGCAGCCTCCTGCGCGCCGGGGCAGCCCCGCATCCAGTCGTGGCAGCCCAGCCCGTCGAAGGAGACCTTGACCTCTGGCTTGAAGCCAAAGCCCGCGAGGAACTCCAGCAGCTCGCGCGTGACGTAGGCGCCGTTGGTGTTGAGCTCGTAGATGAAGAGGCCGCTGCGGTAGAGCAGCCGCACCAGCTCGCGGAACTCGCGGTGCATGAGGGGCTCGCCGCCGGTGACCAGCACCGCGCTCACGCCCGCGCGCCGCGCGCTCTCGAAGAGCGCCCGCGCTTCCTGCAGGCTCAGCTCGCGGCGGCCCTCCTCGTTGCCCTGGGCGTTGAAGCAGTGCAGGCAGCGGTAGTTGCAGCGCTCGGTTATCTCCAGCGCCATCCAGGGCACCACGCGGTTGGGGCACACCAGCAGCTCCTGGAAGAGGCTCAGGCCGCTGGTGCCGTCACCGCCTTCGCAGGGCAGCACCAGGCCCTTGTCCAGCAGCCGCTGCAGCGCGGGGCTGGCGGGCAGCGGCGTGCGCCCGTCACAGCGGCAGGCCAGCTCGAACTCCTCCTGCGGCAGCGCATGGGGCCGCGCCTCGAAGCGCCTCACGTAGGCGAAGGGCACGCGCTGCCACGAGCGCAGGCCCACCTCCGGGGCCAAGATGTAGCGCTTGTCTTCCGCCGTGCTCACAGCTCCTGCCTCCATACCAGCTCGTAGAAGAGGCCGCGCTCCTCCATGAGGCTCTCGTAACTGCCCTCTTCGGCGATCTTGCCCTCGTGCAGCACCAGAATGCGGTCGCAGTTGCGGATGGTCGAGAGCCGCTGCGCGATGACGATGCGCGTGCACTGCAGCGCGTCGAGGGTGCTGCACACCGCCTGCTGGGCCTGGTTGTCGAGGGCGCTGGTGGCCTCGTCGAACATGAGGATCTGCGGCGAGCCGGCCAGGGCGCGCGCGATGGCGAGCCGCTGGCGCTGCCCGCCGGAAAAGCCGCCCCCGCCCTCTGCGATGACGGTGCGCATGCCCATGGGCAGGGCGCGGATGTCGTCTGCGATGCCGGCCGCCTCTGCCGCGCGCCAGGCGTCTTCCTCGCCCAGCCAGGGGGCGGAGACGACGATGTTGGAGAGTATGTCGCCCTTGAAGAGCTGGGTGTGCTGCAGGACCACCCCGATGTGCTGGCGCAGCCGGGGCACGTCGATCTCTCGCAGGTCGCGGCCGCTGTACAGGACGCTGCCGCGCTGCGGCTGCTCGAAGCCCAGCAGCAGGCGCAGCAGGGTCGACTTCCCGCAGCCGCTGCTGCCCACCACCGCCACGCTCTCGCCCGGGGCGATGCGCAGCGAGACGCCGTCGATGACGGGGCGGCCGCCATCGCTGTAGGAGAAGCTCACATCGCGCAGCTCGATGGCGCCGTCGACCTCCTTCAGCACGGGCTTGGGCTGGGCGTCTTCGGGCTGCTGCCGGAGCAGCGGGGCCACAAGCTGCAGGCGCGGCCTGATCTGCGAGAGGCTGGAAGCCGCGGCGGCAAGCTGCAGCTGGGCGCCCATGACCATCCCGAAGGCGCTGCTGAAGGCCATGTACTCGCTCAACCCCACGCCCGAGCCTATGGCCGCGCAGTAGATGGCGATGGCCCCCAGCAGGCTCGCCGCCAGCTGCAGGCAGGGGGCCAGCCGCGCCACAAGCGGGCCGTTGTAGCTCAGGCGGGCAACGGCGGCGTAGCGCTGCGCCCAGCTGGCGAAGGCGCGCTCCTCCGCCCCGGCGCTGCGCAGGTCGGCGACGGCCTCGAGCAGGGAGTTCTGCCAGCCGCTGAGCCGCGCCCGCTGGCCGAGCAGCTGCACGTTGACCCGCGTCTGCACCAGGGCAGCCAGCGCCGTCACTGCGCAGTTTGCGGCAAGCACCAGCAGCGCGGGGACGCCCAGGGCGGGTGCGATGAAGAAGATCTGCACGAGGTAGGCCAGCGAGAACACGGCCGAGAGCGCCGCCCCCAGCACCGCCGTCTGCATGAGGGTGGCAACGGTGCCGAGGTTGGCCAGCAGCGAGGCGAGCTCGCCCGAAGACGCGCTGCGGAAGAACGCCGCTGGCAGCTGCAGCACGCGCAGCATGGCGGCAGACTCCAGGTGCAGGGCGAGCTTTTGCCCCACGCCGGCGAGCACCAGGGTCTTTGCGCCGTTGATGAGGGCCTGGGCCACGGCGATGCCGGCCAGCAGGGCGGCTGCGTAGGGCAGGATCGCCGTGCTGTTGGAGTTGAGCACCGGCCCGAAGAGCATGGCGGTCGCCTGCGGCACCAGCAGGCCCAGCAGCACGCTGGCGCACAGCGCGAGCGCGATGACGGCTGCGTCTGCGCTGTCGATGTCGCGCAGCATGTAGGCGAGCAGGTCGCCGGCGGAAAGCGGGTGCTTGGGCAGAGGCCGGTAGAAGCAGAAGGCAGCGCTGCCGAACTGCCGCGCGCGCTCGGCGCTCACGCGGCAGCGCCTGCCCGTGCGCTGGTCTGTGTAGGAGTAGCCGAAGGGGCCGGGGATCAGCGCGGCCGGGGTGCCGTCTTCGAGCACGCCCAGCAGCGCCCCGGCGCCGTCGCGCTGCCAGCCTTCCTCGAGCCTCACCAGGCGGTAGGCGGTCCCGCTGCCCTGCAGGGCCTCGCCGAGCAGCTCGTCGAGCCAGGCGATCACGTCGTCGCGCCCGGTGGTGGGGCGCTCTGCCGCCCGGGTGCCGATGGCGGCGGCGAGCTCGGCGCGGCCGGGCAGCGGCGCCTCCCCCGCCCCGGTGCCCGCGCTGGCAGCTGCCGTGCGGCCCGCCGCCCGCTGCGCGTGCTCGGCGCGGGGCAGCGGGGCCGGCTCCGCGGTGATGGCGCGCCCCAGCTCTTCCAGCGCGCGCTGCAGCTGATCCGCGCTGCGCCCTGTCTCCTGCCGCGTTCCCATGCTCACCCCTGCCTCACCAGGCGCGCGTAGGCGCCGCCGAGGGCCATGAGCTCCTCATGGGTGCCGCGCTCCACAACGGCGCCGCGGTCGAAGACCACTATCTCGGCTGCGTCGCGTATGGTAGACAAGCGGTGCGCCGCGATGACGAGCGTGATGCCGCGCGCCTTGACGGCGGCCATGACCTGGGCCTCCGTGGCGGCATCGAGGGCGCTCGTTGCCTCGTCCATGACGAGTATGCGCGGGTTGCCCACCAGCGCGCGGGCGATCTGCAGGCGCTGGCGCTGCCCGCCCGAGAGGTTGGCCCCGCCTTCGGCGATCATGTGCTCCAGGCCCTCGGGGTAGCTCTCGACCAGCTGCAGCAAGCAGGCATCGCGCAGCGCGCGCTCGACTTCTTCCTCCGGGATGCTGCTGTCCCAGAGCGTGATGTTGTTGCGGATGCTGTCTGGGAGCAGCCTGCACTCCTGCGAGACGACGGCGATGGCGCTGCAGCGCTGGCGGCGCGGCAGCGCCAAGAGCGCGGTGCCGTCGACGAGCACGCTGCCCTCCCAGGGCTCGAGCAGGCCGGCGGCCAGCTGGGCCACGGTCGACTTCCCGCTGCCGGAGGCCCCCACCAGCGCCACGCTGGCACCGGGCTGCACCTTCAGGCTCAGGCCCTTGATAAGGGGTGCGGCCTGGCGCGTGTAGCCGAAGGCCAGCTCCCTCAGCTCGAGGGCACCGGTGACAGCCGGCTCCTCCTCGCCAACGCAGCCTCCCTCAGCTGCAGAGCCGGGGGCAGCCGCGGCCAGCGGGGCGTCCAGCACGTCTTCCACGCGCTCCATGTCCACCCGCATCTCCGCAAGGTCTTGCAGGGAACTCACCAGCTCCTGAGCTGGCGCGGCGAACTGCGCCAAGAAACCTTGGAAGGCGAGCAGCATGCCCGCGCTGAACTGCCCACCCATGACGAGCTGGATGCCGAGCACCAAGACAACCGCGTTGGAGACGCCGCTGGCCAGCGCTGGCACGGCCCCCAGCAGGGCAGACAGCCTGCTGGCGCGCACCTGCTGGGCGTTGAGCTGGGCCTGGTAGGCCGCCCAGGTCCTGAAGAAGCCCTGCTCAGCGCCGCTGGCCTTGATCGTCTCAACAGTCTGGATGCCGGCCAGCGTGGCGGCGCTCAGGTTGGCCTTGTCGCGCGCTTGCACGCGGCTGATGTCCGTGCGCTTGCGGGCGAGCAGCTGCGCGCACGCGAGGTTCACCGCCATGGCGGCGATGCCCACCAGAGCCAGCAGCGGCGAGTAGCACAGCATGATTGCGGCATAGACCACAAGCATCAGCGCGTTGATCGCCAGCGGCGCGAGCAGCCCCACCAGGCGCTGCGAGATGAGCGCGGTGGTGTTCAGGCGGGATGAGATGTCGCTCACGCTGCGCTGGAGGAAGAACTCGAGCGGCAAGCGCAGCGCCTTCCAGAAGTAAGCCGCTGCCGCGCTGACGTCGAGCTTGCCCTCGACCTTGAGCAGGTAGGTGGCGCTCAGCGCAGAGGCGATCACCTGCACGGCGCACACCCCCGCCAGCACGAGCATGAAGGGCACGAGCCACCCCGGGTTGTCCTGCCCCAGCAGCCGGTTGACGAAGACCTGCGCAAGCGCCGGGTTCATGAGGTTGACAGCGGCGGTGAGCAGCGTGGTGAAGGCCACGAAGCCCAGCGCGCCCGCCGCACCGCCCAGGTGCCTGCGCGCGAAGGAAGCCAGGCTGCGCTTGCTGCCGCTGCGCTCGAAAGCCGGGCTGGGCTCCATGCACAGGCACACGCCGGTGAACGCCGAGCTGAAGGCCTCCCAGCTGCAGCTATACTCGCCCAGGGAGGGGTCGTTGACGAAGACCTTGTTGCCCTTGAAGCCGCGTATCACAACGAAGTGGAACATGTTCCAGTGCACGATGCAGGGGAACTGCGCCGCCTCCTTGAAGCGCTCCAAGCTGTAGCGGTAGGCCTTGACCTCGAGCCCGTAGCCCTGCGCTGCGCGGGCGATGCCGGAAGCCTTGGCGCCATCGCGGCCCACGCCGCAGTCTGTGCGCACGGTTTCAAGGGGCACCCACTTGCCGTGATAGGCGCAGATCATCGCCAGGCAGGCAGCACCGCACTCGGTTGACTCCATCTGCATGACCTGGGGGACGCGGCCTGCCATCCTGCGCGGTGCCGCCATGGCTAGGCCAACCCCAGCAAGAGCACGATGGGGCGGTGCGAGGCGGTGACGATGGCGGCGGGGTAGGTGCCGGGCGGCAGGCTGGCCTGCAGCCTGACCGCCGCGTACCAGCCAGCCTCCTGGCCGCCTTGAGCCAGTTGGCCGCCGCATGCAGCCAGCACCCGGCTGCGCGAGACGGGCTCTTCACAGACCTCGAGCACGACGGCTTGCACTGAGCTGCCGCCGGCCTCGAGCGTTGCGGCGTTGCCTGCGGCGACAGCGGCAGAGTCCTCCAAGGCGAGGTAGGCCACGACACTGCCGTCTTGCGCAGCCACCGCGGTGCCGCGGGAGGTCTCTTGGATGGTGCCGGCGAAGAACCACGCGGTACCCGCGGCCAGGAGCACGGCGATGGCGCACAGGAGCAGCCACACGCTGGGGCGCGACACCTTGATGTAGCTGCCCAGCTGCTCGGGCGAGGCCGAGCGCCTGCTTTCCTCCCTGAACTCCACCACGGGGACATCCCTTCACTCCGAGCGCCGAGTGCCGCCAGCCGTCCTGCGCGCAGGTGCCCGGCACCCGGCACAGCGCCGCGGCGCGCGCTCTACTTCACGCGCACAACAACCTTCACGCGATTGGACGCCTTTCCGCAGGTCACCTTGACCTTCACGGTGTATTCCTTGCCGGCCTTCAGGCCCTTCTTGGCAGTGACCTTGCCGTTCTTGCCCACGGTGATGTACTTGGAGCCGGACACCTTCGTGTAGACCACCCGCGTGCCAACCGAGCTGGCGTGCGTCTTGAAGGTGATGGACTTCTTTGCGCCGGCCTTCACGCTGAAGGCCTTGTTCTTCACCCGCTTCACGGCTTTTGAATCGGCCAACGCCTTTGAGACCTGCTGCACAATAGAGCCTGACCCATGAATCTCATTTGTCAGGGAGTGCTCGGAGGAGATGACCTTGCCGCTGCCGTCCACCGCCCGGTAGTAGACGGTGTAGAGCCCGGCTTCGGTGGCTTGGGGGTACTCCGTGCTCCAGCTCTCGCCGTCAAGACTGTACTCGATGTAGCCGATGGCCAGAAGATTGGAGCTGACCAGCGCCTGGGGGCTGCCGTTGTACACCAGGTCCTCGACCGCCTTGGGCTTCTTGACCAGCATGCCCTCGCCGATGATGGCCCTGGTGTCCTGCGTGCCGAACTCGACAAAGAGCCCGCTGTTGTCGACTGCGTTGTTGTTGATGATGATGCTCTCGTTGACGACGTTGCCCTGGTTGACCAGCTCGCCGTCGAGCATGATGGTGCCCTTGTTGTTGAGCGTCACGCCCTTCGGGATCGAGAGGGTCTGATAGTCCTTGACCGTCAGCTTGTAGCCAGAGGCAACCGTGAAGTCTGCAACCGGGGCGACGCTCGGCCCGTAGATCCAGGCTTCCTTCCCCCTGTAGAATATGCCGCTCCAGTTGCCCTCGCCGCTGGTGTCTGCGATAGCTAGGTATTCATCCGAGGTGGCGGTTATCACCGCACTGCCGGTCTCGGTTGTGCTGAAGGTGCCGCTGCCTCTCGTGTAGGTGGGGTCGTATTTGTAATACCCGCTACCAAGTCCGCTGCCGATGCCCGCTGCCCTCACGCTGTGCGCCGTGACGGTCCCGCCGGTGATGGTGACGTTGCCGCCGCTACCGCCGTATTCTGTGCCCAACGCGCCGCCGATACCCGCTCCATCGTAGCCGGATGCCGTGACGGTTCCGCCGTTGATGGTGATGTTGCCGCCATCGCCGCCATCGCCCGCATCGCCGGCCCCGCCGCCGATGCCTGCGCCGTAGTAACGGTTCTCGGCCGTGATCGTGCCGCCGTTGATGGTGATGTTGCCGCCCGTGTGGCCAACATCACCGCGGCCACCGCCAATGCCCGCAGCGCCGCTACCCGGAATCGCCTGCAAGCTGCCGGTGCTGGCTTCTGTGATGACCAGCGTACCCGCTGGCTGGTCTTGCAGGGCCTCTACCTGCAGCGCAGCCATGCCCCAACCAGACTCCAGCTTGTTCTCGCCCTGCAGCGTCAGGTTGACGGTCGCGCCAGGGGAGATCTTGAAAGCGCAGGTGTAATCAAAATCAGACACATTGATTGCCGCATTGTCCAGCGTGATGTTGGCGGTCACGCCAGGTTCCACGCGGATGTGCTCGAACTCGGTGGAGCCGGAGAAGGTGTAGTCACCGTCCTTGATGATCTTCACTATAGAGGGCTGAAAATAAAAATCAAAAGTGAAGATAGTGTAGCCGCTTTCATCGCCGGTGATGGTCAGGAGAGGAGGATCCCAATCGCCCCATGCTACGGCAGGCGCAAACGCCATACACAGCGCTGCGCTCATCAGGCAGGCGAGTACGCGCCTTGGCAGTGACAGGTTCTTGGTCGTGCGGCTAGCTTGCATCGCTGGTACCTCCATCGGCTCTCAGCGCCTTCGTTGACGGCCCGCCCCAATCTCCTGCAGGGGCAACAGGCTGGGCTTTCACCTTATAGAAGCAAATCTTACTTCACCTGCGCAAGCGCCGCATCGCAACATCGTCGGGAGTGGCCGGGATTTCGCTTCGAGCTCGTTGAGGGAAAGCTGGCCGCTCAGCGCAAACAGCCTTCACGGTGATCTTGCGGTAGGGCATCTGGCCAAGCATGTCCCAGAACGCCGCCATCAGGAGCTCCCTGGCATCGGAGGCCCCGCTGCTCTTCCTCGGACGCGCCACAACCCCTCCTTTAGACAAAGACGAGAATCGCTCTATTTAACTAGAACAACATTCTAGTTAGACTCAGGATAGCAGGGTCACAGAGGGAGGAGGGCGCCATGGAGGGGATGCCGCGCGCAGAGATCGAGCGGCGCATCCCGGAGCTCTTGGAGTTCACCCAGCTCGGCGCCCATGCCAAGAAGCTGGTGGGCGCCTACTCCGGCGGCATGAAGCAGCGGCTTTCGCTGGCGGTCGCCATGATCCACAGCCCCCAGGTCCTCGTGCTCGACGAGCCCACCGTAGGCATCGACCCGGCCCACCGGGCGAGCATCTGGGACGAGTTCGAGCTCCTGGCCGGGCAGCTGCAGGCAGACGCCAAGGCCAAGCAGGAGGAGATACGGCAGGCGATTGCGGAGAAGCGGGCTGAGGTCGAGCGCAGCGCCGCCAGCGCCCAGGCCGCGCAGCCCGAGCTGGACAGACAGCGGCAGCCGTCGGGGGCGATTAACGGAAGCAAACATGGCTTTGCTTCCTCAAGGATTAGGATAACGGAAGCAAAGTACGCTACACTTCTGCTATCAACAGCTGAGCCGAGCTGAATCTGCACGGCCTGCGCGGCGAGCAGCCTGTAGTCGACGTTGTGTATGTGGCGGAGCACCTCGGCATCAGCTCTCGCGCAGCACGCAGCTTGGTCGAGACCGCATGCGAGCGGGGGATCCTGGCTAAGATCGGCAACGCGCAGCGCGGGGCGTTCTACCAGGCACCCGAGCTCATCGCCGTGCTAGAAGAGGCGTCAAGCCTCGACGGCATCCGCCGCATCGCTGCCCGCTAAGCGCCTTCAGGCGCGCGGAAGGGCGCGCTCAGGCGCTGAAGACCGCCTCTGCGGCGAGGCGCTCCTGTCTGAAGATGCGCGCGACGGCGGCGGCGTACTCGTCTGGCTTGCGCGCGCCCCGCACCGCGCGGTGGACGGACTGCGGGTTCTCGAAGGCGCACTTGGCGTAGAACCACCACTCCTTCATGCGCATGACGGCGTTGCCGCCCATCTCGTCAAAGTGGGCCGCGTACAGCTCGTCGTGAAAGCGCTCGAGCTCCTCGAGGCTCGCGGCGGGCCCGCCCCCGATCATGCGGGCGAGCGCGGAGTTGGCCAGCAGGCCGCGCCCCAGCATCACGTGGCGCGTGGCGGGGTAAGCCTCGAGGAGCGCGCTCATGCAGGCGGGAGAGAAGACGTCGCCGTTGTACGCGACCGGGCAGCCCGCCGCCGCAAGCGTTGCCCCGTAGGCCTCCAGGCGCGGCACTCCCCGGTAGAGGTCCTTCTGCAGGCGGGGGTGGACGATGAGCTCGGCCAAGGGCATGCGGCAGTAGATGCCGAGGATGCGCTCGTACTCGCCATCATCCTTCAGGCCGATGCGCGTCTTGACCGAGACGGGCAGTGCGCTCCTGTCGCAGATCTCGCCGAGGAAGGCCTCGAGGGCCTCGGGGTCGCGCAGGAAGCCGGAGCCCTTGCCCTTGGAGACGACCGTGCCAGAGGGACAGCCGAGGTTGAGGTTCACCTCGCGGTAGCCCATATCTTTGAGGAGCTGGGAGGCCCAGACGAATTCGTCGGCGTTCTTGGTGAGCAGCTGCGGCACGACGTCGAGCCCCTGGTTGAGCGCGGGGTCGAGCTCCCTGAGCGCGCGCTGGCCGAAGGTGGAGCCCACGCGGGGAGGAGCGAGAAACGGCGTGTAGTAGCGGTCGAGCTTCCCAAAGCAGCGCGCGTGCACCACGCGGAACGTGCGCCCTGTGAGCCCCTCCATCGGAGCCAGCGAAACGATCACCAGCATGCCCCCTTCCCTGCAGCCCGCCCGCCTTCGATGCGAAACAATGCGTCCGAACACAATAGCTCACCCAGATCCCCGGGATGCTCGTGTGTTTCGTCAAGCCCCAGTTTCACTAAAGGGACTGCGGTGGAATAGTTGGACCGGATTCCTACGCTGCGAGCAGACCCAGGTCCTTGCGGTAGGTAGTGTCGGGAAAGTTGGTGTAAGGACCGCGGCGCCTTGACGCTGCGGTTCTTACACCAACATTTCCGACGCGATCTGCTCTATCTTACCTATGGGCTTCATTTGGGCCCCTCCTTGCTGTTGCCTGGCGGTGGCAGGCCGTAGCGCTCGCGCTCGGCCGCCGTCATCTTCCTCCACTTTGCACGGCCCTTCTGGGGCTTCTTCGCCTCGGGCTTCTTCTTCCTGCGGGTCTCGACGATCCTGCCGCCGAGCGAGCCGCCGGTCTGACCTCTCAGACCCATCTCGACCCCAGCCTCATCTCGGTCCATATGCCGTGGTGCTTCCTGAACGCCATGGGTACCCTATCTCCCCAGGTTGATGAACCTCTGCAGGTACGCCTTGAGCTTCTCGATGACGCGGCGCTTCACGCCGGCGCGGTCCTGGGCCTTGGAGAAGGGGTTGAGCGGCGGCAGGATCGCGTCGATATCCGTGCCGTTCTCGTTGACCTCGCCGGCGTCGAAGGCGCCCTCGACGAACTCGTAGGTGAGCTCTGGCCTGAGGTGCTCCACCTCGATGATCTCGTCCAGCTCCAGCTTGCGGCGCTCTGCTACGTACTCGTCCCACGCGCCGCGCACCTCGGTGCCGTGGTTGAGCTGGGCGATGAAGGCGTCGATGAGGTCCTTCTTGTCGCGCAGCGAGGGGCTGGACGCGACGGCGCGCTCGATATCGGCCAGCACCTCGCGGTCCTGTCCGTGCTGGTCGCGGTAGGCCTCCACCAGCATGAGGATGTAGTCCACGTTGACCTCGACCTGCTTGACCAGCTCCATCTCGAACACGAGGTCGCCGGCGATGCTCTCGCGCTGGTCGTCGATCTTCGGGACGAGCTCGTCGCGCACCAGCAGGTAGGTGCTCGTCCAGTCCTGCACCTCGCGCGCTGAGGCGGGGTCGTCGCCGGCGAAGCCGTCGAAGCAGCTGAGGATGTTGCGCAGGCGCAGGACGGACCCGAAGAGCTTGGCGAACGCGCGCATGGCCTCCTCGCCCACCGGCGTGGTGCCGGCAGGCCAGCACTCCCTGAGCTCGGCGACCTTGCCCAGGTACTCGGCCAGGTACTCCGCGTAGGGCCTCAGCAGCACCACGCCGCCGGCGCCCGCGTCGCCGAACATGCTGATCGCCTCGTCGACCTGCTCCTCGAGGTCCCTAAAGCACACGATGTTGCCGAAGGTCTTGACGCTGTTGAGGATGCGGTTGGTGCGGCTGAACGCCTGGACCAGCCCGTGATCTTTAAGGTTCTTGTCCACCCACAGGGTGTTGAGCGTCGTCGCGTCGAAGCCCGTGAGGAACATGCCGACCACGACGAGGATGTCCAGGTCGCGCTCCTTCATGCGCTTGGAGACGTCCTTGTAGTAGCCGTCGAAGCCCTCCGAGCTGGTGTTGTAGCTGGTGCCGAACATCGCGTTGTAGTCGGCGATGGCGGCGTCGAGGAACTCGCGGCTGGGCGTGTCGAGCGCGTCCGGCTCGAAGCCCTCGTCGGCGATGAGCCCGTCGGCCTCGGCCTCGTTGGGCGCGAAGCTGTAGATCACCGCGCACTTCAGTCCGCTTCCCCGCTCGGCGAGCTGGCGCCTGAGCTCGGTGTAGTAGAGCTTGGCGGCCGGGATCGACTGGCAGGCCAGCATGGAGTTGAAGCCGCTCACCCACCGCCCCTCCAGCTTGTACCTGCAGCCGGCCTTGGTCTTCTGGGCGTAGTGGTCGAGGATGTAGCCCACCACGTTGCTGACGCGCTCGGGCGCGAGCAGCGCGCTCTCGGTGTCGATGCCGTAGACCTGGCCCTCCACGCCCTCCTTGGGCGCGACCGTGTTCACGTAGTCGATGCGGAAGGGCAGCACGTTGCCGTCCGTGCAGGCGTCCACGATGGTGTAGGTGTGCAGCCGGCTCCCGAAGGCCTGCTCGGTGGTGCGCAGGCTCACGTCGCCGCCGCTCGCGGCGTTCTCCGCGAAGATGGGCGTGCCCGTGAAGCCGAACAGGTGGTAGGCCTTGAAGTGCCTGGTGATGTCCCTGTGCATCTCGCCGAACTGGCTGCGGTGGCACTCGTCGAAGATGAAGACCACGTGCTGGCTGTAGACGGGGTGCCTGGGGTTCCTCTTGATGAAGACCGCCAGCTTCTGGATGGTGGTGACGATCACGGGCTTGGCCGGGTCGGCCAGGTTGCGCTCGAGCATCGCGGTGCTCTTGGAGGCGTTGACCGCGCCGCGCTGGAACTTCTCGTACTCGCGCACGGCCTGGTAGTCCAGGTCCTTGCGGTCCACGACGAAGAGCACCTTGTCCACGCCGGGTATGTCCTTGGCCATCTGCGAGCACTTGAAGCTGGTGAGCGTCTTGCCGCTGCCGGTGGTGTGCCACACGTAGCCGCCAGCTTTCACGGTGCCCAGCAGCTTCCTGTTCATCTCGGCCCACTGGATGCGCTCGAGCACCCTCTCGGTGGCCGCGATCTGGTAGGGCCTCATCACCAGCAGCAGGCCGCTCTCGGTGAGCACGCAGTAGCGCGTCAGTATCGCCAGTATGGTGCGCCGCGCGAAGAAGGTCTTGGTGAAGGGCACGAGATCGGTGACGCGGGTGTTGTCCTGCAGCGCCCACCAGCTCGTGAACTCGAAGGAGTGCGAGGTCTTCTTGCGCCCCGGCTTGCCTGTGGCCTCCCTGATGTGGGCCATGCGGGTGGTGTTGGAGTAGTACTTGGTGTAGGTGCCGTTGGAGATGACGAAGACCTGCACCCACTCGAACAGGCCGCTGCCGCTCCAGAAGCTCTCGCGCTGGTAGCGCTCGATCTGGTTGAACGCCTCCTTGATGTCTGCTCCGCGGCGCTTCAGCTCCACGTGGACCATGGGAAAGCCGTTGACCAGGATGGTCACGTCGTAGCGGTTCTCATGGGTGCCGCCCTCGGCCTCGTACTGGTTGAGAACCTGCAGGGAGTTGCGGTGCATGTCGGCCTTGTCGAGCAGGGTGATGTTCTTGGTGGAGCCGTCGTCTCGGGCCATGTTGAGTACGGGGGCCTCCTGCAGGATGGCGGTCTTCTCCGCGATGTGCAGGTTGGCGTTGGAGAGCTGGGAGGTGAAGAAGCGCTCCCACTCGGAGTCGGTCATCTCGATGCCGTTGAGCCTCTCGAGCTGGCGGCGCAGGTTGGCGATGAGGTCGGCTTCCGTCGTGATGCTCAGGCGCTCGTAGCCCTGGCGCTCGAGCTGGGCGATGAAGGCGGCCTCGAGCTGGGCCTCGGACTGGTAGGAGTCGCTTGATGCCTCGAGGTCTACCTCGGCGGCCATCGTGCCGAAGTCGCCTGCCGCCATGAGCTGGTAGTTCTTGCCTGAGAGCTCGTCGCTGGGTGCCATCTACGCCACCTTCCTCGGGAGGTCGAGCAACGCATCGCGGTAGTGCTCGTACTGTTTGTGCGTGAGGTCTATCTGGCGCTGCAGGTTGTCCTGCAGCGCGACCATCGCGTCGAGCTTGTCGACGATCTCCCGCTGTACTTCGAGGGGAGGTAAATAAACAGGCATCTTCCCAAGAATAGAGAGGTTCAGGTTTTTCATCGTGCCACCAACGGCGTTTTGTTCAAGATACGATCTGACCAAGGGAGAGCGAAAATAGTGATTCCAGTAGTCCGGAAGCGCCCTCTTGTTATCTGGTCTGACAAAGAAGCAGCCTGTGCCACATAGCGAGCCGGCAGTTGCTTCATCTACCACGGCAGCGCGACCCATTTCTCCTCTCCTGCCAATGATTATGTCTCCCTCATTCAATCGGTATGCGCTCAGCCGCTCTGCAGTATCTGCAGAAACCATTGCCCCAACGGCAATCGCCCCATCAACTATGTCCTTCGGATTGATGATCGGAATACCCGTGTCAACATAGTCCTCTTTGTGTACAGAGCTACCAAAGGGACCGGTATTCATGCTCTTGCAGGCAAACTCGAAGGCAACCGCTGTGCTTTGAGTGCCCTGTGACAGCAGCACATCGCGGTAGTGCTCGTACTGCCTCTTGCGGGCATCGAGCTCGCGCTGCAGGTTGGCCTCCAGCTCGGTGAAGGCATCCAGGATGCGCACGATCTCCTGCTGCACTTCGAGGGGAGGGACGGGAACGACAATCTTGGCCATGCAGTCGCCAGAAATACGGTGAACCTTGGCTCCTGTGATGAAGCGCATCTTCTGTTCTTGGAAGAGCGCTGATGCGAACAGATGCGAGGTAAACATAGGGTCCATGTTATGCCTGAATACGAACGCGTCATTGCTCACGACGATGTCGTTCTCACCCAACCATGCACAGGCTTTGGCAACATCCTCCACGTTTTCGCTGGTAGTGGCGATGACCAGGTCGCCAGACTTCGCACCCTTTTTCCCCATTGCAAACTCGGGATCGAGAAACGACAACGTTGAGCGAGCGCTCAAGCCGTAGTGGGTGTACAGCTGCCCATAGTGGATGCACGGCGTGCCCTCGTCAGTGAAGTGCTTCTTCTGAAAGCTGCTCCCACGAAGAAATACTCCGACCTCGCCCAACGGCTTGTACTCCACCCCAGCGGGGCAGAGCTGCTGGACCAGCTCGTCGACCCTTGCCATTGCTACTCGCCGCCTTCGAGGTCGGCCACGATTACGTCCACCTTCTCGCGCAGCTCGGTGCCCTCTGCCACGATCTGGGCGATCTCGGCGTTGAGGGCCTTGATGTCCACCTTCTCGCGGGTGTCCTCGCGCTCCACGTAAGCAGAGGGGCTGAGGTTGCTGTCGTTGGCGACGACCTCGGCGTTCGGCACCAGCTTCGTCTTGTACTGAACCTCGGTGCGCTCGAAGTAGAGCTTGCAGATGGTGTCGATGTTGGCATCTGTGAGCTTGTTGTCCTTGCCCTGCTTCACGAACTCGGCGCTCGCGTCCACGAACAGCACGTCTGTGTCGGTCTTTGACTTCTTGAGCACGAGGACCGCCACCGCGATGCTGGTGCCGAAGAACAGGTTGGGGGCCAGCGAGATCACGGCCTGCACGTAGTTGTTCCTCACCATGTACTCGCGGATCTTGGCCTCCCTGCCGCCGCGGTAGAGCGCGCCGGGGAACTGGACGATGGCCGCGGTGCCGTCCTCGGAGAGCCAGCTCAGCATGTGCATGGTGAAGGCGAGGTCGGCGTTGTGCTGGGGCGCCATGACGCCGGCGGGCGTGAAGCGCGGGTCGTCCTGGATGGCAGGGTCGTCGGGCTGCCAGTCGATGGAGAAGGGCACGTTGGACAGTATCGCGTCGAAGGGCTCGTAGTCCCAGTGCTGGGGGTCGAGCAGGGTGTCGCCCAGCGCGATGTCGAACTTGTCGTAGTTGATGTCGTGCAGGAACATGTTCATGCGCGCCAGGTTGTAGCTGGTGAGGTTGACCTCCTGGCCGAACAGGCCGCCGGTGACGTGGTTCACCCAGCGGCCGTCCGCGCCCCTGGTGCGGGTCTCGCGCGCGATGGCGCACAGCAGGCCGCCGCTGCCGCAGCAGGCGTCGTAGGCGCGGTGGACCTCCGCTCGTCCGTCGAGCGCGATGCGCGCCAGCACGGTGCCCACCTCCTGCGGTGTGTAGAACTCGCCGCCGGACTTGCCCGCGTTGGAGGCGTACATGGTCATCAGGTACTCCATGGCGTCGCCGAAGGGGTCGAGGACGGTGTCCTCGTAGGCACCGCCGAAGTCGATGGCGGCGACGCAGTCCATGAGGGCGAGCAGCTTCTCGTTGCGCTTGGGCACGGTCTCGCCCAGCTTGCGGCCGTTGACGTCGATGTCGTCGAACAGGCCCTTGAGGTCGCCTTCGGAGGCGTGGCCCATGGCGGAGTCCTCGATGGCGCGGAAGTTGGCCTCGAGGTGCTCGTTGAGGTTTGCGAGGTAGTCGACGTCCTCGTGGGCGCGCTTGACCACGTTGCAGAAGAGCTGGCTGGGCAGGATGTAGAAGCCCTTGGAGCCGACCGTCTGCTCCCGGGCCAGCTCCGCGCCCTGGTCGTCGAAGGCCGCGTAGGAGAAGGAGGCCTCGCCGCTGGCGTGCACCTGGGCGTCGAGGTAGCCGGCGAGGTTCTCGCTGATGAAGCGGTAGAACAGCATGCCCAAGACGTACTGCTTGAAGTCCCAGCCGTCCACGCTGCCGCGCAGCCTGTCAGCGGCGGCCCAGATGGCCTTGTGCAGCTCCGCGCGCTGCTGCTCCTTGGTGGTGTCTGCCATGGGTGCTGTATCTCCTCTGTGTTGAAGGCGTATTCGTCTACAAGATGCGCGAAGGGCACATGCACCCTGCGGTTATTCTCATGAATGATTATGGCAGGAGGGCAGGGTATGTTGAGGCGAATCACATGCTTTGGGGACGCGTTTTGACAAGGAGAGGGGAAGGAGGCGCTCAAAGCATGCCTTGGACGCACCTGCGGGTTCAAGGGAGGTGGAGTGCGCGTCAAAGCATAGAAACTGCACTGGTCACCAACCCCGCTTTTCACTCGCCATCATGAAAAACAGCTGGTCTTGTCAGCCTCCTTCAGCCGTTGGAGGGCGTGGCTCGTTTCCACATCCCCCCTTCTACATGGCGTGATGGCTCGCACATTGCGCGTCTCTTTTACAGTTGCTCGGCGCAGGCGACGGGATCACCCGAACAGCTTGCGCATGTAGTCGCTCTTGGCGTACAGGAACCGCACGACGATCGCCCGCTCGCCAACGCAGCGGAAGAACAGCATCCAGTTCCCGCAGAGCATGTAACGGTACCCGGTGTCCACGCCGTTGACGGTACGGAGCACCACACCCGATCCGGGCACCTCACCTCATGCACTCACCTCGGTGAGCCTTCCGGCAAAACGGGCGCCCAGATCCGCAGTCGTAAGAGTGCCGTGCTCCTGGGCGCTGCGTAGGCCCGCATCGAGCTGGG
The DNA here is from genome assembly GCA_051876105.1 of Coriobacteriales bacterium. Classification (GTDB taxonomy): domain Bacteria; phylum Actinomycetota; class Coriobacteriia; order Coriobacteriales; family QAMH01; genus W2P13-069. Next base: position 499 of record JBJEHN010000139.1, on the reverse strand, counting down.
AAAGCAGCGTCTTCTCGGCCTCGTAGCGCTCGTAATCCTCTATGTCCAGAATGGCGTATCGCCCCCTGCCGTTCTTGGTCAGGAACACGGGCGAGCCCGCGGCCACCTCGTCGAGGACGGCCGTGTACGAGCGCAGGTCTGAGACTGGCTTGATGTTCGGCATGGCGACTCTCCTTTTGCTGCAAATAATGCAGCATATTTTACAGCGCGCTCTCAGCAAAGGCAACTGAGCCCGAGGCTTCGAAGCACAGAGACCGGAAAGGGCGCCCCCTTGAGCCTCAGCGGGCGATAAACGACCACCCCGGCTATCTGCTGTTCGCAGAAGAGCAGAGGAGCTCTCTTCGCCGGGGTGGAACCTTTTCAACCCGTAGGATACCAGGCTCATCGCCTGGACAAGCCAAATCAACACAGGCCCGTCATCCGCGCTGGGTTCAAGCGGACTACCTCACCCGTCATCTACCGCGCGCTTCTCGGCTCTTCGCAGATTCTAGTGGGTAGC
>JBJEHN010000138.1:0-2598 GCA_051876105.1 Coriobacteriales bacterium | reverse complement strand
ACAAAAACCGCCCCTCGCTGGGAGGGGCGGCATGTCAAGCAAGCTGAGGCAGGCACTACTTCTTGGTGCTGCCGATCTTGCAGATGGTGGTACCGCACTCAGGGCACTTGCCCTTGGTCATGGGGCGACCGTTCTTGGTGGTGACCTCGATAGTGTCCTGCATCTCGCGCTTAGCCTTGCACTTCATGCAATAGCCTTCCACAATGCACCTCCTGTATCGAAAACATCTGCCAGAAAAACCCGGCAAACCATGGGATTCAGCGGCGGTGTTCCAAGGGGCGAAAGCCCGCCTGCACGTGAAACGCCAATGTACGCTGACGGGTGCATTATAGGGAAAACCTTGCATGCTCAAGGAGAAATCACAGCATTTCCACCTGAACGGTCAGATTTCCGCAGGTCATCTTTATTCTTCTATAAAAATAGTATCCCGATTCATCTCTGTGTGAACCATGTGGCCTTTGTGTCCTTTCAGCAGCACGGCAGGCCCTTCCCTCGGCCCTGCAAGCGGCGTGTCACATGTGCTGAGGGCGAGCCTCTCGCCCAACTGCGGCCAAGGGCCCCAACACTGCTCTTCGCACGCATTGCAGGGGGAGAAGCGCTCGAGTACCGCCACCGCGCCCGGGCAGGAGAGCAGCCTGCCCGGCAGCACGCGCTCTTCCGAGCGCAGGACCTCCCCGTCAGCGCTTGCGAAGGCAATGTCGATCGCCTGGCGCATGAGGAAGGTGTGCACGCTCGAGCAGGGTACCAGCAACAGGGTGCCGCCTTCCCCCAGCCAGCCGCGCTCGCGGAAGAGCAGCCCGCGCGCCCGCTGGAAGAAACCTGCGGCGATGCGCGTCCCCGCACTCATAGCAGGCGCCCCACCACATAGGGCCGCACAGCGAAGCTGAAGGTATGCTCCAGCTGTACGGGCACCGCGGTTGAGAAGAGGGTCGCGCCCGGCTGTGCCAGGGGCCACGGCGCCATGGAGAGGCTGCAGGCGAAGGTGCAGACCGACCCCTGCTCCTGGGCCTCCACGCGCACGCTGCACTGCCCACCGCTTGCCTCCTGCAGGCGGGTTTGCAGCTCCTGAGCTGCGTCTTGGGCAGAGAACTCCGTGCCTGCAGGCGCGCCCGCAACACTGAGGGCGCCTTGGGCCGCCAGGTGGTCGAAGCTGCTGCACGCCCCGGTGAAGACGAGCCCGTCGACCACGGCAACAGCCACCATGAGGATGACCGGCGTCACCGCGGCCAGCTCCACCACCATCTGCCCATCTTGCGCACCAGCGCCGCCCAACCGGCGCCGGTGCTGCCCGCGCCCGTTGCGGGCAGCTGCCGCATGCCGCCTCATCTCACAGCACCCCCTTTACCTGCGCAACTGCCTGGGCAAAGCGCTCCACAGCGTCTTTGTCGAGCTCGATGGAGAGCTCCCGCTCACCCGTACCCAAACCGCCTGCAACCAAGGAGAGCGTGGCGATGACGAGCTTCTCTGCCCCGTCTGCGTCTGGGTTGCCCAGGTCCACGGACTCAAGCAGCTCGAGAACCTGGCTCACATCCCCCAGGCTCACCTGAGAGGCGTACTCCGCACCCTGCTTTGCCTTGAGCAGGCCTTGGGCAAGGCCGCTGCCATCTGCCTCGAGCACCGCGGAGCTGGCGCAGAGCACCGGCTTGAGGGCCTTGACTTCGGCAGGCTCGAGATTGCAGGCTTGCGCCACAGCGCTGAAGCCCTCCCCCACCCACTGGGAGAGATCCGTTCCCACAAGCGGGATGTGGCTCAGGACATCCTCAACGCAGGCCCGCGCGCCCTCGGCTCCCTTGGAGTACGTGTTGACGGCGCTGCCCCACGCCCCGAAGAGCGTCTTGGCCAAGCCGCTGACAAGGCCCTCGCCAGGTACGAGGCCGGCGGCCACGGCCTGCAGGGCCTGGCTCTGGTCGACCTGGGGGTCTGCCACAAGGCAAGCCGCGGAAAGCGCGATGCGCGTCCCGAGCTGCGCCTTGCCCTGTATGAAGGAGCCCCCGGCTTCTGTCTGGGTGCTGCCCGCCACCACCACTACCAGGCACCCGTAGCGCCCCGGGGGCTGGATCCTCAGGCGCCCACCCTCGAGGCTCTCCAGCCCCTTCTGGAAGCTCTCCTGCATCTGCGAGGCCGCATCTTGCAAGCGCGAGCTGGCATCCTGCTGCTCCTGGGCGGCGGCGTTGTAGTCCTCAGCCGCCTCGACCACCTGGCGGTAGTAGTGCTCGAAGCCCAGCTGTGTTGCCGTGGTGGGGATGGGCACGAAGCCCACCGTGCTCAAGTTGAAGCCGCACTCCGGGCACTCAGCCAGCTGCCCGGACTCGAGCTCTGCTAGCGAGCCCTTGCCCGCCGGGGCGCCGGCGCTGTAACCGGGGCAGCCCTCCCAGGCGTGGAGCGTCTTGCCTGCGCCCCCGCTGCTCACGGGGAACTGCCGGGCGCGGTAGAGGGAGGTCTCGCGCATCTGCTTGGGGTTGGCTGCCAGGCTCTTCAGGTCCACCTGCTCGAAGCCTGCCTCGTCCTTGCGCACGCTGCCCTTGGAGACCTCTGCCAGGGCATAGACAATATGTTCATCAAGGCGTCAGTGAAACCGGGAAGCCCCGTCGCTTGATC
>JBJEHN010000137.1:0-2711 GCA_051876105.1 Coriobacteriales bacterium | reverse complement strand
TCAAGCTCAAGGAGCAGGTCAAGAGATATATGGAGTTCACTGAGGAGATTCCCAAAGACCTCATGGGGGAGATCGAGGCGACTGGGGTCGTGGTCCCCTTTTCCAAGGGGTGAGCGCGCTATCCACACCCTCAGTGTTCAGAAGCGCGAGTGAGTGCAGGGGGACAGTCTGGCATCAAGCAGGAACTGAAGGCTCGCCACTAGAGGGCAACCTCGGCACACCGGCCAGGCCGGCAGACCCCCTGCACTCGCTGCCCTTGCTGTTGCGGCCCCTCGGGCCCTGTTCGCGGACTCCGCTCACAGTGCCGCACTGTCTAACTCTCTAGCAGTGTTCTTTTGACAAACCTATGAAGTCACCATAGCAACGATTATGGTTCCTTGGTCTGATTGTCTAACAAGCCTCAAACGATAGACGTCCTAGCTCAAACAGCCCTCTGAGCGGGGCTTTTCTTATGCTCCTCGGTAATCCACTGCCCTCTTTGGGGCTTTAATCCGCCTCGTCGCTATTTTGACAGGAGCAACAGAGCTCTGCCTGTCCAAAACGCATATGGGTAATGCAGTTGTTTGTCTAAGAGCTGCTAGACTCCGAGCCTGTCCAGCCGGTCTAGCTCGTGGGCCCAGACCACGGGCACGCCCACCTCGCTCATTCGTTTGACATATGGCTCACGGATGAGGCCCGCGATTACCTGCACAGGCATTGCACCGGTCTCCTCAGCTATGTCGAGCAGGGGCTGGGCGTCCCTTTTGGCCAAGCGGAGCGCGTTGGCGTGGTCGGGGCACACCTTGCAGCCGAGCACGACGGGGCGCTCGCCGCCTTTAGGCGCAACGAGAAAGCCATCCGTTGCGTCCAAAGCTGAATAGGTCGCTGGTCCGCATACCTTTGCTGCGGGATGGTAGCCCCTGGTTCGGAGCCAATTCTCCAACCTGCCGAGCAAATCAGCGGCCATCTTGCGCGTGCTGGAGTGCTCGCCCGAGGCGCAGGCGGCACGGTCTGCGACGACTTCTACCCAAAGAGCGGCCTGCTCGGCGGAGGGCTCGCAGCCAGTTCCGAGCCAAGGGGCGATGCCCCTGTCGAGGAACCTGTCGACGACTTGCGTGAGCAGCTCGACCTCGGCAGCCGCCTTGCGCCTCTGCAGGACCGTCCTGGGCTCGACGCCGTCCTCCATGTCGGTCAGCCTGTACGCCTGGATGGTGGCTATGCCGCCGAGCTTGTCCTTGGTCAGCGGAGGCGCGCAGCTCGCGCGCGCGACCCTCAGGAGCCGCGGGTGCTCGGTGAGTGCGGCGTCGACGCGGCTCAAGCCGCGCGAGGCCTCCAGGAGCTCGGCGGCGTCCTTGCGCGCGAGCGCCCTCTCGTCTGCGAACGCCGTCCCGGAGACCGCCGCGAAGCGCTCCGCGTAGTCGGCCGCACCCGCCTCCATCCCCTCGACGGCGGCGCTGTAGATCTCCTCGTCCATGCCAGACCTCCAGTCCGAACCCGGCTCCTCTTGACGCGTCCATTTTACGGCAGGCCCCGCGGGGGCCGGGGGCCGTTGCGCCGCCGATAGGCTCCTGCCAGGCTGAAATCACACATTCACAATAAACTCTGTTGTGCACTCGGTAAAGTTTGGCTAGAATGCGCTCCCGGAAAACAGTCCAGCTTCGAAGGGGGCAGGGTTTGAAGGCAGTGGTCGAGCATCGCGACAGCCACGGCAGCAGCTACTACACGATTGCCGACAGCGGCGGGGAGCGCACAGTCGTGGACATCACGAGCAGGACCGGCTCATACGGCGGCGAGGAGACAGACATCCTCTACGACGCCGACATGAACATCCTCTTCAAGCCGTCGGCGTACCTGTACAACGAGCTGCGCCATGCTCCAGAAAGCAGCCGCACCCAAGCTGTCAGCGCTTTGAAGGTGCTGCTCTCCTACAGCCAGATCATGGGCGTGGACCCAGTCGCCTTCGACAAGGCGACTGCGGAGGGCTTCATCAGGTTCTTGCGCGGCTATATGGGAGAGGGCGCGTCCTGGAGCTTCAAGCTGCTCACACACCGCGCCGAGACCACCATCAACAACTACCTGAGCGTCGTGCGCGACTACATGCGCTACCTCGAGGCGCTCAGGAGCCCCTTCCTGCTGACCACGTCCAAGCGCCGCAAGCGAGGCTCCGCGCGCATGGCGCCGTCGGAGGGCTACGTGCTGTCCGCGAAGGCAGTCGAGAGCCAGGAGGTCCCTGCCTACGTCTCTTTCGACGAGTACCGCATGCTGCTCGACGCCGTGCCGAAAGGCAGCGCCGACAGGATCGTCGAGCGCCTGGCGTTCGAGCACGGCCTCCGCATAGGTGAAATTTTAGGTCTTACGTTGGAAGATTTATGTCAAGAACGGTTGAAAGATGGCTCCAGTGACTACTGCGTCAAGCTCAGGGACCGCGTCAGCGACAGGAAGGGACAGAGGGCCAAGTCGCTGCCCTTCAAGCCGAAGTCCGTCGAGGAGTACGGCTCGCCCTCCTACAGGACGCGCAACGTCGGCTACCAGCTCGTCTTCATCAGCGAGGACCTCTACTTCGAGATCCTCGACTACGCAGAGAGGGCCCACTCGGCTCTAGCGGCGAAGCCCGGGTATGCGCGCAGCGCCGCGGACAGCGTGGAGGGCAGGCCAGAGAACCACTACCTGTTCCTCAACAGCCGCGGCGGCGCCTTGTCAGCAAACCTTTGGAACAAGCGCCAGCGTTCCTA
>JBJEHN010000136.1:0-2728 GCA_051876105.1 Coriobacteriales bacterium | reverse complement strand
GCTGTCTTGGCCACGCTCACGGCGAAATCCGCTATCTCAATCCCGTGCAACTGGTCGATGCTCACCATGATCTGAGCCTCACCACCCAAGTCCATCCCCAGCTGGTTCTCATCGAGCAGGTCGGCTAGCACCCGGTTCTCGAGGTGTCGCAGGCAGATGTAGCTCTCGGTGAGGAAGTTGCCGGAGCCGCATGCCGGGTCGAGGATGTTGATTCCGGCCAGCTTGCGCTGGAACAGCTTGAGCCTCATCTTGCGGGTCTTCTCGACCTTCTCGCCCTCGATCTCTGCCAGCTCGGCCTTGAGGTCGTCCAGGAAGAGCGGGTCGATGACCTTGTGGATGTTCTCGACACTCGTGAAATGGCATCCACCGGCACGGCGGGTTTCAGGGTTCAGAGTGCTCTCGAATGCAGCGCCGAAGATGGTGGGGCTGATGCCCTTCCAGTCGAAGCCCGCGCTCGCCTGTGCGAGCAGGCACACACGCAGGTCGAGCGTGAACTGGGGGATGATGATGCTCCCCTCGAACAGGCCTCCGTTGACGTAAGGGAAGGCCGCCAGCGCATCGTCCATGTAGGGATCGCGCTCGGATTCGGGGGTGTCCAACACCTCGAAGAGGTCGATGAGAGCGCGCCGCATCTGGGGCACGTCGAACTTCTGCAGGTAGTGCAGGAAGGCCTGGTGCTCCTGCAGCAGTCCCGCGTCCTCTGCATAGAGCAGGAAGACGAGGCGCACGATGAGGACGTTGAGGCTGTGCTGCTCCTCGGCGCTGGTCTCGAGGTTGGCGTACTGCTTGGAGAAGCCGTCATAGAGCTTGCCCACCAGCTCGGCAGCCTTGACGGACAGCTCCTGCTCCACCTGCAGGCGGCTTGTCGAGGTGTCGGTGATGAAGCCCAGCAGGTGGGCCTTCTCAGGCAGCTCTCCGAGCTTGAGGGATACATAGGTGCCCTCATCGGGAATCTCCTCGCGCATGTCGTAGATGCGCAGCTCATCGAAGTTGCAGGTGATGAGCCAGTAGGGCTTGGAGAGCACGCCCAGGTGGTTGAAGTACCAAAGCGCCTGCTCGTAGGGGGTCTCCTCCCCTGCCTTCTTGGAGCGGATGCTGGACTCATCGAGCGACACGCCACGACTCTTCATCTCCACGAGCACACGCTGGTCCTCATGGAACACGTCGCACTTGCGCCCGGCGATCCTGCGCTCGAAGTCAAGCACCTGTGTGGGCTGCTGGATGCCGAGGACGTTTTGGTACAGCTCGATCCAGAAGCTGCGGGCCTCGCGGTCCTCGTTGCCCTCTGCGGCCTGCCAGCGCTTCACGAACTCCTTTGCCGCCGCCTTCTGCTGTGTGGGGTTCAAGTCCTTCTCCCTTACTCTGCTTCCTTGCCATGTCTGTAGCCGTCCTCGCGGCCCTTGGTGTAGGTCTCCTCCCAGACGACGCTGCGCCTGGCCTTGCGCGCCTGCCCGAGCCTGTGGGCCTCGAGTGCCTCCCTCACCGCCAGCGGCATCTGCAGCGCGAGCGCCAGCTCCTCATCGCCGGCCACCTGGTCCCCGAAGGCCTGGTCGAGGCCCCCGATGAAGCCCAGGTAGTAGCCGTTGCGCGCTGCTGCGCGGGTAGGGTCGATGCCGGGGTGGGCCGCCCGTATCTCGCGGCAGCGGCGGCGGTAGCAGCACTCGGCCGCCGCGATTGCGGCGACGAGGCACTCGGCTGCTACCTTGCCGTCGTCTCCGGCCCCGATGAAGACGACGCGGCGGGTGCCGTCCTGCATGCCCTTCTCGTAGGCCGCGCAGCGGAGGTTCTCGGCGATCACGACGGCCAGCTCGAGCTGCCATGCGGCGCTGGCGGACTTGGCGACTGCGACGCTGTACTCCCTGACAACGTCCTGGCCGGCCTCTATGTCCTCGACGGTGAGGCCGGTCTTGGCCAGCAGCCGCTGCAGGGCCAGGGACGCCGCCTGCGCCTCCCCCTCCGTCTTGGAGCCCTCCAGCATGGCCAAGACCTTGCGGATCTTGTCCCGGTCATCACTCATCGCCGCTCCCCTTTCTCTCGGCGGCTTTGCGCTCCTTGTTGTAGCGGTAGAACGTGGTCTCGCTGATGCCGACCATCTTGCAGATGTCGGCCACTGAGAGGGTGTTGCTGTCGTAGAGCAGGTACGCCTGCTCGAGCTTCTTGGGGTCGGCAGGCTTCCTGCCGCCCTGGCGGCCCCTGGCGCGCGCTGAGGCCAGCCCGGCCCTGGTGCGCTCGGAGATCAGGTCGCGCTCGAACTCGGCCAGGCAGGCCATCAAATGGAAGTAGAGGCGTCCCGTCGCCGTGGTCATGTCTATGCCGTCGCGGATGGAGATAAGGCCGATGCCTCGCCCGGCAAGCGCCTCGGTGATCTCGATCAGGTCCTTCATGGAGCGGCCGAGGCGGTCGAGCTTGTAGATGACGACCGTGTCCTCGCCGTCGCGCAGGTACCCCAGCATCGCCTTGAGCTGGGGGCGCTCCTTTGTCTTGCCGCTGACCTTCTCCTCGAAGATACGTCCGCACCCCCGCTCTTTCAGGGCGTCTCTCTGCAGGTCGAGGCTCTGGTCCTCGGTGCTCACCCTCGCGTACCCTATCAACGCCATATGAACTCCCAAAAACGGTTGAATCTATCTGTTTGCGAAGCATGTTTTTGCAATGGCAAAAAGAAGTATAACCCCGCCTTGAAAAGCGAGTCCCCGGCGATGTGCCGGGGACTGCCATTAACGTCCGTTTT
>JBJEHN010000135.1:0-2739 GCA_051876105.1 Coriobacteriales bacterium | reverse complement strand
GTTATTCATCTGTCCCGTATTCGGCAGCGACCCACAGAAACCCCCGAAGAGCCCTTTTTTGTGGAACGCTAGCTTAGGCTAGCGTTCGCTTTTTCCGCGCCCGGGCCTTTGCGGCCAGCGTGAGCTGGCTAGCTCCACGACCGCCGCCGCCAGCGCCAGGATGGCCGCTGCGAGCTGCACGATTGCGATTGCAAACTCCACATGTGTCACCTCCTTTCTCCCTTGCGGGGCGGAAGGCAACACCTGTCTCTGGCTGCCGTCAGCAGCCCGATAGTATCAGAACATCTGTTCGAAATCAGGGCTTGACTTTGGCGGCTCTGCGGACTCTCTCCCAGGTGCTCTCACACGCTCCAGACGGCGTAGCCCTGGTTGAGTGCGATCTGGTAGAGCGGCACGATGGTGCGCAGCCAGTAGTGCTTGTAGCTGGCCGCGTTGTTGTCGAGCATGCGCTCGAGGTAGGCCGCCTTGGTGACGTCCGGCGTGAGCTGTGCGAGCGAGAGCGGTGGCTGTGGCGGTTGCGTCATGCGGCGGTCCTTGCGGTGGGGGAGCAGATGAAGAGAGGGCAGCACGGAGGGGGATTCCGTGGGTCAGAGCCCCGGCAGCGTGCTAGTGTGGGTGCCGGCGACAGCCTGCGCTGCGGGCAGGTGAACGTCAGGGGCTCCGGCTTGAGCTCCCCGATGCATCTGAGCCTGCGAGCCTGGACAGCTGCTCGCGCTTGGCTTTCCCTCAGCCGCCCAGGCGCACGACCGCGCGCTCGCAGAGCTGGGTGATCGGCTTCTCCATGCGCGCTCTCAGCTCCTTCGCGGCTGCAGCAGATGCGGTGCGCTCCAGGCTGTCGAACAGCTCGGTGAGCTTGGCGGGGATCGCCTCCGCATATACGGCAAGCAGGCTGGCGCAGCCCTCCGCGGTGATGCCGAGCTCCCCGAGGGCGCACTGGTCCGCCATCTTGCGGAGGTCACCCATGGAGACGCACCCCACGCGGTTCTCGCCGCCGACAGACATCGCGAGCTTGGGCGGCCGTGCCTTCCACCTCGACGGCTCGACATAGGGTGCGATCGACGCCACGTCGTACATCGGGGCGAGCCGGTGCGCGCCGCCCTCGTCGAGCAGGATAGAGTAGTTCTTCGCGTGTGCGTCCGTCGCGCCGACGAGATAGTTGAAGAACAGCATCTGGAGGAAGCCTGCCGCATTCGCCTGCGCCGTCGCGCCGGTGGAGGCGAGGAGCCCCAGCGCATCGGCGCAGGACGGTCCGCCGTCTGATGCGTACTTGTTGGCCGGCAGGCAGCCGAGGGCTTGGCAGAGGTCCTCTTGGTGCAGGCGGCGGACCGCCCCGCCCTCTCGGCGGCGGTCGTAGCGCTCGACGATGACGGCAGGCTCGCCCTCGAATTCGCGGTACTCGACCCTCGCTGTAGGGATGCCGAGCGATGCTGCCAGGCGCATGCACAGGTACTCGTTCAGCGCTTGGTGCCCCAGCCCGGCCACGCCGCTCTTGAAGATGTGGGTGGTGGCAGCCGCGCCCTCGCAAGAGAACCAGCGGCCGCCTTCGAGCCTCAGCGCGAACTTGCTCTGCTGGCCGCCGAGGCTCCAGCGCTCGTTCTCGGTCGTCCAGCTGCGGCCGCCAGAGCGCCCCTGCGAGAGCCTGCGCGCGATCTGGATGTCGCTTGTGGGGACGAGTCGCTCCTCGCGGAGCGCATCGGCCCCCGGCTGGCAGAACTGCACAGCGCCGGGGCAGTCGAGGCCGATCACCCCCAGAAGCGCGAAGGGGTTGTTGGGAGACGCACCCGCCTCGACCGCAACGCTCCTTCTTGCGGCGGGGTCCTCGGGCAGGAGTCCCCACAGGTAAGGGGCGACGACACTGTGGTGGTAGGTCCTCGTGGAGAGCGGCATGGCCGATGACAGCGGCACCCCGCGGTATGACCTGAGGTAGCTGAACGAGAGGGTGCCTGTGCCGTCTTGCACCAGGGTGCCGGCGTGCGCCCCTGCGATGAGCACGTCGAGCTGTGCACGCGTCATCGCGATGCCCCCGTCAGGATGGCGAGGGCGTCGATGGCGCCGGGTGCGGGGGAGGCGGAAGAGGGGGAGCTTGTGGCTGCTTCCGTGGAGGGAGAAGGCACGGCGGGCTGCTCCTGCGGTGCCGCATCTGCCGCCAAGGGCGCTTTGGCGGCGCCGGCGTTTCCAGCTGGGGCGATGACCAAGTCGAGCCCCAGCGCGCCGAGCACCGCAGTGAGCTTGTCGAGCTGCACGCCGGGGTTCTGCCCCAGCTCCAGCGACCACAGGCAGCGCTTGGAGACGCCGGCTTCCTGCGCCAGCTGCGCCTGCGTGAGGCCGAGCTCGCCCCTGCGGTCCTTGATCGCATATCCGATTTCCAGCGCGTCGACCACGGCGCCCCCCTTCGTCTTGTAAGACGCGCATCGCAGGCGCTTTTGCCAGCAGCCGCGATGAGCGCAAGACAGGCAGTCGCATTATTTTGCGACTGCCTGCACTCGCAAAATAATGCGACAATGCTAACTCGCATCATTATGCGAGTCAACTGTATTCAGAACGCGTATGACGCCGTTCTCGCCCAGATAAAGTCCGATGAGGAGCTCGAATGGGAGAAAAACGTCCTCAAGATGCTCGGCTACGGCTACTTCAGGGACAACTTCAACCTGCCCGACCTACCGCGGAAACTTGACGAGCAAGATATCAAGGTACGAACCTCCCCGGAAGAGAGTGGTGGCTATTGTTTGGCTCAATAAT
>JBJEHN010000134.1:0-2747 GCA_051876105.1 Coriobacteriales bacterium | reverse complement strand
AAGTAGAGCTGCACCACCGTGAAGGGAGAGAGCGCCTGCTGCTGCGCGCTGTTGAGCGAATCTGCCTCGCTCTCAGCCACGCCGAGGGTGACGTTGCCGCCCTTGACCTGACCTGCGACAGCGGCCAGCGCCTTCGCATCAAGTGTTAGCACAGCGCCGCCCAGATTGACCGTCACGCTCTCCACAGCGTTGCCCGCATCACTCACCACGGCAAGCAGCTTGTCCACGGAGGACTTCGAGAGCTGCGCCTGGGTCACGCCCTTGGGCAGCCCGGACAGGTCGATGGTGACGGTCGCGGCCGCCTCGCCGTCCTCGCCGCCGGCAACCGCTCCCTCGAGTGCCTTGACGCTGATCTCGCCCACCACGGCGGTAGACCCGCTGACGGTGGCCTTCACCTCGACGCTGTCCTCCCCCGTGACGGGCACGGTGTACGTGGGGGCGGGCGGGATGTACTGCGTGACGGCGACTGCGCAGCTGCCGCTTGCCTCGTTGTGGTTGTCGTCTCCGCTGTAAGACGCGGTGAAGGTGTAGTCCTTCGTGGCGTTGGGGAGGCTGGCCGTGAAAGTGCCGTCGCCGTTGGGGGTGACCGCGATGCTCGCGTCGCTGCAGCTCACGCTGGCTTGGGCGCCGAGCGGCAGCTGCGAGCTGTCAACCGCGAGGGTGACGCTCCCGCCGCCGCTCAGCTTGTCCTTGGACGCGGCGATCCCCACGCTCGTCGAAGCCTTGGCGATGGTGAACGCGGCATTGGCCGTTCCGGTCAGCTTGTAGTTCGCATCGCTGATGGAGGCGGTGACGGTGTAGGAGCCAGCCAGGGACGGGGCAGTTGTGGAGTTGTAGGGGGTGCCGTCGTTTGCGCTGCCCGTGTAGGTCAGGGTCACGGGGACAGAGTCGCCGCTCACCACGCCGTTTAGCGTTGCGCCTGCAGGCGTGATGGTCCCGGCGTAGGTGCCACCCCCGGCCGTGATGGTCGCAGTGACCTCTTTGCGGTTGATGCTTGCGGAGGCCTTCGTCTGCTGTCCGGTTTCTGCGAGCACATAGTTACCGGCAGCGTCCCCTTCGAGCGCGATGCCAGTGATGTCGACTTGCTTGTTGTCCCCAGCATTTGCGTCTGCGAACGTGCCGGTTGCCGTAACGCCCAAGCTGTCGTTACCGACTTTGCCATCGATTATTACTCCAGCGAAGCTGAGCGTCGCGCCAGTGGTGCCATCGTAGGTTTTGCCAGCCGCGGTGATGCCCGATACGGTGACAGCCTTCTTGGCGATGGTCACTTCAATCGGCGTTGGATCAATACTGGCGTGATTGGAGTCTCCGACGACCTTGTAGAGGACGGTGTAGGTGCCAGCGTTGGTTTCCGCGGGCAGGTCTGTGCTCCAAACAGTGCCGTCGAGGCTGTACTGCATCGTTCCGTCTGCCGAGCTGCCGGCGGTGACGAGCTCCTGCGCGGAGCCGGAGTAGGTCAGCTGCCTGTTGGCGGCTGGGGGAGTCACTGAGGGGGCCGCCTTGGCGATGGTGACGCTCACGCAGCCCTCTTGGCTGTCTTCGTGGTTGGCATCGCCCTTGACGTAGTAATAGACGGTGTAGGTGCTGGCAGCGGTGGCGGTGGGAACCTCTGCGGACCAGCTGCCGCTGCCGCCGAGCTTGTACTGCATGGTGCCGCCTGTTGCAGCGCCTGCGCTGACGAGCTCCTGCGCTGAGCCGCTGTAGACCAAATCGGTCCTTGCAGCGGGGGCTGTGGTGAGACCGCTGGCAGCCTTGCCGATGGTGAAGCTGGTGGTGGTTGCAGCAGGCAGCTTGTAGTTGGCTGCCTTGTCGCCCGTGATGGCGGTGACCGTGGCGGTGTAGGCGTTGGCGCTGACGTCCGTCTGCGCGCCCTCGACGGTCAGCGCGATCGCATCGCTGTCAACGGCGTTGGTCGCGGTCGCGGTGGGGGCCTGTGCTTGGCCGGTGTAGGTTAACGAGGTGCTGCCCCACTGGATGCCGACCTCCCTCTGGGCGATGGATGCGCTCAGGGGGAACTCGGAGGAGATGGCCTGGCCGCTACTGTTCACGGCCTGGTAGTAGACGGTGTATTCGCCGTGATCCGTGGCGGTAGGAATCTCCTTTGACCAACTGCCGTCCTGCCCGAGTTTGTACTGAATGTAGCCAGCAGAGGAAGCGCTTTCCTGGGCCAGTGCCTGAGCTTGGCCACCATAGACCAAACTGCTTGCCGCTTGTGGCTTTGTGATCACACGCCCGGTTTCGGGGCTGATATCGCTGGTGCCGAAATCGACGAACAACCCGCTGTTGGCAATGGAGCCGCTGTTGTTGATGGTTCCCTCGTTGACGAGCGCCTTGCCGGAGGCGATCGCGAGCTTCTTGCCGCTCTCAATGGTCAGCGTCTTGCCAGCAGGGATCGTGAAGCTCTCGGTAGGCTCAATGGCGCTCGACCCATAGACCGCGCCTTGGCCGTTCTCGAAGATCACGCCGCTCCACGGATTGCTTGCGTTCTCCGCTTTGCCGCTCGTGTCGGAAATGGCTTTCGAATTGGGATCGGTCGCTTTTGTGCTGGCGAACACCACCGCGTTGCCGCTGATGCTCACGCCGTCGCCGCCGCCGATGCCCGCGCTATCAGTGCTGGTGGCCGTGACAACGCCGCCGCTGATGGTCACGTTGCCGCTGCCGCCGGCGTCGCCGCCGCCGATGCCCGCGCTATCAGTGCTGGTGGCCGTGACAACGCCGCCGCTGATGGTCACGCTGCCGCTGCCGCC
>JBJEHN010000133.1:0-14176 GCA_051876105.1 Coriobacteriales bacterium | reverse complement strand
ATTTTGAGGGTGGAAGGATTACCAAAGAATTATGGTGCTAAATTCGGAAGACGGGAGTCGCGGCCGCGGCTTTGCGGCGAGTGGGGAGCCTGCCGTGTTAAACCGCTGTTAACGCAACGCTTTGATAAATTATTAGGAACAATTCCTAGTTAATTTGCATTTCTGAAACCCCAAGCAAGGCGATTGGGGCGATAATGACCATACGCGGATAATCGCGTTCTAACTCGAGTACTAAGGAGGCTTCCATGAAGTTCATCTGTCCCGTTTGCGGTTACGTCGAGGAGTACGACGGCGACGAGCTGCCCGCCGATTTCGTCTGCCCCCTGTGCAAGGTCCCTGGCTCCAAGTTCATCAAGCAGGCTGAGGACGACGCCGAGATGACCTGGGCTTCCGAGCACGTCATCGGCATCGGCACCCTGCCCGAGGTCCCCGCCGAGCTGCAGGACTTCCTCAAGTGCGAGTACAACGGCGAGTGCTCCGAGGCCGGCATGTACCTGGCCATGGCCCGCGTCGCTTACCGCGAGGGCTACCCCGAGGTCGGCGCTTACTACGAGACCGCCGCATGGGAAGAGGCCGGCCATGCAGCCCGCTACGCCGAGTTCCTGGGCGGCGACGTCGTCTCCGACTCCACCGAGGAGAACCTCAAGCGCCGCGTCATGGCAGAGAACGGCGCCTGCAAGGCCAAGACCGACGCTGCCAAGCAGATGAAGCAGCTCAACCTCGACGCCCTGCACGACTCCGTCCATGAGATGGCTCGCGACGAGGCCCGCCACGGCAAGGCCTTCGCCGCCCTGCTCAAGCGCTACTTCGGCTAAACCGCACCGCACACAAGCACTGCACGAGAGGGTCCTCCGGGGCCCTCTCTCTTTGCGCGCGGACAGGCAGAGGGTGCTGCTCATCTATACTGCTCGGAGCTTGACGAACATCGTGAAAGGGGCGGGATATGAGCATGCTTGAGCAGCTCCCGGAGTTTGCCGTGCGGAGCCTCGAGGCGGCGTACGGTGCCCAGCTTGCAGAGCGCATCGCGCAGGGGCTGGCGCAGCCGCGCGTCACAACGCTGCGCGCCAACGCCCTGCTCTCCAACCGCGAGCAGGTGGCAGCTGCCCTCGAGCAGGCGGGCCTGGTCTGGGAGGGCCTGCCCTGGTACGAGGACGCCTTCGTCCTTGAGGGCGCCCGCGCCGCCCAGCTCTGGGAGCTGCCCGCCTACAAGGAGGGCTGGCTCTACCTGCAGTCGCTTTCCTCGATGATTCCGGCGCTTCTGGTGGCCCCCGCGCCGGGTGACGAGATACTCGACATGTGCGCGGCCCCCGGCGGCAAGACCACCCAGATGGCCGCGATGGGCGGGCGCGGCTGCTACATCACCGCCGTCGAGATGAACGCCCCGCGTGCCGAGAAGCTGGCCTTCAACCTGCAGCGCCAGGCTGCAGGCGGCGTCAACGTCTTGCGCCAGGATGCGCGCAGGCTCGACAGCTTCCTCCAGTACTCCAAGGTCCTGCTCGACGCCCCGTGCTCGGGCTCGGGCACGCTGTGGCTGGGCGACCCCAAGCTGGGCAAGCGCTTCAACGAGGGCCTGCTGGCCAAGGTGCGCAAGCAGCAGGCAGCCCTGCTCGACAAGGCCCTCCAGCTGGTCAAGCCCGGCGGACTGCTGGTCTACTCCACCTGCTCGGTGCTCAAGGAGGAAAACGAGCAGCAGGTGAGCGCCGCCCTCAGGCGCGCCCGCCGCGGCTCCTACCGCATCGAGTCGATCGAGCTGGGCGAGCAGCAGGGCATCCCCACGCTGCCCTCGGCGCTCGAGGGCGCGCTCACCGTGCGCCCCACCGCGCTCTACGAGGGCTTCTTCGCCTGCAAGATACGCCGCGAGGCTTAGAGCCTGCAGGCTCTGGGAGCCAACCCTCAGCTGCTCCAGAAGCGCTCTTTGAGCTCCTGGCGCGTCTCGACCCCCACCTTCTTGTACACGTGGTTGAGGTGCGTCTTCGCCGTTCCCAGCGACACGCTCATCGCAGAGGCGATGTTCTGGTTGTCCATGTTGTCCAGCAGCAGCCTCAGGGCCTCCTGCTCGCGCACGGTGAGGCCGTAGTCCTCGGCAAACACGGGGAGTTTGCTTTCGAGCTGCATGGCGGCAACCTTGTTGAGCGAGGTATCCGGGGTGACCGTGCTGCGCGCTGTCAGCATCTTGCCGGCACGGTAGATGCAGTAGGCGCAAAACACCAGGACGAGGAGGTTCTCCGAGACGCTTTTCTCGCTCACGTACGGGGAGAGCTCGGAGCTGGTTGCGCTCAGCGCGCTCACGCTCATGATGTTGAAGATGTCCTCTGCCTCCATCACGCCGACCATCAGCAGCGTGAAGACCGGGAGGTACCACAGCTTGCGCAGCCTGAGCCTGCGCGACTTGCTCTTGATGAAGAAGTAGCGCATCACCGCAAAGGCCGTGATGAAGAGCAGGTAGAGCTGGCGCAGCGAGTAGTAGAGGATCTGCGCTTCCATAGAGGGCGGCAGGGTCAGGACCATCGTTGCCGCCGCTGCCACGTAGACGGCTGTGGGCAAGAAGCGCGGCAGCTTGCTCTTCACGTCTGTGTACTCGCACACCACGTTGAACACGCAGGTGAGCACGCCGGCGGTGAGGACGATGCGCATGAACGGGTGGGGGATGGCGTAGAGCTGGTCGATGCTGGCGCCGTTTTGGAGGTCGATGTAGTCATCCATGAAGGCCAGCGAGCAATCCGCAAAGTAGAAGAGGGCTGCAGCCGCAATGAAGAGATGGGTGGTGTTCTTCGTTGAGAAGTAAACGCCGGTTGTCATCGTTGCGCAGACGATGGCTACGAGCATGACGAGCAGGTTGTAGAAGTGGAACACCATGGCTGCTGCCTCCCGCCCGGTTGGGCGCGCGGGTGCGGCCTGCACGCCGCGCGGCTGCGCTGGTGCAACGGGTGCGCTGTGCCGGCTCACGCTGGGCTCGTATACGCCCATGTGCTGCGCGCGGTGAAGCACCCTGCGCAATCGCCTCCACCCATCTTACACCCTGTGCAGCATTTATGCAGCTGCAAAGGCCCGCTCGCCAGGGTTTATTTAGGTTTATACGCCTCTCAAACCGTGTTCTACCCATTCCTCAACCCTTTTTCATCTTCCCGCGCCCCGTCGGCACCCCGCAGTGTGGGTGACGTGGCGAGGGCCTGCCCCCAACCACGGGGCCTGTCCCCAAAGGATGCCGGGGCCTGTCCCCACACACGCAACCGGGGCCTGACCCCAAAGGAAGGGCCTGTCCCCAACCACGGGGCCTGTCCCCAAACGTTGCGGGGACCTGTCCCCAAGTGAAAGCGGGGCCTGTCCCCAATGAAGGCGAAGCGGGCGCTGCGGGCGCCCGGCAAGAGAGGAGCGACCATCATGTCAAAGAAGGATTTCATCGACACCTGCGCCTACAGCAAGGAAGAGCTCTTGCAGATGATCGAGCTCGCCCGCGCTATGAAGGCCATGTACAGCGAGTGCGGGCGCTACCCCAGGCTGCTCGAGGGCCGCACGCTGGGCATGATCTTCCAGCAGGTCTCCACCCGCACCCGCATCTCGTTCGAGACCGCTATGACCGACCTGGGCGGCCATGCGCAGTTCTACGGGCCGGGCACCGTGCAGCTGGGCGGGCATGAGAGCATCGAGGACTCCGCCCGCGTCATGGGCAGCCTGGTCGACATCCTGATGGCGCGCGTCAACCGCCACAAGGACGTCGTGGACCTCGCAGCGCACTCCGCTGCCCCCGTCATCAACGGCATGTCCGAGTACAACCACCCCACTCAGGAGCTCGGCGACCTGCTGACCATGATCGAGAACCTGCCGCCCGGCAAGAAGATCGAGGACTGCAAGCTCGCCTTCATCGGTGACGCCACCCAGGTCTGTGTCTCGCTGATGTTCCTCTGTTCCAAGATGGGCATGGACTTCGTGCAGTTCGGGCCCAAGGGCCACCGGATCACCGACGGCGGCTTGCAGGTCGACGACAAGGTCGACCTGCTCAAGATCGGGCAGGAGCAGTGCGCGCTCAGCGGCGGCACCATCACCATCACCGACGACATCAACGCCATCAAGGGCGCCGACTTCATCTACACCGACGTCTGGTACGGCCTCTACGACGCCGAGGTCGACGGCGCCTCCTACCTGGACGTTTTCTACCCGAAGTACCAGGTCACCATGGAGCTGATGGACTTCGCCGGCCCGGGCTCGAAGTTCATGCACTGCCTGCCCGCCTCCCGCGGCGAGGAGGTCACCGACGAGGTCATGGACCACCCCACCCGCTCGCTGTGCTGGGGGGAAGCGGAGAACCGCAAGCACTCCATACGCGCCATCCTTGCGTGGCTGTGCCCCAAGACCGCGGTTGACGAGGTCTGCGCGGCCAAGGCGCAAGAGCGCGTCGACGCCATCATCGCCGGCGCTGCCTAGCAGGAGACCCAGGCGGGCTGCCGCAGCCGCTGCTGGCAGCGGGTGCCCGCCTGTTCAGGAACCATCCCATCACCTGTTGAGAAAGGCAGTCCCATGGAGACAAAGAAGTTCTCGTTTATCAGCGTGATCCTCTCCGTGATCTGCGTGGTGTTCGTGGCAGAGGCCGCGGCACCGGCTGCCGCCATCGGCAACCAGCAGTTCTTCTGGTGGATCCTGCTGATCATCACCTTCCTGCTGCCCTACGGCATGGTCGTGGCCGAGCTGGGCACCACCTACGAGTCCGACGGCGGGCTCTACGACTGGGTCCGCAACGCCCTGGGCGACAGCTGGGGCGCGCGCGTGGCCTGGTACTACTGGATCAACTTCCCCCTGTGGATCGCCTCGCTGGCCACCCTGTTCCCCGACATCTTAGGCATGGTCTTCGGCTTCGAGTTCGACACCCTGGCCGTGTTGCTGATCGAGCTGGCCTTCGTGTGGATCGTCGTGTTCATGTCCTTCTTCAAGGTCTCAGACTCCGAGTGGATCCTCAACGGCGGCGCCGTGCTGAAGGTCGCCATCGCCCTGACCGTAGGCGGCCTGGGCATCTGGTTTGCCGCAACGCACGGCTTTGCCAACGACATGTCGCCCCAGACCTTCCTGCCTGACTTGAGCTCCACCGCGGCGCTGGGCTACCTCTCCATCATCCTGTTCAACTTCATGGGCTTCGAGGTCATCACCACCTTCGCCAGCGACATGAAGGACCCCGCCCGCGACATCCCCAAGGCCATCATCCTGGGCGGCCTGGCCATCGCGGCCATCTACCTGTTCGCCTCCTTCGGCATCGGCGCCGCCATCCCGGCAGACCAGATCGACCCCGACTTCGGGATGATCGTGGCCTTGCAGACCATGGTGGGGGAGTCCCCGCTCTTCGCCGTCATCTGCATCGTCTTCCTGCTGACGCTCTTTGCGAACATGGCCTCCTGGTCGTTCGGCGTGAACTTCGTGGCAGATTACGCGGCAAAGCACGGCAACATGCCCAGGGTCTTTGCCATCGAGTCGCCCAAGACCGGCATGCCCGTGGGCGCGGCGGTCGTGAACGGCATCGTGGCCACGCTCTGCCTGCTGCTGCAGCTCATCCCCATCGAGGCTGTCTCCGAGGGCTTCTTCTGGATGCTCTTCTCTGTGAACGTGGTGTTCCTGCTCATCAGCTACATCCCCATGTTCCCGGCCTTCTACCGTCTGCGCCAGGTGGACCCCAAGCGCCCGCGCGTGTTCCGCTTCCCGTTCAGCGGCGGTCTCATGATCGCCTGCCTGGTGATCCCGGTTGTGGAGCTGGTGCTCTCCATCGTGGCCACCGTGGTGCCGCTCAACGGCAGCACCGAGGAACTTGCCAAGCTCCCCATGCTGGTGATGGTGCTCGCGATCGTGGCGCTCGGCGAGCTGGTGCGCCTGGCCTCCCGCCGCAACCGCCGCCCGCAAGACGACTTCTACGGGCTCACCCCCGGCTTAGCCGAGCTCAGGCTGATCGAGGAAGAAGCGGTTGCCGCTGCTGCCGGGCAGCCCCTCGAAGACACCGCCCTCGACAGCCCCCAGCCCGTAGCAGGCACCGGCCCCGGGCCTGCCAGCGGGGCCGGGCAAGGCTGACCTGCCCCCTCCCTGCGCGCTGTGCGACGGCACGCAGCGCCCCTCTCTTGCAGGCGGGGAGCGATCCTCCTTGGCCGCAACGGCTGCTCCCCGCCTGCCTTCCCACCCGATGTGCGCCCCGCGGGGCGCGAGTGAAAGGAACGCGCTATGAAGACCATCTACGAGAACGAGTCCACCCCCAAGGCCGACGGCTTCCGCATGCCGGCGGAGTTCGAGCCGCAGCTGCGCGTGTGGATGGGCTGGCCCCACCGCACCGACACCTGGGCCTTCGGCGCCAAGCCCGCCCAGAAGCAGTACGCCTCGATCGCGCGCTCCATCGCGCGGTTCACGCCCGTCATCATGTGCGCCAACCAGGACGACTACGCCAACTGCCAGGCAGTCTTCGAGGACGACGACAACATCGCCGTGGTTGAGATGACCACCGACGACGCCTGGTTCCGCGACACTGGGGCCACCTTCGTCGTCGACGACGAGGGCGAGGTCCGCGCCTGCCACTGGCACTTCAACGCCTATGGCGGCTTTGTGGACGGGCTCTACTTTCCCTGGGACAAAGACCAGCAGATAGCCCTGAAGATGGCCGAGATGACCGGCTGCCGCCGCTACCGCCCAGACGACATGATCCTCGAGGGCGGCTCCATCACGGTCGACGGCGAAGGCACCCTGGTGGTCACGGACATGTGCCTGCTCTCTCCCGGCCGCACCGCCTCGGTCACCGAGTACGAGCCCTGGAGCGAGGAGCTGCGCGCCTACATGAACAGCGAGCTCGAGAAGTACCTCAACGTCGAGAAGGTCATCTGGGTGAAAGACGGCATCGACCCCGAGGAGACAAACGGCCACATCGACGACGTCGCCACCTTCATCGCCCCCGGCGTCATGGCCTGCATCTGGACCGACGACCCCAGCTACCCGTTCTACAGCGAGTGCCACGCCGCTTACGAGACCCTCTCCAACGCCACGGACGCAAAGGGCCGCAAGCTCAAGGTCTACAAGCTGCCCATGCCCGCCAAGCCGCTCTACATGACGCAGGAGGCCTGCGACTCGATCGACATCGACGAATACGCCGAGCCCCGCGTGCCCGATGAGCCGCTGATCGCGTCCTACATGAACTACCTGGTGACCAACGGCGGTGTGATCGTGCCCCAGTACGGCGACGAGAACGACCAGCTCGCCTTGGACACCCTGCAGAGGATCTACGACGAGACCTGGGGCGAGGGAGTGTACGAGGTCGTCGGGGTGATGTCCGAGCAGGTCGTCTACGGCGGCGGCAACATCCACTGCATCACCCAGCAGCAACCCGCCCCGCAGCGCAAGTAGCGCCGAGCCAGAACGCGGTCCAGTGCAAAACGCGTTACTTCTGCAGTCAACCTCTGTTGAGAGGAGGCCAGCGATGGCACGTATCAACAACGACCAGCGGGTGGTCGTGGCCCTGGGCGGCAACGCCCTGGGCGACACACCCGAAGAACAGCTGCAACGCGTGCGCGAGGTGGCGCCCGTGCTGCTCAAGATGATCGAGCAGGGCAACGAGATCATCATCACCCACGGCAACGGCCCCCAAGTGGGCATGATCCAGAAGGCGTTCGCGATCGCCGCGGGCGAGAGCGCAGGTGCCATTCCCGCGATGGAGCTGCCCGAGTGTGGCGCCATGAGCCAGGGCTACATCGGCTACCACCTGCAGCAGGCACTGGGCGTGGCCATGCACAAGAGCTACAAGCGCTGGCATGTGGCGAGCGTGGTCACCCAGATGGAGGTCGACCCCGACGACCCGGCCTTCCTGCGGCCCAGCAAGCCCATCGGCGCCTTCCTCACGCGCTCCCAGGCAGAGGAGCAAAAGCGCCTCCACCCAGAGCACGTGTACGCCGAGGACTCCGGCCGCGGCTGGCGGCGCATGGTGGCAAGCCCGGAGCCCAAGAAGATCGTCGAGGCCCCCAGCATCCTCAACCTGCTCGACAACGAGTTCATCGTCATCGCCTGCGGTGGCGGCGGCATCCCCGTCGTGCGCGACTACGGCGACAAGGGCGCCTACAAGGGCGTGGCCGCGGTCATCGACAAGGACATGGGCGCCGAGCTGCTCGCCGAGGATTGCTATGCGGACATGCTCTTCCTGCTGACTGCCGTTGAACACGTCTGCGTGGGCTTTGGCACGCCGCAGCAGCGCGAGCTCAAGGAGCTCGCGGCAGACGAGGCCGAGTGCCTGGCGGATGCGGGGGAGTTCGGCAAGGGCTCGATGGAGCCCAAGGTGCGCGCGGCCGTCAAGTTCGTGCGCAGCCGCCCGGGGCGCGTGTGCGTCATCGGCGCGCTCGGCAAGGCGCCCGAGACTATCGCCGGGCTCTCCGGCACGAGGATCCACGCCTGAGGCCTTGCAAGCCTGCAGGGGCCCTAAGGCTCGACAGGGCCCCTGCTGCCCGGGCGGCGCTCGACGATGCCGTAGACCGGGCCCAGCCAGAGCACGCACGCCGCGCTCATCGCCAAGGCGAGCACCTCGGCCACGATGACCGAGTACCAGATGCCGTCTGGCCCCAGCACAAGCGGCAGCAGGAAGGCGCAGCCTATCTCGAACACCAGGGTGCGCATGAACGAAAGCGCCGCGCTCACCTTGCCGTTGGACAGCGAGGTGAACAGCGAGGACGCGAACATGTTGAGCCCCATGAGCAGGAAGGCCGTGGAGTAGATGCTGAAGGCGTGCACCGTGAGCTCCATGAGCCCTTCGTCATAGCCCACGAACAGCATGGAGAGCGGCACGGCGGCAACGCGCGTGAGCAGGAACATCACCACACCGCACACGGCCATGATGCTGGTGCCCTTCTTGAAGAGGCTGCGCATCTCCGCCTTGTTGCCGTTGCCGTGCTGGAAGCTCATGAGCGGCGCCGCGCCCACGGAGTAGCCCATGAAGACGCCGGCGAAGAAGAGCGCCACGTAGCCGATGACGCTGTAGGCCGCCACGCCGGGCTCGCCGATGAACTTGAGCAGCTGGGTGTTGTAGACGATGGCCACCAGGGACATCGCGATGTTGCTCACCATCTCCGAGCTGCCGTTGGCCGCAGCCGCGCCCAGGGCGCGCCAGTCCAGCGAGCAGCGGCCCAGCCTGAGCATGGACGAGTTGGGCAGCAGGAAGTACACCAGCGGGATCAGCCCGCCGAAGGCCAGGCCCACCACGGTGGCGATGGCCGCGCCCTCGATGCCCCAGCCCAAGAAGCCCACGAAGAGCGCGTCGAGTGCGATGTTGGTGACGCCTGCGGCGACGGTGGCCCAAAAGCCCACCTTGGGCTTGCCCGCCGTCATCGTGAGGTTCTGGAAGATGTACTGCAAGACGTCGAGCACCAGGCCGAACATGAGGATGGTGCCGTACGAGACGCTCATCTCCAACAGCTCGCCCTGCGCGCCCATGAGCGCGAAGAGCAGCGGCAGCAGCGGGATGCCGGCGACGGTGAACGCCACGGCGCCTGCGATGCTGGCGTAGACGAAGAGCGAGAAGAGCTCGTTGGCGCGCTTGGGGTCGCCCTCGCCGTAGGTCCGCGCGACGATGGCGCTGCCGCCCGTGCCCATCATGTAGCCGATGGTGCCCAGGATGAGGAAGACCGGGTAGGCGATGTTGACCGCTGCCAGCGCGGTGGAGTTGACGTAATTGGAGACGAAGAAGCCATCCACAACCTCGTAGATGGACACGAAGACCATCATCCCCACAGAGGGGGCCGTGTACTTGAGCAGCGCGGGGATCGAGAAGTGGGCGGACATGTCGACGCCCTGCTTGGGCGTGCGCTTCTTCTGGCGGGGCATGGGTATCTCTCCTCTGGGCCGGCTGCCGTGCCGGCTTGACGAGGCTGGTGCTCGTAACGTGGTTGTCGGTTCTCTTCCTCCGGACCATCCTAGCCCATGGCCCGCAGGGGCAAGTTCTCACAGGCTCCTTTGTAGGCGGATTGTATAATCGGTCAAGCTGTGCGCGCCGCCCCTTGCAGCGGGGTGCGCGCCCGCTGCTCGAGTGGCGGCAACATGGGCGGGCCGCCTCCCTCAAGTGCCGCGCCCGTCCCTTGGGAAAGGAAGCCTATGGACAGCCCTGTCAAAGTTAAGTCTGTATGCATGAGCGCCTCCGAGATTGACCGCGCCGTCACGCGCATGTCGCACCAGATCCTCGAAGCCAACCAGTCGCTTGAGAACCTGGTGCTCGTGGGCATTGTCACCCGCGGCGACGTGCTCGCCGAGCGCATCGCCCGCGCCATCGAGCGCATCGAGGGCGTGCGCCTGCCGCTGGGATGCCTCGACATCAGCTTCTACCGCGACGACGTCGCCACCTACCTGGCGCCCACCGTCCACGCCACCGAGATCGCCTTCAGCATCGACGGCAAGGACGTCGTCCTGGTCGACGACGTGCTCTACACCGGCCGCACCGTGCGCGCCGCGCTCGACGCCCTGCGCGACATCGGCCGCCCCGCCACCGTGCAGCTGTCCGTGCTGGTGGACCGCGGCCACCGGCAGCTGCCCATCCGCGCGGACTACGTGGGCAAGAACATCCCCTCTGCGCGCAACGAGAGCGTGCGCGCCTACCTCGAGGAAGTGGACGGCTTCTCCGAGGTCCAGATCCAGGAGGCGGCAGACGGCGCCCGCATAGGCTCGGCGCCCTTGAGGGGGGTGGTCTAGGCCATGGCGTTCAACCACAAGCACCTCATCGACATCCGCGACTACTCCTACGACGACCTCATGCTCCTGCTGCAGACGGCAGACAGCTTCCGCAGCGTCAACGAGCGCCGCGTGAAGAAGGTCCCCACCCTGCGCGGCTACACCGTGGTCAACATGTTCAACGAGCCCTCCACGCGCACCCGCAGCTCCTTCGAGCTGGCGGAGAAGCGCCTGAGCTGCGACATCCTCAACTTCGGCGGCAGCTCGACCTCCACAGTCAAGGGCGAGAGCCTCGATGACACGGTGGAGACCCTGTGCGCCTACAAGATCGACATGATCGTCGTGCGCGACAAGCACGCCGGCGTGCCCCACAAGGTGGCGGCCAAGTCCGGCGTGCACGTCATCGACGCAGGCGACGGCAAGCACCAGCACCCCACCCAGGCCCTGCTCGACCTCTACACCATCTGGAAGCACAAGGGGCGCCTCGAGGGGCTCAGGGTCGGCATCGTGGGTGACATCGGCCACTCGCGCGTGTGCGGCAGCCTGGTGCCCGCCCTGAAGACCATGGGCGCCCACGTCACGCTGGTGGCGCCGAACACCCTGCTGCCCGCCCGCCCGGACATCCTGGGCGCAGACCGCGTTACCGCCGACCTCGACGCCGTGCTGCCCGAGCTCGACGTGGTCTACATGCTGCGCATACAGCGCGAGCGCCTCGAGGGCGCGCCCTACCCGTCCCTGCGCGAGTACAACATGCTCTTCGGCCTCACGCAGGACCGCGAGCGCCTCATGAGGGACGACGCAATCATCTGCCACCCCGGCCCCATCAACCGCGGCGTGGAGCTCGACAGCTACATGGCAGACCACCCCACCCGCTCCGTGATCTTGGAGCAGGTGTATTCCGGCGTGCTGGTACGCATGGCCGCACTGTACCTTCTGTTGGGAGGAGACGAAGATGACAGCAACGCTGCTTAAGGGAGCCCGCGCCGTCGACCCGCAGCTCGGGCTCGACGCGGTGGTCGACGTGCTCGTCGAAGACGGCCGCATCGCCGCCGTGGGCCAGGGCCTGGAGGCCCCGGCCGGCGCCGAGCTGCGCGACGTGAGCGGCAAGGTGCTCGTGCCTGGCCTGGTGGACGTCCACGTCCACCTGCGCGAGCCCGGCTACGAGTACAAGGAAGACATCGCCAGCGGCAGCCGCGCCGCAGTCCACGGCGGCTTCACCGACGTGGTGTGCATGGCCAACACGGACCCGGTCACAGACACCGCCGCCGGCGTCGAGTTCATCAAGGACCGCGCCGCCGCGGCCGGCATGTGCCGCGTCCACGTGGCCGGCGCGTGCACCCAGGGCCTTAAGGGCGAGGTCCTGGCCGAGATGGGCGACATGCACGCCCACGGCGCGGTGGCCTTCACCGACGACGGCCGCGGCATCCAGGACGCCGGCATGATGCGCCGCGTCATGGACTACGCGGTGCAGTTCGGCCACCCGGTCATGGACCACTGCCAGGACGAGAGCCTGGTGGACAAGGGCCAGGTCAACGAGGGCGTGGCCTCAACGCGCTTAGGGATGCTGGGTTGGCCGGCCGCCGGCGAGGAGATCCACATCGCGCGCGACATCGAGCTCGCCCACCTCACCGGCGCCCACTTGCACATCCAGCACATCTCCAGCGCCCACGGCCTCACCCTGGTGCGCCGCGCCAAGGAGGCCGGCGTGCACGTGACCTGCGAGGTCACGCCGCACCACCTCTTCCTCACCGAGGACGACATCGGCGACGACTACCCCACCGCGCTCAAGGTCAACCCGCCCCTG
This sequence comes from Coriobacteriales bacterium, assembly GCA_051876105.1. Classification (GTDB taxonomy): domain Bacteria; phylum Actinomycetota; class Coriobacteriia; order Coriobacteriales; family QAMH01; genus W2P13-069. The sequence goes on along the minus strand of JBJEHN010000133.1, from coordinate 1,716 downwards.
CGCACCAAGGAGGACGCAGCCGCCCTGCTGGAAGGCGTGCTCGACGGCACCATCGACTGCATCGTCACCGACCACGCCCCGCACGCGGACTTCGAGAAGGCCCGCGAGTTCGAGCTGGCGCCCTTCGGCATGACGGGCCTGGAGACCTCGCTGGGCGCCGTGCTCACCAACCTGGTGGGCCCGGGCACCATAAGCTGGGGCCGCATGGTCGAGCTCATGGCCGTCAACCCGCGCGCCATCGTGGGGCTCGAGCCGGTCAAGATCGAGCCCGGCAGCAGCGCCGACCTCACGCTCATCGACCCAACCTTGCAGTGGACCGCCACCGACGAGTTCTACGCCTCCAAGTCGCGCAACTGCGGCTTCACCGGGCATACTTTCACCGGCCAGGCTACCGACGTCTACGTCGCCGGCCAGCCCAAGATGCTCGACGGCCAGCTGCTCTAAGGCCCACCGGGCAGCAAGCTCAACCACACGCTTGGGGGCGCGCTTGCGCTCCCAAGCTCTTGTTTGAGGGGCGTTTGCGCCCCGCATGAGAGAGAAAGGAACACCCCATGGGAGTCAACATCAGCGGCAGGAGCTTCCTCAAGCTCCTCGACTTCACCACCCAGGAGATCGAGTACCTCCTGGCGCTTTCCAAGAATTTCAAGGACATGAAGCGCGCCGGCGTGCCGCACCGCTACCTCGAGGGCAAGAACGTGGTGCTGCTCTTCCAGAAGACCTCCACGCGCACCCGCTGCTCCTTCGAGGTGGGCGCCATGGACCTCGGCATGGGCGTCACCTACCTCGACCCGGCCTCCTCGCAGATGGGCAAGAAGGAGTCCATCGAGGACACCGCCCGCGTGCTCGGCCGCATGTTCGACGGCATCGAGTTCCGCGGCTACGCGCAGGCAGACGTCGAGTGCCTGGCCGCCAACGCCGGCGTGCCCGTGTGGAACGGCCTCACTGACGAGTGGCACCCCACCCAGATGCTCGCCGACGTCCTCACCATCCAGGAGAACTTCAACTACCAGATCAAGGGCCGCACGCTCGTCTTCATGGGCGACTGCAAGAACAACGTTGCGCGCTCGCTGATGGTGGTGTGCTCCAAGCTGGGCATGAACTTCACCGCCTGCGGGCCTGCCGGCTGCATGCCTGCAGACGACGTGCTCGAGGCCTGCCGCCCCATCGCCGCCCAAAACGGCTGCACCATCACGCTCACGCAGAGCGTCGAGGAGGCCTGCACCGGGGCAGACGTCATCTACACGGACGTCTGGGTCTCCATGGGCGAGCCCGACGAGGTCTGGGAGCAGCGCATCGCCGAGCTCGAGCCCTACCGCGTCACCAGCGCCTGCATGGCGCTTGCCAAGCCCGAGGCCATCTTCCTGCATTGCCTGCCCGCCTTCCATGACACCAACACTGTGATCGGCGCCCAGAAGGCCGAGCAGTTCGGCATCACGGAGATGGAGGTCACCGACGAGGTCTTCGAGTCCAAGCAGTCCAAGGTCTTCGACGAGGCGGAAAACCGCATGCACACCATCAAGGCCATCATGTACGCCACCCTCAAGTAGCCTGCTAAAAAATGGGACAGTGGGGACAGTCCCCACTGTCCCATTTGCTTGCCGCATGCGGCTGTTAGGGCTGTGTGCAGGGGAATCTCGACTATGATTGAACGCAACTGGCTCTCAGAGCCAGCTATAACAATGTCAAGGGATTACTGAGACATTTTTATAAGACCTT
>JBJEHN010000132.1:0-2772 GCA_051876105.1 Coriobacteriales bacterium | reverse complement strand
CGAGGACTTCTGGAAAAGGGGCGGCGACCCCGTTGACAGATATAGGAGCATCGGTCGAGGGCTGAGCTCCATTTTGGTCTAACATCGCCAATGGAAAGGCCCAGATTCTACGCGGCGGCTCTCGTGTAGAAGTACTGGAACACCTCGGCACGGTAGAGCGTGATGTCCTCCTCCGAGTAGCTCTCAGGTAGCTTCTGATAAAGCTCGTCGCGGATGAGAATGTCGACTGCTGCCCTTGTCTCGGGCTTCTCTGTCCAGTTCGACATCTCTGCAAGCCTGGCCTGGATGATGTCGACCAGCTCCATCGCGAGCTCCTTGACCTTCTTGATCTCTGCTTTAGTCAGGGTCTCTTGGAAGAGCATCTCGAAGACGGCCTGCTGCTGGGGGTTGGTAAAGCCCTCGGAGATATAGCTCCTCTGCTTCTTGTCGAGGTCCCTCGACAAGCGCATGAGCCTCTCGAAGGTCTCCTCGATTACGGCCCTGTCCTGCTCCTTGTTGTAGTCGTCGATGATCTCCTCGTAGCGCTTGAAGAAGTCCACGTTCCTGGGGTTCTCCCTCAGCGCTCTGTCGAGCCGCCTCTCTATGACCTCTCTGAGGTCGTTGAGGAGCAGATGCTTCTCCTTGGTTTTGGCGAACTCGGCACGCAGGACGCCGAAGTCAATCTTGCTGATGTCGAACCTCGCCCCTTTGGCAGCGCCTTCGGCTATCGAGATGTGCTCGTCGATGATGGACTGCAGCTGGACCATGACGTCTCCGGTATCGGCTGCGTCGCGCCGCTTGGTGACCTCCTTGTAGATGGCGTTGAAGTGGAACAGCTGCGGGATGGTGTCGAGGTAGTCGGAGTAGTTGTCCTCGTACGCGCGCAGGACGTCCTTGTCGTGGCGCTTGAACTCGACGAATATCAGCGGGATCCCGTTGACGAAGCCCACCAGGTCGCAGCGGCGCTTGTGGAATGGGCCCTGCACCCAGAGCTCCTCCACGGCGAGGAAGTCGTTGAGCTCGGGGCGCTCGAAGTCGAAGACCTGGGCCCGCTGCACCTGCTTGGTGCCGTCTGGGAGCTCGCGTTCGACGGGGATGCCGTCGCGCAGCATCTCGTACTTCTTCTCGTTGGTCTGCAGCAGCGTGTCGGTTGACAGCGTCTCCAAGAGGGTCTCGATAGCGGTGTCTGCGGCGTCTTCCCCGAGCCACTCGTTGAGCTCGACGAGCGCGTAGAGCAGGCGCGGGCGGAGGACGACCTCGGAGTGGGAGCTGCGGCCCAGAGTGCTGTTCGGGCCGAGCGTCTCCTCGTCATATGCGTACGCCAGGTCCCATCCGAGCCTCAGGTGCAGCAACTCGCCGGCGGGCTTCTGGACGGCTTCTTCCTCGGAATAGCGGTTCTTCATTACGGCGCACCCCCCTACAAGCGGCTCTCCAGGTCCTCCGGCGAGGGCAGGCACTCGCCCAGCTCGCCGGGCAGGGCGTCAGCCAGGCGGTACTCGCTCACGCCGATGGGCTGGTTGATGTCCTGCAGCGCGTAGCGGGCCACCACGTCGCCCTTGCTCTTGCACAGCAGCAGGCCGACCGTCGGCCCGTCGGCAGGTCCCCTGAGCTCGCCGTCTACCGCAGCGACGTAGAAGCTCAGCTTGCCCGTGAACTCGGGCTTGAACTTCTCGTTCTTGAGTTCCACCACAACGTAGCGGTGGAGCTTGGCGTTGTAGAACAGCAGGTCGATGTAGAAGTCCTCCTGCCCCACGGAGAGGTGGTATTGCCGCCCCATGAAGGCAAAGCCCGTCCCCAGCTCGAGCAGGAGGCTGGTCACGTTCGCGACGAGCTCGTCTTCGATATCGCGCTCCACCATGCTCTGCCGCGCTGTGATGAAGTCGAACACATAGGGGTCCTTGAGGGCCTGCTGGGCCAGCTCGCTGTCTGGCGCGGGGAGCGTGCGGTCGAAGTTCGTGACCTTGCCCGCCGGGGCCTGCCTCTCGTAGAGGCGCAGGTCGATCTGGTGGTCCAGGACGCTTTGGGACCAGCCGTTCTCGACGGCTGCGTTCAAGTACCACTCGCGCTCCTCGCCCGGCTGGGTCTTGTCCAGCAGCTTCATGATGTGGCCCCAGGGAATTCTGCAGTAGCCACTGCAGAATTGGGCGTCGACCTCGCGGGCGAACTTGGCCATGTAGCGCAGGCTGCGCGCCGAGAAGCCCTTGATGCCGGGGAACGCGGCACGGATATCGCGAGAGAGGGACTCGATGAAGGCCGTTCCGTAGCCGGCGTTCTCGTTGAGGACGGCGCCGGTCTCCCAGTACATGCGGACCATCTCGGCAGAGGCCCTCTGCACCGCATTCGCGCGGGCGCTCGAGATGATGCCGACGACTCGGCTGAGGGAAGATGAGGCCCAGCACGGGCATGCAGTACTGCTGGCTGGTCAGCTTCGAGTTGGCGCGCAGGTTGTCTGCCGCTTCCCAGAGCTCTTTCTCGAGTTTCATGATGTCGGCCATGCTGCGCGCCCCTCTTTGTGCGATCTGTTCCAAGCTGTTCTCAACAGCTTACAAGCTGCAATGAAGAGCCCGCATTTTACCAACCTGCTCGCATCGAATTAATCGCAAGAGATCATGCCCATTTGGCTATATGTCCTGCGCTGTTGCCCGCAACCTTACGCGGACCGCTGCGACGGCCCTCGCCCTAGCGGGCGTCAATCACGTAGAGCCCCACGCGGACCTGCTCACCGTGAGTGTTAACTCTAAAAATCCCCCCTTGCAGTTGGTAGATGACTTGCTCTACTAGCTACCCCTCTGA
>JBJEHN010000131.1:0-2787 GCA_051876105.1 Coriobacteriales bacterium | reverse complement strand
GGCGGTTTTTGGGAATTTCAGGGAGAGGTAGTGTTACTTTTGGCCGCATCTAGGGTTAACGCGAGGAATAAACACGGCTTCACGATGGCAAAGCTAGTGGTCGGCGTGTTACGCTCCACTGTCATATGTCGCGAGCGAGGCCTACACGCGCAAGGTTGGGGAGTAGTCCTGCTCAAACTGGAGCCCCGGTGCTATTCGCAACTTCTTCGTCTCTACGGTGCCGACAGCGCTAATGGTGAAGCTTGCGTTCGGATTGATGAAGGAAGTGCGCGCGTCATGAGAAATGCGTCTTGTGCTGATATTGGATTGAATCTACTATAAGCAGATATCAGTCCCCCTGTGCCAACGCGGGATTAAAAGCATGCGCACTCGCCAGCTGCTCCCGCGGCAACCGGGGCCGTTTGGAAAGGAACCAGCATGGAGACCTACTACAACCCCGCCGACCTCGCCAAGTTCTCTGCCGACGGCGTCGGAGCCGCCGCGCCCGAGCTCTGGGACAAGTACATGGCCTACTACGGCGCGGTCTTCGCAGACGGCGCCCTGACCGCGCGCGAGAAGGCCCTCATCGCGCTCGCCGTCGCCTCTGCCGTCCAGTGTCCCTACTGCATCGACGCCTACACCAACAGCCTGCTCGAGAAGGGCTGCGACGAGGCGGAGATCATCGAGGCCATCCACGTGGCCAACGCCATCCGCGGCGGCGCCTCCCTGGTCCACGGCGTCCAGGCCAAGAACATCGTCGAGGACAACGAGCTGTAGCCCCTCCCGGCACTCACAGCGATCTGGAGCCACCCGTGTCCCATCTCATAGAGAGCACCGAAGCCAACGCTGAGCTCGCTGCCGCCATGGCCGCCTTCCCGCCTTTCATAGAGAGGGTGGAGCCCGAGTACCGCGAGAGCCTCGAGCAGCTCGACGTCCTTCAGGTGAACATCACCCGTCAGTGCAACATCGCCTGCAAGCATTGCCACCTGGGCTGCGGCCCCGCGCGCACCGAGCACATGAGTCGCGAGCACCTCGGCCAGTGCCTGGACGTGTTCGAAGCGCGCGGCTTCAAGACGCTCGACATCACGGGCGGCGCGCCGGAGATGAACCCGGACTTCGAGTGGTTCATCCGCGAGGCAGGCGCGCGCGGCATCCCCATGATCGTGCGCTCCAACCTCGTGATCCACGAGCAGCCCGGCTACGAGCACTACCCCGCGCTCTTCGCGGAGCTGGGCATCAACGTCGTGGCATCGCTGCCGCACTACCGTGAGCGCAACATGGAGAAGCAGCGCGGCGCCGGCACCTTCAACCCCGTGATCAGGGGCCTGCGCCGGCTCAACGAGCTGGGCTACGGCAAGGGCGAGGGGGGCCGCAACGCCAAGGGCCAGCTGCTGCAGCTCGACCTCGTCTTCAACCCCGCCGGGACGGCCATGCCGCCAGACCAGGCGAGTATGGAGGCTGAGTACAAGCGCCGCCTGCTCGCCGACTTTGGCGTGGTGTTCGACAGCCTCTTCACCTTCACCAACGCGCCGGGCGGCCGCTTTGCCGCGGCCCTGCTGCGCGCGGGCAAGCTCGAGGCGTACATGGACAAGCTCATCGGGGCGTTCAACCCAGACACGGTGCCCTCGATGATGTGCCGCATGGAGCTCTCCGTGGCGCCGGACGGCCGCCTGTACGACTGCGACTTCAACCAGGCGGTGGGGATGCCGTGCGCCGACGGTCGCGTGATCGGCGACCTGCTCGACGAGCGGCAGCCGCTCAAGCGCAAGATCGTCTTTGGCAACCACTGCTACAGCTGCACGGCTGGCGCCGGCAGCAGTTGAGGCGGCACCACGGCGTAGGTCTGCGCCCTCATCCACAACAGAACTGATACGGTTGGAGGGAGCCGCTGCCCCAGCGCAAGGGGAGGGGCGCGTTAGGTGCTGATGCCCCTGCGGAACAGCTGGAGCTCTGCCGCTGCCTCGGCGCCCAGCAGGCGCTCCATGAAGAGCTCCATCACTTGCTCTGAGTACGCGGGGCCGCTGCAGCTGATGACGCCGCTTGAGCTGCAGACCGGCTTGTGAACGCCGGTGCAGCCCTGCTCTCCCAGCATGGCGAAGTTGTCGTGGCGGCTGAACTCGTAGGTGGCCGCCTGGCCGCCGCGCAGCACGCCCGCACGTGCGGCGACGATGGAGCCGACGCACATGGTGGCGATGGGCTTGCCGCTGGCGGCGAAGGCGCGCACCAGCCGGTAGACCTCCTCGCAGTAGACGGCGTCGAAGTCCGGCCTGAAGCCGCCGGGTATGACAAGCCCGTCGTAGCGTTCTGCCCGCGCATCGCGTATCAGCAGGTCTGCGTCAAAGCGGGTGCCGAAGTTCCCGCAGACCTGATGCTCGAGCGCCACGGTATCCACATGGACGAGGGGCAGGTGCGGCCTGTAGGCAGTCCACCCGCATGCGTCTAATGCGCACGCCGCCTCAAGGTCCTCGAAGCGCGGGCCCAGCAGCAAGAGCACCTTCTTGCAAGCGCGTTCTTGCTGTTTTGCCTGCTCTCTGGTCATGTTTGGACCTTTCTGCTTGCACGTCGGCGTAATTCGACTTGCGCGTTGCCGTGTTGTCTCGCTGCTGCTCTGCGACATCTTAACGCCGCTCATTGTCTCTGCGCTGTTCAGCTATGCGCTGGGGCTTTGCCGGGCTTTCTTTCTTGGCTGCACACAAGTTGCGGCAGGCAGGGAGGCTGTGTGGACTCTCCTGGCGGGCTTTGGCTGCAGAAAACGGGCTCTTCGGTGGTTTCTGTGGGAGAGATCCCTGCATAGGCCCAGCTCAGCGG
>JBJEHN010000130.1:0-14326 GCA_051876105.1 Coriobacteriales bacterium | reverse complement strand
AACTACGGCGGCGCCCCCAAGGGCGGCAACTACGGCGGCGGCTACGGTGCCGGCCCCAAGGGCGGCGAGTACGCCGGTGGCCCCAAGGGCGGCAACTACGGCAAGCCCGACGCCGAGCGCAAGCCTCTTCCCCTGGTTGTGAAGGAGCTCGCCGAGAAGGTTGAGGCCCTGACCAAGAAGGTCGAGGAGCTCAACAAGGAGACCAAGGAGGACTAAACTCCTCTGAGCTGCGGAGCCCGGGCCGGTCGCGCTCAGCGACGCCCGGGCTCCTTTCTCGGCGCTGTTAGACCAAGACGGTGCTGCCGAGCCGCCCCTGCCCGTCACCCTGAGCGCAGCGCTGCAAGGCTCGGAGCCGAAGGAACTCGGGCGGTGCCTCGCTAGCACCGGTGTGGACAACGCAGCCTTGGTCTAACAGCAGCCTTGCTTCCCTACGGAGGGCGCGGATTGAACGGAGGATGCGCATGCCGCAAGTTGAGTACTGCTTGGATTTGAGGGAGCTCATCAGCGCCGATGAGCTGGCTCAAGCCCAACCTGCCGCGGGCGAGCACCCCGCCCAGGCGCTGATTGACGCGCTGGGCCCGCAGGGTTGCCAGCGCATCTACCTGGGCTCATCGTTCTGCCCGCAGGCGCTCATCGGCGCCCGCACGCTCAACGAGGGCCTCATCGCCCTGGCCCGCGAGCGCGGCCTGCGCGTCACGCTCAGCCTGCCCATCCCCAGCCAGCGCTGGCTGGCCCCTCAGCAGGATGAGGTGCTGGCCCTGCTGCAGCTGGGCGAGGGCGTGGTCGACGAGCTCGCGGTCAACGACTTCAGCATGCTCGAGTGGGCGAGCACCCTGGCCGTTGAGCGCGCCGGCGCCGGCCCGCTGCCCTTCGGCGTAGTGCTCGGCCGCCTGATGAGCAAGGACGCCCGCGACCCGCGCGACCCCGAGTACCCCTGGCAGCCGGCCGCCCCCAAGCTGGTGCAGCGCAGCCAGCAGGGCGAGAGCTACCTCGACCGCATGCTCGCCACCTTCAGCTACTGGAGCGACGAGCTGCGCGGCTACCGCTGCCCGCTGGTGGGCCTGGAGCTCGACCCCTTCTGCCAGGAGCTGCTCCTGCACGACCTGCCGCCGCAGCTCACCGCCGCCCTCAACGGCCCGCTGTGCTACATGAGCGCAGGCCAGATCTGCGAGTACGCCAGCCTGGGCCTGCCGGAGGAGCGCATGTTCCGCCCCAACAGCCCCTGCGCACGCCAGTGCCAGGGCACCTGCGTGCGCTACCTGGGCGCCAGCGGCGTCGAGTTCGCCAAGCTGGGGCGCGCGGTCTTCTTCCAGCCCCAGTGGCAGTGCGTGCCGCGCGGCGTCCAGACGTATCGCCAGCTCCTGAGCCCCCTGGGGGAGGTGCGCAGCTGATGGGATTCCCGCTTGCCCCGCTGAACAACCCTGACAACATCGAGTACTACGCCCACGCCGGCGCCCGCGAGCTCTACATGGGCTTCTACGACGACGAGTGGGACGCGGCGTTCGGCGAGTTTGCCGAGCTCAACCGCATGAGCGGCTTTGGCCGCAGCGCCAACACCTGCAGCTTCCAGGAGCTGCTGTGGACCGTGCCGCGCGCGCATGCGGCGGGCTGCACGTTCTACGTGACCTTCAACTCGTCTGCGTACTCGGCTGACATGGAGCCGTGGCTCAGGTACTACTTCGAGCAGCTGGCCTGGGCGGGCGCGGACGGCGTGATCCTCAGCGGTCCAGAGGCAATCGGCCTGGCGCATGAGCACGGGCTGAAGGCCGTTGCGAGCACCATGTGCGGCATCTACAACGAGGCCACGGCGCGCTTGTACCAGCGCTGGGGCGCAGACCGGCTGATCCTGCCGCGCGACCTGGCGCTCAGCGAGCTGCGCGCCATCACGGCCGCCTGCCCGGAGCTGGAGTACGAGGTCTTCCTCATGAGGAACGGCTGCGTGTTCAGCGACAGCCACTGCCTGGGGATGCACGGCCGCGGCAGGGGAGCGCTGTGCGGCGAGATGCGCGAGGCCGCGCGCTGTGCCGCGTGCGTCGAGCAGCACCGCGGGCAGCTGGAGCAAACGGGCAGCCTGCGCCGCGACGTCTACCACCAGTACGCCTGCGGCCTGTGCGCGCTGTGGGACCTGGAGCAGATGGGCGAGCTGGCCTACAAGGTGGTGGGCCGCGGCGACACGCCGGACGCTATCGCCGAGGACCTGGGGCTGGTTGCGGCGAACATCGGCGTGGCCCAGCGCTGCGCCAGCCGCGAGGAGTACCTGGAGCGCATGCTCCGCCACCCCTACCAGAGTCAGGTCTGCCCCAAGGGCCTCAACTGCTACTACCCCGAGCTCTACGACGGCCGCATGTGAGCGCGGCGCTAGTTGAGGAGGATGTCGCTTAAGGGGCGCTTGGGGACGTAGTGGACCTGCTGCTCGTCGCGGTAGTACTTGGTGGAGCCGTCCTCGCCGACCTCCACGATGCGCACCTCCTCCTTCGGCTTGCCCAGGGCCAAGACCAGCTCGGGCGCGATGCCGCTGCCCTCCAGCCCGCAGATGGCGGCGATGCTGGCCTTCTTGAACGAGGCGATCATGCAGCCGCCATAGCCTGCCTCGGTCGCCGCGAGCATGATGGTCTGGGCGACGATGCCCTCGTCCCAGGCGTTGAAGCGCTCGCCGAGCGAGCGCTGGGCGTCGCAGCAGATGATGATGTAGGCGCTGGGGCGCTCGCCTTCTGCCGGGCCGGGCCAGTCCTTGAGGGCGCCCGCCCAGGCGGTGTTGGGGAAGATGCGCTCGCAGTCCTGCGGTGTGTTGAACACGAGGTAGCGCAGGGGCTGGCCGTTGGCGCTGGATGCGACGATGCGTGCCGTGTCGACCCAACTCACGAGCAGCTCGCGTGGGATGCGCTCGTCCTGATAGAAGCGGCGGTAGCTGCGGCAGCGCGCCGCGATGTCCTTGATCATGGGGTGCTCCGTTCTGCGAGTGAGACTCAACCCAGTATGGCGCTGCCTGAGCTGAATAGAGCGTGCATTCTCGTCCAACGGGGCCATGTTGCCTTGGTTCTCCTTGTGGTTCAGGCTGTTTCATAGGCCGGGCCGCAGGCGGGGGCGCGGATTGTCGGCCAACTCCCTTTGGCAGATGCTGCGGCGATGAGGGGGGTCCGGAGCGGGGGATGCGCATCTCGCCTGGAATGCTATACAATGCTAGCACCCTAGCGATGAGGAGGCATTGTGGGTGCAACACAGCTCAACATCAGGCTCGATGCTCAGCTCAAGAGCGACGTGGATGCGGCGCTGAGCTCAATGGGCCGCAGCTCAACGGACACAATCCGCATTCTGTGGCGCTACATCCAGTCGAATGCCGGGGACCTTCAGCAGGTGGACACCGTGCTCAGCCAGCTTGAGCGCGCAACGCTGGAGAGTGGGCAGCTGAAGGGGGAGCGCGCTCCGTGGCAGCAGGTGGACGAGCTGTACCTCCAGGGCCTCGCGCGGGCTGGGGTCGATCCGAGCGCCTTGCTCCCCCAGGAAGATGACGGCGAGCTCTACCTGCAGGCGATGCTGGAGCGGCTTGAGGAGCGTGGTGTGCGTGGCTAGTGCTTGCAAGATGGTCCTGGTAGACACCAACGTCTGGCTCGACTACTGCCTGCCGTTTCGGGCGGGGCACCCTGTGGCGCTGCGGCTTGTCCAGCGCTGCTGGGAGTCTGGGACCCAGATGCTCATCGCCGCCACCTCGACCAAGGACGTGTTCTACATCGCCGTCGCGGACATGAAGCGCAACGCCAGAGCGCAGGGTGCAGAGCTGACGCCGGGTGCGTCTGCAGCCATTACGCACACCGCCTGGGCTCTCATCGACAACATCATGCAGGTGGCAACGCCGCTTGGCATCGACGCCGGTGACGTCTGGCTCGCCCAGCGCTGCGAGTGTGCCCACGGGGACCTTGAGGACGACCTCCTCACCGCCGCGGCGCTCCGCTGCAAGGCGGACTTCATCGTCACCAACGACAAAGAGCTCATCGTCGACTCCATCGCGCCGGCCGTGACGCCGCAGCGCCTGCTCGAGCTGCTGGGCGAGTGAGGGTAAGCTTGTACGGAGAGGTTGCAAGAGCCAGTGTGGATTACGACAACAACCGCCCGGACTCCTGTGTTGGGGGAGGGGCGATCTGAGGACGGGAGCGAGGGATAAGCCTGTGCAGGAGGAGTTGGAGTTGAAGGCCGTGCTCGCACGGGAGGGCGACCTGCCGGGTATCGTCGAGCTGTACCAGTCGGTGATCGATGCGGTTGCCGGAACTGAGCACGACGTCTTCTGGGAGCTGGGCAAGCGGCCCACGCTCGAGGACCTGCAGGCAGCTGTCAGCGCGGGCGAGATGCTGCTCTGCGTGCCTGCTGCGCCCGCTGTGCCTGGCGGCGCAGAGGAGCAGCCAGGCGGCGTCAACGCCGCTCGTCCACGCCCCGATGCTGAGCTGCCGGCGATTATCGGCGCGGCCGTCCTCAACAACGTGCAGGCCCAGGGTTACGAGCAGGTCCCGTGGGTGCGCGATGAATCATTCGGCGGGGTCTTCTGCCTGCATCTGTTCTGCGTGCACCCCCAACTGGCGCGCCAGGGCGTGGGTTCGCGCTTCCTGCAGCTGGTGCTCGCCGAGGCCCGCCGCCGCGGCGCCGCATCGCTGCGGCTCGACGTGCTGCCCAACAACCTTCCCGCCCAGCGCCTGTACAAGCGCAACGGCTTCATCGACCACGGCTTCTACCACCTCTACTACGGCGAGGGCCTCCTCACTGACTTCTTCCTCATGGAGTATCCGTTCGAGTAGACCGAGCCCGCACGGCATTCAACAGGCGTTGCACCGTCCCAGTGGCTGCAGCTAGCGGCAGCCCGGCTGCTGTTGGCGGTTGAAGTATGCGGCGACAGCGTCTGGGATGCCCGCCAGCGTGAGCGCGCCTATGACCCCCGTCTCGTAGTGCGTGCAAAACGTCAGCGCGCTTCCTCCCTGCGCTTGCCGCTTGCTGTATTCTCGTGCACCAGGCTGTTCCACAAGCTGATCACAGCATAGCTTCTCCACGGGCGCCATTCTTGCGCGAGCTGCGCCCTCTGCCGGGGCGTCATGTCCGGGAGCGCCTTGGCCACCCCCGCGTCTGACTCCAGGAACGCGTCTGGGTGCGAGAGCGCCCTCATCGCGATGTAGTTCGCAGTCCAAGGCCCGATGCCCTTCGAGGCGCACTGCCCGCGCATAGCTCTCCTCGCCTGGTTCGATACGCTGTGGCCGCGCCGCTCCCCGGCGGAGGTCTCGTACCGCGCGCATCCTGGAGGGTCCGGCCTGCTCCATCAAAGACGCCCTGCTCGGCGGCTTCGAGGTCATGCCCGCGTACGCCGCAGAGGCGCGCGGCCCGGTGGCGGCGGTCACGCGCGACGACCTCGAGGAGGCGCTGGCGCGCTTCCTGTACTTCGAGGACATGGTGCCCGAGCCGGCTGCCCGGCACCGGCGCTCCAAGCCCTACGCCGCGCTGACCTGCATCTCCTCAGCGGCCTTGACGAGCGCGGCCACGCCGCCGGAAACCGTTGCCATGGCAAGCTCCGAGAGCCTCTCGATGGGCAGCTCGGACTCCAGCTCCATCCACTGCCTGAACAGGTTGAGCAGGCCGGCGCTGAAGTACGCCACGAAGAGCTCCAGGTGCTCGCCCAGCGCCTGCGAGAGGCCCAGGGTGTCGTTCTCCGCGAACTTGCGGGCGATCATCGGGCGGATGCGCGCCATGAGGTCGCCCAAGTCGACATGCTTGATGATGCCGCTGCGGCGGTTGAAGTCCGAGAGCAGCGCGGTGCCCATGGTCTTGTAGATCTCCTCCACGTTGAGGCCGCTCTCGCTGCGTATCAGGATCTCCTCAAGGCGAGAGACCGCCAGCTCGCACTCCTCCTGCAGCAGCTCGTCGATGAGGTCGTCGATGGAGCCGTAGTGCAGGTAGAAGGTCTTGCGGTCGCGGTCTGCGCGGCGCGCGATCTCTGTCACGGTGATCTGCGAGAGGTCCTTCTCCTGCAGCAGCTCCTTGAATGCCTCGCGGATTGCCTCGCGGCTGCGCACCTGCCTGCGGTCGAGCTTCACATCTGTCTTCACGGTTGCCCCCTTAGTTCCAACTCGCTGTCGGTGATTGTCCGCAATCGAGAACAAGTTGTTGCCTACTGCTCGAGTGAGACGGTATTGGCAATTGCTTTCATCCACAGTGTACCAATAATAGACAGTGTGTGGTTATACGCATTGGGTATTTTCTTACAGAAACGGGTGAATGCAATGAAGGCAAGCGACCAGATCAAGCGCGCGGCGCTCATGAAGACCATGGACTACCTCCTGGAAGACCCAGAGAAGAACGTCGCCAAGATCATGGACATGCTCGACAAGGCGGCGCCGAAGGACCTCTTCCCCTCGCAGCGCCAGGCCATCCGCACGGCCATCGACAGCAACAGCAACTGGTACCAGCTCATCATGAAGATCCTCTCGCTCAACCCCCAGGCGCGCGACCGCATCATCAAGAACCTGGTGGTCGACGGCAACCTCATGGCCTGGCCCCTGCAGGAGAAGATGCGCCAGGAGCACCAGTGCAACATCCCCTGGGCCATCCTGCTCGACCCCACCAGCGCCTGCAACCTGCACTGCACGGGCTGCTGGGCCGCCGAGTACGGCCACAGCCTCAACCTGAGCTACGAGACAATCGACAGCATCATCAACCAGGGCGTCGAGCTGGGCGTCCACATCTACATCTACACCGGCGGCGAGCCCCTGGTGCGCAAGCGCGACCTCATCCGCCTGTGCGAGGAGCACCCGGACTGCAGCTTCCTGTGCTTCACCAACGCCACGCTCATCGACGAGGCCTTCTGCCAGGACCTGCTGCGGGTGGGCAACTTCGTCCCCGCGATCAGCGCCGAGGGCTCGCGCGAGACCACCGACGAGCGACGCGGCCAGGGCACCTACGACAAGGTGGCAGCCGCCATGCAGCTGCTCAAGAGCCACGGCCTGCCCTTCGGCGTCTCGACCTGCGTGACCAGCGCCAACGTCAGGACCGTAGGCAGCGAGCCCTTCATCGACTGGATGGTGGAGCAGGGCGCGCTCTTCTGCTGGATGTTCACCTACATGCCCGTGGGCGCCGGCGCCCCCACCGAGCTCATGCTCACGGTCGAGCAGCGCAAGCACATGTACAGCTTCGTGCGCCACATGCGCGACGAGAAGCCCATCTTCCTCATGGACTTCCAAAACGACGGAGAGTTCGTGGGCGGCTGCATCGCTGGCGGGCGCCGCTACCTGCACATCAACGCAGCGGGCGATGTGGAGCCCTGCGTCTTCGTGCACTACTCCAACGCCAACATCCACGATCAAAGCCTGCTGGAGTGCCTGAAGAGCCCCATCTTCATGAAGTACTACGAGGGCCAGCCCTTCAACGAGAACCTGCTGCGCCCCTGCCCCATGCTGGAGAACCCCGACGCCCTGGAGCGCATGGTGCGCGAGAGCGGCGCCCACTGCACCGACCTGCAGGAAGAGGAGAGCGCCGAGGAGCTCTGCGCCAAGTGCCGCCCCTTCGCCGCCGAGTGGGCGCCCCTGGCTCAGGAGTTGTGGGAGAACCCCTCGGACCCGCGCCACCCCCACCGCGCCGACATCACGGCGAACATGGCAGAGACCGACAAGGCCAAGTTCGAGAAGCTGGGCCGCACCTTCGAAGGGGTAGCCAGCTAGCGCGCGGGAGCGAGCGCACGCAGCGAAGCCAGCTCCAGGGGGCTCCAAGCGATCCCCCTGGTTTTCTGCGCCCTAGCCCTTGGAGGCGATGTCCTCTACGCTGCCGCACATTCTGCAAGGTGATGCAGGCCCTCATATTTGCTAGTCATCTGTTGACAGGACGCTTCGTCGAGATGGACGCAGGCGATACGGAAGACTACACTCTCTCCTCATGACTACTGTTATCGGAATACCGCGCGCCCTGCTGGCGTACCGCTTCGGCACCCTGTGGTCCCGCTTCTTCGAGGAGCTGGGCTGCCGGGTCGTCCTCAGCGCCCCCACGGACAGGGTGGTCCTCGAGGAGGGGGAGGCGCTCTCCGTGGACGAGTGCTGCCTTGCCTCCAAGATCTTCATGGGCCACGTCGCCAGCCTGCAGGGCCGCTGCGACTGCGTGTTCGTGCCCTCTATTGCGGGGGAGGAGCGCCGGCGCGGCTACTGCACCAAGTTCGAGTCGCTGCCGGACCTCGTGGCCAGCACCTTCTGCAGCGCAATGGGCCGCGGGGAGCTGCCCCTCCTCAGCCTGCGCATCGACCTCGAACACCCCGAGAGGGAGGCCTTCATCGAGCTCGGCCAGAGGCTCGGCGCGGGCAAGAAGGAGGCCAAGCACGCCTACAAGCGCGCGCGGGAGGCATGGGAGGACGAGCGCAGCGAGCGCGCCCGCGCCTTCGACGAGCAGCTGCGCGCAGCGCTCGACGCGCGCGGCAGCAGCAGCCCCGCCCGGCCGCTCATCCTCTTCTGCGCGCACCCCTACGTCAGCCAGGACCCCTACCTCGGGCTGCAGGCGGTCGAGATGCTCGAGCGCTGCGGCGCGCAGGTGCTCTTCGCACATGACTTCAACCCCAAGAAAGCCCTCGAGGCCTCCGAGAAGTTCAGCACCACCATGCCGTGGATCGTCAACCGCGAGCTCACCGGCGCCATCGCCTGCCTGAGGGACAAGGTGGACGGCGTCGTGATCATGAGCGCGTTCCCCTGCGGGCCGGACTCCATGACCAACGAGGCGCTCACCCAGCGCCTGAGCGGCGTTCCCTCGCTGCTGCTCACGGTGGACGCGCAGACCGGCACCGCGGGCCTGGAGACGCGCATCGAGAGCTTCGTCGACATCCTCACGTTCCAGAGCAGGGGAGGCTACCTCCATGGATGAGCGCCAACCGTCGCGGCTGTTCGGCAGCGCAGGCAGCGACACGCTCGGCGGGGCGTTCGCCCACGCCCGCGTGCGCCTGGGCGGCGGGCAGCCCGGCCCCTTCAGGCTGCTCGGCAAGAAGCGGCGCAAGCCCAAGCACGGTGAGGGCGGAGAGCGTCCCAAGCGCGTTGCCTTCTTCAACTACGGCGACTACGACGTTGCCTTCCAGTTCTTCGTCGAACAGGTGTGCGGGGCGGAGTACGTGCGCATCCCGCCTTCGACCAAGCGCACGCTGGAGCTGGGCAGCGCCAACTCGACGGACTTCGTCTGCGCGCCCTACAAGCACATCATGGGTTGCTACATCGAGGCCCTCGAGCGCGGGGCGGAGGTGCTCGTGCAGTTTGCCGGGCCCTGCCGCCTGGGCTACTACGGCGAGCTGCAGGAATCCACGCTGCGCTCGCTTGGCTACGAGTTCGAGATGGTGAACTTCTCCAACCTGGACGGCGCGAGCATGAAAGAGCACGTGCGCGTGGTGAAGGAGAAGATCAACCCGGGCCTCAAGCTCTCGCGCGCCCTGCCCCTGGCGGCCGCCGGCGTGGCGATGGTCGAGCATCTCGACGAGATGCGCGCCTTCTACCTGGCCAACGCCGGCTTCGAGCGCGAGGAGGGCAGCTTCAAGCGCGCCCTGGCCCGCACCCACGACGCCTTCCGCCACTGCACGAGCCCCGCCGAGGTCCGCTCCGCCTACCTCGAGGGCATGGACGCCCTGCGCGCGCTGCCCCTCGACAAGCCCGCCGAGCCCCTGCGCGTGGGCGCGGTGGGGGAGTTCTTCACCGCGGTCGACCCCTTCAGCAACCTCCACGCGGAAGACAAGCTGCTCGCCATGGGCGTGGAGCTGCACCGCGACGTCAACCTCACGAACCGCTGGCTCCGCTACAACGAGGCCAACCTGCGCCGCAGCGTGCCGGAGTACTGCAGCTACGACATGGGCCCCACCAGCACCCTCACCATCGCCGCCGCCAAGAGCTACGCGCAGCAGGGCTTCGACGGCATCGTTCACATCAAGTCGAGCGGCTGCACGCCGGAGATCGACACCATGCCCGTGCTGCAGCGCATCAGCCGCGAGCACGGCATCCCCGTGCTCTTCCTCAGCTACGACTCCCAGACAAGCGACACCGGCCTCGACACCCGGCTCGAGGCCTTCTACGACATGATCGCCCGGAAGAAGGCATCCGCATGAGCAACGTGTACCTCGGCATAGACACCGGCTCCATCTCCACTAAGGGCGTGCTCATCGACGAGCAGCGCTCCATCGTCGCGCGCAGCTACCTGTGGACGGAGGGCAACCCCACGGACGCAGCCTGCCGCGTCATCGCGGAGCTGCGCGGGCAGGTCGACGAGGACGCGGTCACGGTGGCGGGCGTGGGCACCACGGGCTCGGCGCGCCGCCTGGTGGGCGCAATGACGCACGCCACCCTGGTGAAGAACGAGATCACGGCGCACGCTGTGGGCACCACCTTCCTGCACCCGGACGTGCGCACCATCCTCGAGATAGGCGGGCAGGACTCCAAGATCATCTGCGTGGAGAGCGGCGTGGCCACGGACTACGCCATGAACACGCTGTGCGCAGCCGGCACGGGCAGCTTCCTCTCCAGCCAGGCCCACCGCCTGGGGCTGGAGGTGGAGGAGTTCGGCGAGTTGGCGCTCAAGAGCGCCAACCCCGCCAACATCGCCGCGCGCTGCACGGTGTTTGCCGAGTCCGACCTCGTGCACAAGATCCAGATGGGCTATCCGCGCGAGGACATCGTGGCCGGGCTGTGCAAGGCCGTGGCGAGCAACTACCTCAACAACGTGGCCAAGGGCAAGAAGATCGCAAGCCCGGTGGTCTTCCAGGGCGGCGTCTCCAAGAACGCCGGCGTGGTGCGCTTCTTCGAGGAGCTGCTGGGCATGCCCGTGCTCGTCGACCCGGACGGCCACCTGATGGGCTGCTTCGGCGCTGCGCTGCTCGCGGCGGAGGCCGCCCCCGCGCACCCGCTTGCGGAGCCCTTCTCCTGGGAGCTCTCCGCGCTCGAGTTCAAGACCCGCGAGGTCGAGTGCGGCAAGTGCGCCAACCACTGCGAGGTCATCTGCGTCTACCAAGACGGCGTGCTCATCGACTCCTGGGGCAACCGCTGCGAGCGCGGCGAGGTGAAGGTCCGGCAGTAGGTGCATCCGCCTGGGCACGCGGGGTTTGACGGCCGTCCTCGTGGGGATAGTCCGGAGCTCGACGCGTGGTCCAACCGGGACGTGCTGGAGTCCTACGGGATCAGGGCCGGAGTCGGTTCGCAGCCGGCCGACAATCTAAGTATCTCAAATGAGAGGCTTCGGTGGTTTGTGTGGGTCGGTGTCCGCATCGAGGCCAAGCAGCATGTCTTTGCCCTCAAGCCGCTCGGTTGGGGCCCGGGCCTGCAAGCATCAGCTAATCCTCCTCGCAGCGGGCGGCGGGATCGGCATCTGAGCAAACGCCGTAGGGCTGCTCCTGGCCCTTGGGGATGGTGGGGACGACGGCGAGCATGAGCACCAGCAGGAAGACGGCGACAGCGCCCAGGATCGCCCAGACGAGCGGCCTTTGCACGAGGAGGGCGCTGATGCCCATCACCGTGAACGAGAGGCCGAGGATGTGGATCTTCTTGGCAAGCGAGATGCCGCCGTTGGCCTTGAAGGGCTCGACGTAGGCGCGGTAGGGGGCGGTTTGCGCCAGCCAGCTGTTGAGGCGCTCGGAGCTGCGCGAGAACAGGAGCGCCGCCAGCAGCATGAGCGGCGTGGTGGGCAGCACCGGCACGAACATGCCGATGAATCCGAGCGCCGCACACAGGCAGCCGATGCCGATGAACAGGGTCTTCTTGAGTCGTCCCACAGGGTCTCTCCTCGCCGGTCGGGTGCGGGCTCAGATGCGATGCACACGAGTATATCCGCCCGCGCACACGGCTCGCCGCCCACGTTCGCCAACGGCGAATGCGGGCGATGAACAAGTAGGGGGCGAAGGACGCTGCGGCCTAGGCTATCCCCCTGCCGCACAAACTACCGAAGCCCCGGAAGTTATGACGTAGCGGGCAGGCTGTGGCCTTGCCGCCGACGTGCGCGCCTGTAGATATGGCCACCGCGCCGGCGCCGAATGTTGTCCGAGAGGGCAAGCAGTCCTTCTCCACGAAAGCCGATGGGACGCCGTGGCTGCCCCCGGCAGCAAGCCGGGGGAGAGCAGGTTTTCTCTGCCGTGGGCGTCTTCGTGCAGCAGGACCGCCTCGCCAGCGGTGACCCTCCCTGTGAGCCTTGTTGAATCAGGCCTGCTTTCCCTGCTTCCTCCCCACCAGAAGCCAGCCCAGAACGGAGCCAGCGGCGACGAGGGCGACGCCGGCCCAGAACGCCGGGCAGGGCAAGGTCTGGAGCAGCAGCGAGCTCATCGCACTTGAGAGCACCGGCGCGAAGTACGAGACGACCGAGATCCTCCCCATGTCGCCCATCGCGGCCGCGCGGTTCCACAGCGCGTAGCCCGCGGCCATCGAGGCCGCGCAGAGCAGCAGCGGCAGAATGCCCGAGAGGCCCAGGGGGCGCGGGGGCGCCGGTGCCCCGGCCGCGAAGTAGATCGCGAAGAGCAGTTCGGCCACACCGAGGAAGAAGTACGCGGTCGCGTTGCTGCTGCCCGCGCTGCGCGACGCGAGGTTGCTGTAGACGGCCCATATGACGGCAGCGCCCAAGGCGAGGGCGTAGGGGAGGGGGTCCGCGCCGACCCCGCCCAGCAGCGGCACCCCTGCCGGGATGCTGTCCCCGCCCACTGTGAGCACCATCCCCGCCGCTGCGAGCAGCGCGCCAGGCAGCGCCTTGAGCAGGTGGGTCACGCGCCCGGGCCCGCTCATGAGCGCCCACACCAGCATGGTGAGCGTGGGCCACAGGTAGTTGAGCATGCTGACCTGGATGGTCTGGGTGCCACCAGCGGAGAGCCCCACGGCAAGGGAGAGGAAGACCTCATAGAGCACGAAGAGGGCTCCGCAACCTAGCAGGAAGGAGCGCGGGAGCTGCCCCAGCGGCGTGGGGCGGTGCACGGCGAAGAGCATCGCCGCGCCGACCGCGTACACGAGCGCCGGGCCGAGCTGTGCCCCAAAGGCCTCCGTCGTCAGGCGCATGAGCCCCACCATGAGGCTCCATAGCAGTATCGCCGCGGCCCCCATGGCCGTCGCGCTGATCCTCATGGCCCCTCCCTGCAGCTTGCGCGAACACGTAGGCCAGATGCTACCAGTCTTCAGGGTGTTGTGATTCCAGCCCTTTTCTATGTCCTTTGCTTTCGCTCTGCTCCCAGCTACAAACGCACCGCGCACCGCCTCGTCGGCGCGGTCAACGAGCGCGTCCGCGACAACCCGGAGCTCGACGCGCGGTCCTACCAGAACGTGCTGGAGTCCCGCGGGATCACCCAGTGAGAGCAAGGCGGACGTGCTCGATGTGTCCTCCTGCGACGCCCGGTGCACAACGCTGTCGCTCATCGTGAACGTCATCCGTACGGACAGGTTCAGCGAGGGCCTGCTGCTCGAGTACCTGGACAACGGGACGTGCTGGAGTGGATGAGGAGGCTGCGGGAACTCGACGAGGGGTAGGGGAGAGGCTGGTGGCGTGATGCCATCTGGCGGGCATCTCAGTGCCACGCCTGTTTCCCAACACGGTCTCCAGTTGCACTAGACTTAGGGTCGACTGCAGGCGCGGCGCGCATATGCTCCGCATCGAACAGGGGGCATGGTTTCCATGGCAGATGACGCTCGGTTCACTTGGGTTGAGGCTTACGAGGCTATTGCCAGCGAGCTGCTTAACAGGCGCGGGCAAGAGCCGCTCCTACTCGACATCTGCAGCAGGCACGCTAACCTCGATGGCGTGGAGAGGATGGACCCCCTCACGTTCATGGCCGCGTTCAACCGCCGCCAGAAGGACTCGACGCGCGAGGGGATCGTCAAGGACGTGCTCAGCTCATTCGGCATTGCCTCGGTAGACCCGCCGCGCGACTTCACCGGCATCCCCGTCTCCGACCCCCGCCGATGGCGTTACATGGACGGCCTCGACGAGAGCATCGGCGAGAAGTGGGACTTCTTCGAGGCCGCGCTCGCTTATGCCGACAGCGGGCAAGGCGCTGATATCTTTGCCGCGCTGTTCGATGCCGTCTTGAAGCAGAAGAACATCGGTCGTGCGAGCCTGACCTCGGCCCTGTACTGGTGCCGCCCGAACGCCTTCATCGCCCTGGACGCCAACACGGTCCGCTACCTGGGAGAGGCATATTCCGTCTCCGTGCCGTCCCAGGTCGACGGGCAGGGCTACCTCTCCCTGCTCCAGCAGATCCGCAGCGCCACCAACCGACCCTTCCCGGAGCTGTCGACAGACGCGTACGGCAGCGACGCGTGGCTGCCACTGCCGGAGGTCTACGACCCCGGCCTCACGACCGAGGACTGGGCGGAGCTGATCA
>JBJEHN010000129.1:0-14536 GCA_051876105.1 Coriobacteriales bacterium | reverse complement strand
GCTGAGAAGCGCGGTCTGGGGATGCGCTAGTGGGCATATGGCTGGAAGCTAAGGTTTTTTGTTGGCGCCATCAAATCACAACGGAGTTCCCCCTCTCGTTATCCTGAGCGGAGGCGCGAAGCGCCGGGGTCGAAGGATGACGGAAGAGGGTTGCTCAACAGCACCATTGAGGACTAGCAGCACCAAAAAAGAGCCGGCGGGGTTGCCGCCGGCTCGACTGTGCGTTGGTGGGCCCAGTAGGATTCGAACCTACAACCCAGGGATTATGAGTCCCCTGCGCTAACCGTTGCGCCATGGGCCCGTTGTGACTAGGAGATTGTACCCTCTTACTCCTCCAAGTAGTCCTTCAGCTTGCTGCTGCGGCTTGGATGGCGCAGCTTGGCAAGCGTCTTGCTCTCGATCTGGCGGATGCGCTCGCGCGTCACACCGAACTCGCGGCCCACCTCCTCGAGGGTGCGGGGATGCCCGTCCTTGAGGCCGAAGCGCAGCTCGATGACCTTGCGCTCGCGCTCGGCCAGGCCGTCGAGCACCTTGCCCAGCTGCTCCTGCAGCATGGTGAAGCCGGCGGCGTCGTCCGGGCGGACGGCCTCGTGGTCCTCGATGAAGTCGCCCAGCTGGGAGTCCTCCTCCTCGCCGATGGGCGTCTCGAGCGAGACGGGCTCCTGCGAGATCTTCTGGATCTCCCTCACGCGCTCGGCGCTCATGTCCATCTTCTCGCCGATCTCCTCCGGGGTTGGCTCGCGGCCGAGCTCCTGGAGCAGCTGGCGCTGGATGCGGACCAGCTTGTTGATCGTCTCGACCATGTGGACCGGGATGCGGATGGTGCGCGCCTGGTCTGCGATGGCGCGGGTGATGGCCTGGCGGATCCACCAAGTGGCGTAGGTGGAGAACTTGAAGCCCTTGGTGTAGTCGAACTTCTCCACAGCGCGGATGAGGCCCAGGTTGCCCTCCTGGATCAGGTCGAGGAAGAGCATGCCGCGGCCCACGTAGCGCTTGGCGATGGAGACGACGAGGCGCAGGTTGGCCTCGATCAGGGCGTCCTTGGCGTCCCAGCCCACCTGCTCGATGCGGCTCAGGCGGCGGCGCTCCTTGCGGTCGAGCTCGATGCCGTTGGCCTCTGCCTCCTCGAGCTGGGCGGTGGCGGCCAGGCCGGCCTCGATCTTCATGGCCAGGTCGACTTCCTCTGCTGCGGTGAGCAGGTCGACCTTGCCGATTTCCTTGAGGTACATGCGCACCGGGTCGCCGGTGAGCATGGCGACGTTGGATGCCTCTGCGCGCGCCTTGCGCGACTCGCCGCGCTTCTTGCGCGAAGACGCCTTGCTGGCCTGCTTGAGCAGGGACTCCGCCTCTGCGCTGGCCTTGAGCTCGTCTTCGGGGATGCCCTCCATGATGTCCTCATCGGACATGGTGGGGTCCGGGTCGTCGTCGACGGCGGACGCGACGTTGGTATCGTCCTCGACCTTGACGCCGCAGGTGCGGAAGTAGTCAACCGCTGCGTCGACCTGCTTGGGGTTGAGGTCCTCGTCTGCCAGGGCGTTCTCGATGGTGCTCTTGCTGGTCTTCTTGCCGGTGTCCTTGAGCAGCTCGTCAAGCTTCTCGATGATCTCCGGCTCGAGCACGCCTGCAGCGGCCTCTGCAGCCTTCTTCTTGTTGGCGTTCTTGTTTGCGGCCACGTTGTTCCCTTCTCTGATGGCCCCGGGGCTAGGCCCGGGGACCACTGCGCAGCTCCACGAGCTGCTGTTGAAGCCCGACGGTCTTCTCGAACAGGGCGTCTGCCTCTTCTGGAGACAGGCTCCCGGTGTCCCTCATCTGGGCCTTTGCCTGGCGGATCTCAGCTTCGAGGTCGCGCTCCCTGAGGGCCCTCGCCAGCAGGCGCGCCCTCAGCTGGCCCTCCTCCCCCGGCTCTGCCTCGCTCATAGCCTGAGCAAGCAGCGCGGGGGCCTCCGGGCACACGGAAACCGCGGTGCCGTAAGCCTGTGCAGGCGTTGCCTGCGTGCCGGCTTGCAGCAAGGCGGCAGCCATAGCTTGTGCGCGGGGGTCCTCCCAGTGGATCTCCTTGAGGCTTGTACCCAGCTTGCCGAGGAGCGCCGTGTCTGCCACGCAAAGAGAGAGCAGCTCGAACTCCATGCGGGAGCTCTTGCGACCCTCTTCGACGACTTTGGCCACAGCGGTGTTCCGCGGCGGTTGACCCTGCTCTGGACGAGGCACCGAATCGTTTTCGCGGCGGGCGACCGCAGGGGCCTTGAGCTCCTTGAGAGCATGGGATACTACAGTATATTCTAGGTTGAGCCTGTCCGCAATCGAGTTGACGTAGTCCGTTGCGATCACAGAGCCGCGCACGGGCAGCAGGATCTTGAGGGCTTCCTCCATGGCGCGCGCCTTGAGGGCCGGCTTGGTCAGGTCGAAGCCCTCCAGCGTGCGGTTGATGGCAAAGTCCAGCAGCGGCTGCGCCTTGTCCACCTGCTGCAGCAGGGCCTCCGCGCCCTTGGCCGCCACGAACTCCGCCGGGTCCATGTTGTCTGGCAGGACGGTCACCTTGAGCTCGATGGGGTTGCGCCCGCTTTCCACCGCGGAGCTCCAGTCGATGAACTCAGCCGCCCTCATGGCCGCCTTCTGGCCGGCGGCGTCCCCGTCGAAGAGGTAGACGATGCTCGACGCAAAGCGCCCCAGCAGCTTGACGTGCTGGGCGGTGAGCGCCGTGCCCAGCGTGGCCACGGCGTTGCAGATGCCGGCCTCGTGCAGGGCGATGACGTCTGTGTAGCCCTCGACCACAACCGCCGTGCCGCTGCTGACGATTGCGCTCTTGGCCTTGTGGATGCCGAACATGTTGGACGACTTGTGGAAGACCGGCGTCTCCGAGCTGTTGAGGTACTTGGGCTCGCCGCTGCCGATGACGCGCCCGCCGAAGGCGATGGTGCGGCCCTGGAGGTCGTGGACGGGGAACATCACCCGGTTGAAGAAGCGGTCGACCATGCGGCCGTTCTCGTTGACGAAGGCCAGGTTGGCCTGGACCAGCTCGTCGCGCGTGAAGCCCTTGCCCTGCAGGTGGGCGCTGAGCTTGCCGTGACCCGGCGCGTAGCCCAGGCGCCAGCCCTTGGAGGGCCCCGAGCCGAAGCCCCGCTTGCCCAGGTACTCGCGCGCGCTGGCCGCTCCGCTGTCCTTGGAGCGCATGAGCTGCGTGTGGAAGAACTCCTCCGCAGCCTCGCAGGCCTCCATGATGCGCTGGCGCTGGCCGCGGGGCATGCCGCCCTGGGTCTCCTTGATCTCTATATGGGCGCGGTCTGCCAGCTGGCGCACCGCCTCGGGGAACTCCAGCTTCTCTCGCTCCATGACGTAGCCGAAGACATCGCCGCCCTTGCCGCAGCCGAAGCAGTGCCACAGCTGGGTGCCGGGGTCGATCTTGAAGCTGGGGGTCTTCTCGTTGTGGAAGGGGCAGCAGCCCCAGAAGAGGCGGCCCTTCTGCTTGAGGACGACGGTCTCTGCCACCAGCTGGACGAGGTCTGTTGCCTCCCTCACGCGGCGGATGTCGTCGTCTTCGATGCGGCCCATGGCGCCTCAGCTCCCCTCGCGCCAGGAGGCGGCCAGGGGCGCCAGGTTGTCGCGCACCCACTGGATGTTGCCCATCACGGTGCTGATGAGCTCCTCCTGGCTCTCGAACTTGAGCTGGGGGCGCATCCAGTGGACAAGCTCCAGCTCGACGGTCTTGCCGTAGAGGTCGCCGCGGTAGTCGAGCAGGTGGGCCTCCACGGGGGCGGTCGCTGCGTCGAAGCTGCGCGCCACCCCTACGTTCACAGCCGCAGCATAGCAGGCGCCTGCGACACGGCAGAACCCGCCGTACACGCCCTCGCGCGGCATCATCACGTCGCCCGTCGGCTCCACGTTGGCAGTGGCAAAGCCCATGCCGCTGCCCTCGCCGCGGCCGTGGACCACCGTGCCGCTCAGGAGGCAACGGCCGCCCAAGCGGGCAGCGGCGTCCACATCGCCCTGCTCGAGCAGCTGGCGGATGCGCGTCGCGCTCACCACCCCGCCGTCTGCGCACAGCAGCTCCTGGGGGCAGCACTGCGCCCCGTTTGCCGCGCACCAGCGGCTGATGTCGTCCACCGTGCCGGCGGCCCTGCTCCCAAAGCGGAAGTCGCAGCCCACGTGGATGCTCTGCACCTGGCACAGCCTGCCCAGGCTCTCCAAGAAGGCCGGCGGCTCGACGCCAAAGCACTCACGGCTGGCGCGCATGGCCACGACCTCGGCGATCGCACCGGGGTTGTAGGAGCGCAGCAGCTGCAGGCGCTTGGCGTCGCCCATGAGCTTGAAGCTCGACGCCTCGCGGCCGAAGAACTCGTCGGGGTCCTTCTCGAAGGTGAGCACGCACGCCGGCACGCCGCGCTCGGCGGCGTCTGCCAGGGCGGCGTCGAGCAGGCTGCGGTGCCCGTTGTGCAGGCCGTCGAACACGCCGATCACCAGCACGCGCGGGCCCAGCGGCTCGGCCACAGGCTCGCAGGGGCTCCACAGGCGCAGGGCGCTCAGAGCCGCCCCGCTGCCGCGCACCCCGCACACGCCGCCGGGGATCACCAGCTCGGGCCGTGCCGGGCCCTTGCTGCCCTCGCGCTCGTAGAGCGCCATGAGGCGCCCCTCGCTCACGCAAGCCGTGAGGCCCGCGGGCAGCTCGCGCCTGAGCGGCCTGCCGTTGGAGACATCCTTGAGCTCGGGCTCGGTGAGCTCGCACACGCTGCGCACGCCCAGCAGGGCCACCGGGTCCTCCCAGGGCAGCTCGCGGCCAGCCGCGGCAGCCGCAGCCAGTTCCTCCAAACTCACAGCGCGCTCGAGCCCGGTGCCGCCCACCTCGGTGCGGCGCAGGGCGCTCAGGTGCGCGCCGCAGCCCAGGCTCTGGCCCAGGTCGCGCGCGATGGAGCGGATGTAGGTGCCCTTGCTCACCTCGAGGTCCACATCCCAGTAGGGCAGCGTCGCGGCAAAGCGCCCTCCCTGCCCATCGTCGAGGTCGACCTCCTCAAAGCCCGCCCCCAGGAAGCGCGCCCCGTAGACGGTGACTTGGCGCGGCTCGAGCTCGAGCTCCCTTCCCTCGCGGGCGGCCTTGTAGGCGGTGACGCCGTTCTTCTTGATGGCGCTGTAGGCGGGGGGCAGCTGCATGGTGGGGCCGGTGATGCCGTCGAGCAGCTGCTGCGGCTCCACGCTGGCCAGACCCGTCAGGCCCTCGCCGGGCGCGGTCTTGGTGTAGGCGGTGGTGATGCGGCCCTCGGCGTCGTCTGTGTCTGTCGCAGCGCCGAAGACGATACGCGCGGTGTAGCGCTTGTCATGGCCGGTGAGGTAGGCGGAGAGCCTGGTGGCAGCGCCCACGCACACGAGCATGAGGCCCTCGGCCATGGGGTCGAGCGTGCCGGCATGCCCCACGCGGCGCTCGCCGGTGACGCGCCTCACCGCGTTCACCACGTCATGGGATGTGATGCCCTTGGGCTTGTCTATCGCGAGTACGCCGCAGAGCCCGCTGGCGCCTCGCTTCATCGGTACACCGCCTCTTCTGCAGCGTCCCCGAACGACTCCGCCACGTGGCCGATCACGGTCTGGATCGCCTCCTGGATGCCGCCGTACAAGGTGAAGCCGCTCGCCGCCTTGTGGCCGCCGCCGTTCATCTTCTTGGCGATGGCCTGGACGTCGTGGGTGGTCTTGGAGCGGATCGAGCCGCGGATGTGGTCGCCCTGGCCGCGCAGGATCACAGAGACCTCCGGCCCGTCGATCTGGCGCACCACGTCCGTGAGCTCCTCGCAGTCGTCCTTGGTGGCGCCCAGCTCGGCGAGGTCGGCCTCGTCCATCCACGAGATGACCATGCGGCCCCCGCAGGCGAACTGCGCGCGCTGTGCCACCCTCGACTCGAGCTGCAGGGCGGCCAGGCTCTTGCGCTGGTAGACCATGGTTGCCACCAGGGCGGGCTCGGCGCCGGCCGCGACCATCTCGGCAGCCGCCTCGAAGGCGCGCTGGTCGGCGTTCTGGAAGCGGAAGGAGCCGGTGTCTGTGAGCAGCGCGGCATAGCAGCAGCGTGCGAGCTCCGGCGTGCGCTGCGCCCCCAGCTGGGGCAGCAGCTCCCACACCAGCACGCCCACCGCGGCTGCGTCGGTGTCTATATAGCTGAGGTCTGCGATGTCTGCCGGGCCGGCGTGGTGGTCGATCTTGACCGTGGCGCCCGAGCGCGCCCTCACAGCCGCGGCGTCGTCCATGCGCGCGTCCTCCGGCACGTCGAGCATGACGAAGACGTCCGGGCACCCGCTGTAGTCAGCAGCCGGGGTCAGCTGGTCGAAGCCGGGGAGGAAGTCGTAGAGCTGGGGCTTCTCCCGCGTCGCCAGCAAGGGCGTCGCCTCGACGCCCAGGGACTGCAGCGCCTGGGCAAGCGCCAAAACGCTGCCCAGGCAGTCGCCGTCGGGGTTGCGGTGGCCGCAGAGGGCCACCGTCTTCGCGTTCTTGAGCAGGCTTACTGCTCCTGAGTAATCGAATCCAGCCACTTCTGCTCGCTTTCCAAGACAGCTGCGATGTGCTCTGCGGTGTCGACGCTCTTGTCGATGCGGAACCTGAGCTCAGGCGTCACGCGCCAGCCGAGCTCCTTGCCCACCAGGGAGCGGATGCGCCCCTTGGCGGCCTCGAGCCCCGCAAGGACCTCCTCGTAGCGCTCCCTGTCCGCAGAGACGTAGACGTCTGCGACGGAGCGGTCCTTGGAGACCTCGCAGGCCGTGATGGTGACCATCTGCAGGCGCGGGTCCGCGATCTGGAACAGGATCACGCTGGCGATCCTGTCCCTGAGGGTCTCGTTGGCCTTGCGGGATGCGGGGGTCTGCCTCATGCTGCCTCCCTACTCCTTGCGGGCGATCTGCTCGATGCGGTAGCCCTCGAGGATGTCGCCTTCCTTGATGTCCTGGAAGCCCTCGATGCCGATGCCGCACTCGGAGCCGGCGCGGATGACGTCGACGTCCTCGCGGTAGTGGCGCATGGAGGTGATGGCGCCCTCGTAGACGATGACGCTGTTGCGCACCACGCGGACCGTGTCCGTGCGGTTGATCTCGCCCTCCGTGACCAGGCAGCCGGCGATGACGCCCACCTTGGGCATGCGGAAGAGCTCCCTGACCTCGGCGGAACCGGTGTCGATCTCCACTTCCTCGGGGGCCAGCATGCCCACGCGCGCGGCGTTGATGTCCTCGAGGGCCTTGTAGATGACCCTGTAGAGGCGGATGTCGACGCCCTCGCGGTCTGCTGCTGCACGGGCCTTGGCCTGCGGGCGCACGCCGAAGCCGATGATGATGGCGTCGGAAGCGCCTGCCAGGATGACGTCGGTCTCCGTGATGCCGCCGACGGCAGAGTGGATGATGTTGATGCGGACCTCGGACTGGTCCATCTTGGCCAGGGCGTCTGCCAGGGCCTCGATGGAGCCCTGAACGTCCGCCTTGACGATGAGGTTGAGCTCGGCGAGCTTGTCCTGCTCCATGCGGGCGAAGAGGTTGTCCAGGGAGACATGGGACTTCTGCTCCTGGGCGGCCAGGCGGGCCTTGAACTCGCGCTCCTGGGCCAGCTTGCGGGCCTCGGACTCCTCCTCGAAGACGCAGAACTCGTCGCCTGCGCCGGGGACGGAGTTGAGGCCGAGGATCTCGACCGGGTCGGAGGGGCCGCACTCGGTGACGTTGTTGCCCTTGGGGTCGATCAGCGCGCGGACGCGGCCGTAGGACATGCCGGCCACCAGGGTGTCGCCCACGTGCAGGGTGCCGCGCTGGACGATGACGGTGGCGACGGGGCCGCGGCCCTTGTCCAGATTGGCCTCGATGACAAAACCGCTTGCCGTGGTGTCCGGGTTGGCCTTGAGCTCGAGCACGTCGGCCTGCAGGATGATGGTCTCGAGCAGGTCGTCGATGTTCATGCGCTTCTTGGCGCTGACCTCGACGAACATGTTCTCGCCGCCCCACTCCTCGGGGATGACGCCGTACTCCACGAGCTCGGTCTTGACGCGCTCGGGGTTGGCGCCGGGCTTGTCGATCTTGTTGATGGCGACCACGATGGGCACCTGCGCCGCCTTGGCATGGTTGATGGCCTCGATGGTCTGCGGCATCACGCCGTCGTCTGCAGCGACGACCAGGACGATGACGTCGGTGACCTGCGCGCCGCGGGCGCGCATGGCGGTGAAGGCCTCGTGGCCCGGGGTGTCGATGAAGGTGATCTGCTGGCCGTTGATGAAGACCACAGACGCGCCGATGTGCTGGGTGATGCCGCCGGCCTCGGTGCTGGCGACGCCGGTCTCGCGGATGGCGTCGAGCAGGGAGGTCTTGCCGTGGTCGACGTGGCCCATGACGGTGACCACGGGCGGGCGCGGCTTGAGGTCCTCCTCGTTGTCATGGAAGGTGAACGACATCTCCTCTTCCTGCGAGACGACCTTCACCTCGCGGCCCAGGTCGTCGGCGATGAGCTCGACCAGCTCGTCGCTCATGGTCTGGGTGAGGGTGAGCGGGGTGCCCAGCAGGAACAGGCGCTTGACGATCTCGTTGCCGGGGACCTCGAGCAGCTCGGCCAGCTCGCCCACGGTGACGCCGGAGACGACCTTGGTCACGCCCACGGCGATACCGGTGCGCTCGGCCTCCTTGATCGCCTCCTCCTCGGCCTTCTTGGCGGCCTCGGCGGCACGGCGCTCCTTGCGCTTCTTGCGGCGGCCCTTGGACTCGGTCTCGGCCTCGGCCACGGCGGCGCGGGCCTCCTCGAGCACCTTGTCGCGCTGCAGCTGCTCGGCCGCAACGGCCATCTGGCGGTAGCGGTCGTCCTCGGACTGGTCGTCGACGGAGACCTCGGCCCTGCGTCCCTTCTTCTTTTTCTTGTTGTTGCGCTCGCGGCCCTCGTGCTGCTCACCCTTCTCGGCGGTGCGCTCGCGGTGAGAGCTCTCCTTGGCCTCTTCCTTCTCGCGCTTGGCAGTGGCTGCCTCGGCCTTCTCGTTGGCGAGGCGGTCGTTCTCGGCGGCGATCTGGGAGAGCAGGCCGTCGAAGACGGAGGTGGGCTTCAGGCGCTTGGCCTCGCGCTCGGCCTCCCTGGCCTCCTCGGCCAGGCGCTTCTTCTCGGCGAGCTCTGCGTCGCGGCGAGCCTTCTCCTCCTGGCGGCGGCGGCGCTCCTCCTCGGCTGCCAGGCGGTGCTCCTCCTGGATGCGCAGGCGCTCGGCCTCTGCCTTGGCGGCCTCTGCAGCAGCGGCCTCCTGGGCCTCGCGCTCGATCTGAGCCGCGCGCTCGGCCATCTCGGGGCCGAGCTGTTTGCGGACTTTGTCGACGTAGGCGTCGACGAGGGTGGACGCGTGGTTCTTGGCGGGGATCTTCATCTCGGCCAGCTTGTCCAGCATCTCCTTGGAGCTCAGGCCAAACTCCTTGGCCAGCTCATGTACGCGCATGCTTCCCATACTTCACCTTCCCTTTAGCGCAGCTCCGCGCGGGCCGCGCAAAGAGCATCGAAATCCTTCTGGAGGCTGTCATAGTCCTCTGCGCTCAGCCTCGTGCGCAGCTTGCCCGCGAAGGCACCCTTCTTCACCGCCTTGGCAAAGCAGGATGCGCTGGGGCATACATAGGCGCCCCGGCCGGCGGCCTTGCCCCGCGGGTCGAGGCTCACCACCCCCTCGGGGGAGCGCACCACCCGCACAAGGCTGCTCTTCTCAGCCGCCTTGCCGCAGGCGATGCACGTGCGTGTGGGCACCTTCATGCTCATCTAGATCAGGGACTCCTCGTCTGCTGCGTGGACGCCACAGTAGCTGGAACCGGGGCGCGCATGGTTGCGGCAGCGGATGCCGTCTGCGCTCACGTGCTCGCAGCGGGTGTCTGCCTCTTCTGCCTCGTCATCGTCGTCGATGAAGCTGCGCTCGCTTGCCTGGAGCATGTCTGCAGAGACGATGCTCGCAGACTTGATGTCGATGTGCCAGCCAGTGAGGCGGGCAGCGAGGCGGGCGTTCTGGCCCTCCTTGCCGATGGCCAGGGAGAGCTGGTCGTCCGGCACGATGACGGTTGCGTAGTGGGTCTCCTCGTCGATGAGCACGCGGCTCACCTTGGCGGGGGACAGGGCGTTGGCCACGTAGACGGTGGCGTCCTCGCTCCACTGGATGACGTCGATGCGCTCGCCGCGCAGCTCGGAGACCACGGTGCGGATGCGGGAGCCCTTGGGGCCGACGCATGCGCCCACGGGGTCGAGGTTTGCCTCGCGGGAGTAGACGGCGATCTTGGAGCGCGCGCCGGCCTCGCGGGCGATGGACTTGACCTCGACCACGCCGTCGTAGATCTCCGGGACCTCGATCTCGAGCAGGCGGCGGATCAGGTCGGGGTGGGTGCGGCTGACGACGATAGCCGGGCGGGAGCCCTCGTGGCGGCCGTTGGCGCCGGCGGCGTTGGGCTCGCGGACGTCGACGATCAGCGCCTTGATGCGCTGGTTGTGCTGGTAGTACTCGCCCTCGGGCTTCTCGTTGCGCTCGACGCCGTTGCCCCTGCGGCCGTCGAAGTGCGGCAGCTCGGCCTCGATGCCGTCGGCGATCTTGATGATGGTGAAGTCTGGGGTGGACTGCAGCACGGTGCCGGTGATCATCTCGCCCTTGCGGTCCACGTACTCCTTGTAGATGTTGGCGCGGGCTGCATCGCGGACGATCTCGTTGATCACGCGCTTGGCGCTCTGCGCGGCGATGCGAGAGACGTCGTCGGGCGTGACGTCATGCTCCTCGTAGTCCGGGTAGTCGCCGGTCTCCGGGTCCTCCTCGCCAACGCCCACCAGCTCGTAGACGTAGATCTTGCCGGTGTTGCGGTCGATGGTGACGCGGGCGTCCCAGTCCAGCTTGAGGATGTGCTGGTAGCTCTTGGCCAGCTCCTGCTCAAGGCGGTCGAGCACGTCGTACTCGTCGATGTTGCGCTCCTTGGCAAGCTCGGCCAAGGCATCAATCAGGTCAGAAGACATTTTTCTTTTCCTCTCGGTCAGGCCGCTTATACCGGCTTAGTCAACGTTCTTGAGGCCGCTGGAGAAGTCGATGCGGCCCACGATGTGCGCTCTCTTGATGGTGTTGAAGGGAATGGCCAGGGGCTGGCCCTCCTTCTCGACCATGACGTCCTCGCCCTCGACGCCTGCCAGCACGCCCGTTTCCTTGCTGCGCGCCTGGCCCGGCTTGAGGTAGACGACGACGTCCTCGCCCGCAAAGCGCTGGAAGTCAGACAGCTTGCGCAGGGGGCGGTCGATGCCGGGAGAGGAGACCTCCAAGACGAACGACTCCTTGAAGGGGTCGAGCTCGTCGACCGCTGCGTCGACCCACTCGCGGGCCTCTGCCAGCTGGTCGAGGTTGATCCCGCCCTCGGGCGTGTCGAGGCAGACCCTCAGGATGGGGTTCTTCTTGGTGCCTGCGACCTCGACGGTCACCAGCTCCAGCCCGTTGCCCTCAGCCAGAGGCTCCAAGACCTCGATGAGCTTTTCAGCCTTTGTAGCCATGAAACCCTTTCTCCTCATAAACCAAAGAAAGCGGGCCACAATGCCCACTTCCCTCATTAGACGGCATCTGCACATCCCGGCGGCTTGAAAGCCCTACCGTGCCCCTTTGGGAGCTCCGCGCGCTGCACGCGCAGTAATGTATCCGCAGGATTGTATCAGATTTCGGCCCGCTCTGTAAGCCCTCGAGCGCACCTCAGCTTCCTGGACGGCAAAGGGCGCCGCCCGCTCCGGCGAGCAGGCGGCGCCCCGTCAACGCGTGCGTTCAGGCGGCGGCTTAGCCGGCGACCACGTTCACCACGTTGCCGGCGACGATGGTCTTGCGCACGGTGAGACCCTCGATCTTGTCGGCCACGGCCTCGAGCGCGGCCTTGACGACCTCTTCCTCCGAGGCATCGGCGGGCGTGGTGATCTTGGCGCGCACCTTGCCCTTGATCATGACGGCACGCTCGACCTCCTCGGCCTGGATGAGTGCCTCGTCGAAGGACGGCCAGGCGACCAGGCAGACGCTGCCCTCCTTGCCGAGCACCTCGTGCCACAGTTCCTCAGCCCAGTGCGGGGCGATGGGGGCCAGCAGCTTGACGATGGTCTCCGCCACCTCCTGGTCCTGTGCGGCCAGCGCTGCGTCTGCGCGGCGCTCCTCGAGGGAGGCGAGGCGCAGGTACGAGCCGGCGGTGTTCACCAGCTCCATGATGGCGCTGATGGCGGTGTTGAACTGGTTGCGGCCGAAGTCCTCCTCGACCTTGGCAACCACGCGGTGGCGCTCGCGCAGCAGGGCCTTGGCGGCCTGGGCTGCGTCACCCTTGGCGCCCTGCTCGAAGAGGGTGTCCCTTCCGGCGGCACCTGCCAGGTCGCACACGGCGCGCCATGCGCGGTACAGGAACTTGTTGATGCCGGCCAGGCCCTTCTCGTTCCACAGCAGCTCCTTGTCAGGCGGCGCCATGAAGAGGATGCAGGCGCGCACAGCGTCTGCGCCGTAGCGGGCGATCATGCTCTCCGGAGAGACGACGTTGCCCTTGGACTTGGACATGACGTCGCCGTGCTCGTCGAGCACCATGCCCTGGCACAGCAGATTGGTGAACGGCTCGTCGAAGCCCAGCATGCCCATGTCGCGCAGGACCTTGGTGAAGAAGCGCGAGTACAGCAGGTGCAAGATGGCGTGCTCGATGCCGCCGATGTACTGGTCGACCGGCATGAAGCTGTCTGCCCTGCCCTTGTCGAAGGGCCTCTCGGTGTTGTGCGGGTCCGTGTAGCGCAGGTAGTACCAGGAGCTGCAGGTGAAGGTGTCCATGGTGTCGGTCTCGCGGCGGGCGGGCTTGCCGCACTTGGGGCAGGTGCAGGCCGCGAACTCCTCATGGGTTGCCAGGGTCTCGCCGGCTGCGAGGTCGATGTCCTCGGGCAGGCAGACGGGAAGGTCCTCCTCCGGCACGGGCACAACACCGCAGTCCGGGCAGTGGATGGCGGGGATGGGGTTTCCCCAGTAACGCTGGCGGCTGATGAGCCAGTCCCTCAGGCGGAACTCGACCTTGCGCCTGCCGCGGCCCATGGCCTCGAGCTCGGCGACTACAGCCTCCTCAGCCGGGGAGTGCTTGCCGCCAACCAGTCCGGTGAACTTGCCGGACTGCACGAGGATGCCCTCGGCGGCCATGGCCTCGGTCCAGTCGACGCTGGTGACGACGCGGCCCTGCTCCTCCTTAAGCTGCGGGTACAGGGGGTCGTCCTCGGTGACGATGATGGGGATGATGGGCAGGTCGTACTTCTTGGCGAACTCGAAGTCGCGCTGGTCGCCGCAGGGCACGGCCATGACGGCACCAGTGCCGTAGTCGGCCACGATGTAGTCGGCTACCCACACGGGGACCTTCTCGCCGTTGATGGGGTTCACCACGTAGCTGCCAGTGAAGGCGCCGTGCTTCTCCTTGCTGCCCTGAGCGCGCTCCACAGCGGTGATCTTCTTGGCGTCCTCAACCACCTTCATGACGGCTTCCTCGTACTCGGTGCCCTCGACGAGCGCCTTGAGGATGGTGCTCTCGGGGGCCAGCAGGAAGAAGCTGCAGCCGAAGAGCGTGTCTGCACGGGTGGTGAAGACGGTGAGGAGCTGGTCCTCGGTGGGATCAGTGGGCACTGAGCCGTCCGCATCGCAGAGCGTGAAGGTGACCTCGGCGCCTTCCGAACGGCCGATCCAGTTAGCCTGCTGCTGCTTGACGCGCTCGGGCCAGCCCTCGAGCTGGTCCAGGTCGTCCAGGAGCTCCTGGGCGTAGTCGGTGATCTTGAGATACCACTGGGTCAGGGGGCGCTTGTCGACCTCGGAGTCGCAGCGCCAGCACTTGCCCTCGATGACCTGCTCGTTGGCAAGCACGGTCTTGCAGCTGGGGCACCAGTTCACCAGGTTGTTGCGGCGCTCGACAAGCCCCTTCTCCCAGAACTTGAGGAACATCCACTGGCCCCAGCGGTAGTACTCAGGGTCGCAGGCCACAACCTGGCGGTCCCAGTCATAGGAAAAGCCCATGCGCTTGAACGACTGCTTCTGTGTGTCGATGTTCGCATAGGTCCACTTGGCAGGGTGGCTGTTGCGCTTGATGGCGGCGTTCTCTGCGGGAAGACCAAAGGCATCCCAACCCATCGGGTGCAGGACGTCGTAGCCCTTCATGCGCCAGTAGCGTGCCATCACATCGCCGATGGAGTAGTTGCGGGCATGGCCCATGTGGATGTCGCCAGACGGGTAGGGGAACATCTCGAGGATGTACTTCTTGGGTTTGCTGCTTGAGTCATCGACCTTGAAGATGTCCTGGTCTTCCCAAGCCTTCTGCCACTTGAGCTCGATCTCTTGAGGAATGTAGGCAGGCATTTCTTTGTCAGGCATGAAGAGTACCTTTCAACCAAAATCAAACGTGCCGTCCATAATAACCCACCTTCCAAACAAAAAGGGCCGCTCTCGAAAGCGGCATGGCGGGTGGGGGTTGGCTACAGACGCCAAGGAGCGGGCCGGGCAGGGGCACGTCCCGTCGTCTAGCCTTTCAGCGCCAACAAAAAACGCCGCCCCACTGGGCGGCGCGCGTTGCGGGGCGCATGC
>JBJEHN010000128.1:1548-14729 GCA_051876105.1 Coriobacteriales bacterium | reverse complement strand
CCTTCAGCTCTCCTGGCAGGGCAGTATAGTGAAATCATTCAGTAGAATTTTTTCGCATTCAATCAGGGCGAGGGCTTCGCTGAATGACTTCGTTACTGCTAGCGCAGTGCGCTTCCATACAAAAACGAGTTCTGTTTCGGCATTCAGGAGGCAGAGTGCCCGTACGTATCGCTTGCTGAATGAAATAATAGTTACATATTATTTATTTCCATTTTACGAATGAAATTGTGGTCTGCAAGCATTTGCTCAATCGCAAGTGGGTTCTCTTCGAAGGGCGAATCAATGAGCGACATGCCTTGCCATTCAAGAAGCGCCCAGATGACATAACATGCTCTTCTACCTGCGGTTTTAGATGAGATAAGATACTTCACGGCACGCCGGGAATGGCAATGTAGCAGCGATAGCTGCGTGGCGTGTTAATACACGCCCTATCCTGACAAGGCCAATGGAGGGTTCATTACCGCCATTTCGGCCCCTCGCCGGCAGGGTTTTGCAGGGTTGCGACGCGGTAAGGTTGGCCGCGATTGCAGAGAGGGCTGCCGCTATCACGGGCGCATCACCCGCAGCCCCAAAGATCGTGCCGGGGATCCCCTTCAACCTCGTGCTGAGCACCTTCCTCTACTTCCGCGCCGTGCAGCAGGTGGCCGTCTGCTACGGCTACGACGTCAAGAACAGCGCCGAGGAGCTGGCCTATGCAAGCGACGTCTACGCCGCCGCCCTCAACCCCCGCTCGGACAAGCTGGCCGGCTCTGCAGAGCTCCTGGCGAAGATGATGGCGATCGGCGAGCTCGAGGCGACCAAGGCCGCGGCCAAGAAGACCTGGGCGGCCATGGTGGCGCAGGGAGGCCTGCCCCTCTTCGTCGCCCAGCTCAGGGCCCTGGCGCGCAAGGAGGCGCAGAACGCCTTGGCGAGCGCGGGGAAGAAGGGCTTGGAGCAGAGCCTCTTCAAGAACATCCTCGAGCAGGTCGGCAAGAGGCTCGCGCTGAAGAACGTCCAAGCTGCCGTGCCGGTTGTCGGCGGCGTCTTCGGTGCGCTGTTCGACATGAGCATCATGAACACCGTGGTGACGTTCGCGGACATCTGCTACCGGAAGCGCTTCATCCTCGAAAAGGAAAAGCGTGTCGAGGCCTTGGTCAACGGCACAGCGATCGAAGTCGACGCCTCAGTCCTCGACAGCCTTAATCTTAATGAAGAAGATACCCTCGAAGGCTAGCAGCAGTACGACCAACAACGACACCCAGGGCCTGCTCTTCGGGTGCCGTAAATAACAGAAGAAGGGGTTGTGGTTGTGTCTCTGACTCCCAAGCAGCTCTCGAAGCCGTAGCTTGGAGCTTTTTTAGAGCAAAAGCGCAGGTCAATCCACTGTGTCACGGTGACATAGTAGGTTGACCTGCTTTTCTTTTATGCGATGAACTTCGTTTTCTAGACCCCGTGTCAGCAGTAAAAGTCATCATTACAGCGCATCTTTAATCCTCGCAGGATAGAGGGGAGGTGCCCTCCCCTACGCGGACAAGTCCGCTATACTGCCATCCCCGGCATGCCGGAGAGAACTGCTGCGCGCAAAACCGCAGGTCAAAGACCTGCGAGGATGGCCAACAGCCACCGACTGGTGCCGCTTAAAGGCGACTCAAACAAGACACCCAGTGAGCACCTCTATTATCGAAATGCTAGCATTTTTGGGCCATTTTTGGCCCATTTCGGCCAAAACCGCAGGTCAATTCACTGTGTCATGGTGACATAGTTGGTCGGCCTGCCTTCCTCACAGGCAGCTCGCTTGGCTTGCAGCCAGTGCGCCCGAGCAGGGCTGGGCAGGCTGCGCGCACAGACGCCGAACGTTTATTCGCACCCATTCCCTTGTCACAGGGGGCGCGTACCATCCTCGATGCGAGTCCGTGCTGGCGCCGATGCCGTTGGCAGCTCGCTGATCAAGGGGGCCTCGAGCTCCCCCGCAACACAAACCCGGACAACCGAAGATGCGCGAGCCGAGAGTTGGGAACGCAAGGCCAAGAGCGCGGGTGCGCGGTGCCCCGCCTGTTGATTGGAGGAGCGAGATGGACTTTGAACAGATGTGGCCGGACGACATGAGCCCCACGCCCGTCGAGCTGCTGCTCAGGGACCCGGCGCGGGAGGGCTGGCCCATGGCCCTGCCCGGCGGCGCGGAGGAGCGCCGGCGCCTCGATGAGGTGCCCGCGGAGCTCTGCGTGGCGGTCCGCCGCAGCTTCGGCGGCTGGTGCACCGAGCTCGAGCTGCGCCGGGGCAGGCTGCGCGAGGTCTACGGCCTCCTCTACGGTGGCGAGGACCTCGGCGAGCTCCCGGGCCTGGATGGCGGCCCGGACGACCTGGTTGGGCTCATCGGCTTCTGGGACTAGCGCGATGCCGGTGGGAAGCATCGCGACACGACGACAGAGAGGAAGTGCAGGCATGGATGCTGGCAGGATCGACTACGAGAGGGCGTTCCGCTCGCTGATGGTCTACCACGGAGGCTTCGACCGGGTCGAGGACGAGGCGCTGCGCATGAGCACATACAACCGCGAGCTGCTCGAGATGAGCGGCACCTGCGGCTGCTACAGCTGCGGGGCGGTGATGGACCCGGGCGAGGTGGTCGACTTCACGGATGGCGGCGAGACCGGCATCTGCCCCTTCTGCCGCGTGGACGCCTTGGTGCCGAGCGAGGCGCGCGTGCCTGTGGACGGGAACTTCATCGCCGCGTTCCTGGCCTGCAAGCCGGAGGTGATGGCGATCCGCGAGGAGATGCTCGCCTCGCTGCGGGGCTGCTATGTGGGTGGAGACGCGGGTGAGGACCGCGGCATCGCCCAGGTGCTCGACATCACCCCGAGGGCCGTGCGCCCGCTGGGCAGCGGCGAGGCGTACTGCTGCGTGGTGCACCACCCGCCCGCCGCGAGCGGCGTGGAGCAGTGCGCGGAAGTCGTCGCCAACTGCATCCGCACCGGCGAGCTGACCGCCTACGCAGACGACGTGCACCCCGTCTCAAGCGAGCTCTTCTTGGCGTTCGAGGAGGACGGCGGTCGCTACCGGGTGAACTGCGGCATCGACTGCGACGGGCAGATGTTTCTGCTGCGTGACGGTGAGCCGTGCCGCCTGGAGCTGAGCGAGCACGGAGAGCGGGAGGCATGGACCTTCGCGCTCTCGGCCGAGCCCATCGACCCCGCCCGCATGCTCAACCGCATGCTGCACGCTGAGGAGCCCGCAGGCGCCGCCACCGACGACCGGGCTCTGCTCGACGCAGCCGAGGAGGCCTCGCGCGGCTGCCTGGATGGTTCGATGCACCCCGAGGGATGCGCGAGCGCAGGACCTGCGGATCGCACTGCCGGCGCTGACTTCACCCAGGCCCTGCATGCTCCCAGGACGCTTGCTGACTACGTGCGCCGCGCCGTGGTGCGAGAGCTGCTCGGGCAAGAGAGCGACGTCGACCTCCTGGTCATGGAGGCCCTGGAGGGCGACGAGCCCCTCGACATCCGCTCCGTCCTCATGTGGGAGTGGCTGGCGGGGTAGACTGCTGAAGAAGAGCAGCGGGCACAAAGGGCGCCATGGGTTATGACTCCGCAATCAGCTGGGATGAAGGGACGACGGCATGAGCAAGTGGGTGTACAAGAACAGCGGTGACAACAGCTACAGGTTCCTGCTTGGGGAGATGGGGCAGCGCAACCTCGTCTGCGTGGGGCTGAACCCGAGCACCGCAGAGCCGGGCGACGAGAACCTCGACCCGACGATGAGGCGCGTGAGGAGCCGCGCCATCGACCTGGGATACGACGGGTACCTGATGGCCAACCTCTACCCGCAGCGCGCGACAGACCCCGGGGACATGCACAGGGCAGAGCAGCTGGACGAGGAGGCCGTCAGGGAGAACTACGCGACCATCGCCGAGCTGTTCGCCCTGGACAGCTTCGACGTGTGGGCCGCCTGGGGCGCCGCGATCGAGAGGCGCGGCTACCTCAAGGTGCAGCTCCTCACCATCTACGATATCTTCCAGAACAGGTGCGGCGACGCTGGCGCTCGGTGGCTCCATGCCGGCGAGCTCACCAAGGGCGGCCACCCGCGCCATCCCCTCTACATCCCGCAAGACGCCCCGATGCGCGAGTTCGACGCCTACACCTATGCGCTCAACCTGAAGTGAGGCAACGCAAGCGGCAACGACGTCAACAGCAGCAAGGCAAGTCCATGATCATGACGAGCGGGGGCGCATGGGCATCGTGCGATCCGGAATAGGGCTAATCCAGCGTCGCTTGAGGCCGTTTCAGGGGCAAAAGCGCAGGTCAATCCACTGTGTCACGGTGACACAGTGGATTGACCTGCCTTCCTCACGGAGTATCGTCGCGCCGGCAATACCGTAGAGGACGGCATCTGCGCATTCGAGGCAGTACCTGTGGATTCAGGCCGTCTGCTCGACGATCACCTCAATGGTCCTGGTGACGCTCTTGGCCTTGTAGTTCGCCGTGGGAGATATGCCCATGGTCACCCTCGCCTTGTACGCGCCCTTCTTGAGCCCCTTGAACGCGTACAGCTTGCCAGCTTTCGTGACCTTGATCTTCGAGCCGCCGACGCTGCCGCGCTTGCTCCAAGAGACCTCGACGGCATCCCTGATACCGGTCTTCTTGAGCATAAAATCTTCAGTATACGCCAACTTGCCGGACTTCACGCCATTCGCCGTCAGCTTTGTGGTCTTGATCAGTGCAGGGTTGCGAGGTGGTTGCGAGGTCAAGATGTGCCTCGGCAGCGCAATCGGCAGCGAGCTCGCGTCCCTGCTTATCCCCAATCCTGCTTATCTTGCCCATGTGCTCAGCCCTTAGCGGGTCGTTGCCTGAGTATTTCAGCATGTGATTCCTATCCTCTAAACCGAACTGGGACTCGAGCCTCTCGACCTCTGCCCTGTACTCCCGCGGCTCGAAATCGGCACCACCGTGGAACTTGGAAAGGTAGAACGCAAGCGCCACCCTGCGCCTGCATGCACCAGATGGGGACTGGTTGTAGAAGCCGCTCCAGTATTCATCCTCGCAGAATGCCTCCACAGCTTCTTCGATTCTCGACTCGTTCAAGATATGCTCCCTCCATCGTCTCTGTAGGGCGCAGCGAACGCGGTCCGGGCAGCGCTCTTCCTCTGCGTGCTCGACCATGCCCGATCCTCTCTCCACTATGCCTGCCTGCAAGTTGCCCCTAGGCGCGGCCTTCCTCCCCGAGCCTGCGGAAGTGCGCCTTGCGCTGCCTGAGGTCCGCCTTGCTCGCGAAGACGGTCCCGGCGCCGAAGCCGCGCGTCTTCTCCTCGACCTTGTAGCCCGCCATCTTGGCCTTCAGGTTGACGGGCGCTATCGAGGCCACCACGGTCCAGGACTCCATGGCGTCGCACAGCCCCAGCTGGAGGCGGTAGACCCGGCCGTCCTCGAAGGGGTCGCGGGCCCCGCCGCCGCCCGGCGTGCGCAGGACTATGTCGACGCCGCAGTCGCCGTGCTCGAAGGACACCTCGAGCGAGGTCCCCGGCTCGGCGCCCCCCACGCGAACCGGCCCGTGTCCGGCGCGGCCGCGGAAGACGACCACCGCACGCTCGACCGGGTAGTCCTCGAAGGACGTCTGCGGCGTTATGCGGCAGCCGGTCAAGGGGTGGTGCAGCACGCAGAGCTCCAGGCACTCCGCCCCGGCGGCGAGCGCCGCCCTGAGGTTCGCGGTGCTTCGGGCCTCCGAGAAGGCCGCCGCGAAGCAGGCGTCCAGCGGGACGCCCTCCCCCTCGGGCACCACCAGGTCGACGCTGCACTCCGGGCAGATCGCGGTCTCGCCGCCGTCGGTCCACCGCGAGATCCGCCGCGGGTCGATCTCCGCCCCGCACGAGAAGCAGCGGCTCCTCGCCGAGGACTCCAGGCCGTCCCTGTTGAGCGTCGCGGCTTCCTCGACGGCGTCTGAGATCTCCCCGTACGCCCCGCCCTCGAACATAAGCGCCATGAACGCCTGCTTGTAGCTATGCATGCAAACCCTCCTCGCCTGTCGGCTCCCTGTTCTGTAGACCCCAAATGTGGCAGAAGGCCTCTATCGACGCCAGCGACATCGCGCAGCCCTCGTCGGCGGCCGTTTCCAAGACGACGTCGTCGATGGGCTCGGCCCTGCCGGCCTCGGTGTTCGCCTCAGCCCAGCGCACGTAGCGCTCGAGCTCCTTCCGCTCCTTCTCGCTCTCGATCCTCAGTACAGCGGTACCTCCCCTCTAGACGCGCTCCCAGTCTTTCGCCGGCTCCAAGTGCTCCAGCGGCACGCACATCGGCGTGCCGCTGCCGAACTCTTGGACGATGCGCCTCATCCCGCTGCCGAGGAGCATCACGACGGGCGGTCGACTCAGGCAGCGAGTACATCCTACGCGTCCTCTGTGACACCGAAGCGATGGTGTACAAGTGTTCGTTGCCACGAGTAGTCCAGCAACGTATCCTTTTGACAGCAAACGTGGTGTTACGGCCGCTGCTTGACACCCTGTGGGGAGGAGAAAAGTGAGAGCAGACAACCTGTTCAGGTACGCGACGTCGGAGCTGTCCCAGGATGCCTTCGTCTGCTGGCTGCTGTCCCATGCCACCGAGGAGGCATGGGACGGGGACATCGCGCTGAGGGAGTGCGCGCTCGAGTTCCTGGGGCGCTTCATGGACGTCGACGGCCAGACCCGCGTCGCGGGCATAGAGACGCAGCACCTGCACATTGACGTGCTCGTCACGGCTGGCGGCAAGAAGGTGATCATCGAGGACAAGACCTTCACGATGACGCACGACGACCAGGTGAACGCCTACCGGAAGCGCCT
The DNA here is from genome assembly GCA_051876105.1 of Coriobacteriales bacterium. Taxonomy (GTDB): domain Bacteria; phylum Actinomycetota; class Coriobacteriia; order Coriobacteriales; family QAMH01; genus W2P13-069. The sequence continues at coordinate 7,945 of JBJEHN010000128.1, read as the reverse complement.
GGTCGAGGCGGGCGAGGCGCGCGGGGAGGACGTCGTGTGCGTCTTCTACAAGATCGCCGACCAGCAGCGCAGGGAGCCTGGCGTCGACTACGAGTTCGACAGGGCCGAGATACTGCGCCTGCTGCGCCCCTATGCCCGCAGGACCTCTAACCCCATCTTCCTCGACTACCTCGAGAGGGTCGAGGAGCTCGAGGAGGAGGCCGAGAGTTGGAGAAGGCTCGGCATCGGCGACTGGACGGGCGCGGCGTACGGGGCGTTCTTCAAGCACCTGGTCGGAGACGGGGTCGTCTGCGATGGGGAGCGCTATTGGTGGGGCTACGTCCCCAACCCCACGGGGGGCTTCATGGGGCTTTGCTGGTTCCCCCTCAGCGGGGACGAGCTCTGCTCCGCGGGCATCACCGAGGACTACGCGGACGAGGTGAAGCTGCAGATAGAGGACGACCGCATCGCCCTGAAGATCGACTGCGACGGGAGGCAGGACCCCGAGAAGACGCGCAGGCTCCGCAGCGCCCTGTACGAGCATTTTCGCGGCGAGTTCGGCGGCGCCTTCCAGAAGCTGCGCTGGCGCACCGGCCGCTTCATGACCGTGGGGTTCGTCGCCTACGACGAGGGCAACTACGCTGAGCAAATCAAACGCATGGAGGCGACCCTGAGGGGGATCTTGGGCAACCGGGCCTTCAGGGAGGCGCTCGCGCAGACCGATGCCGCGTGAGCAAAGGAGGGCCGCGGCCCCGATCCCTGATGTCGGGCTTCGGGGCTGAGGCTGATGCGGTGAGGCAGCCGCAAGCAGATCGAGACTGCGATTGGGGAGGCTATGGACAAGCTCAGGAGCGAGTACGAGGCGGTTGTCGACCGCGTGCGCGGAATCGTCAGGTCAGAGGACGAGTGGGAGGGCCGCTACAAAGAGTACGCGGCCAAGCTGAGGGCTGTCGAGGGGCAGCTCAGGGACGGCCTGAGGCAGTTCAACGTGCCCGCGCCGTTCATGCTGTACCTGCCCCTGTCAACAGCCTTGTCCTGCAGCTCTCGGAGCGCGAAGTACGAGCTGCGCTTCCACGGCCAGAGCGTCGCCGCCGTCAGGGTTGCCGCCAACCCGATGGGCGGTGAGGAGAGGGTCCAGATCAAGACAAAGCCCGTCAAGGCGGTACGCGATGCGCTCGCTGCATGCGGCCGCGCCGACGACGCGGAGTTCCTCGAGGGGCTCAACGCTGGGGGGCAATGGATAGGCTGGCACAGCGGCGACGCCGTGAGGATGCGCAGGGTCTACAAGGAGCTCGACGCCATCCTCTCGGGCAGCCGCGGCGGGGTCGCGCTCAAGGGGCAGCCCGAGCACGGCATGGAGAGCTGGCTGCTCAAGAACTACTCCCAGAAGTCGAGCGAGGGCAAGGAGGTCCCCAATATTCAGCCGGTGAAGATCCCCGGCACCCCGGCCTGCTTCCAGATGCCCACCCCGTTGCGCGCCAGCAAGGCGAAGGACGGGGCGGGGGCCATCGAGTACTCGAAGCAGTACGGCGGCGGCATCGACATCCTGGCCCGCATGGGCACCGGGCGCGGCACCAAGCTGGCCGTCATGGAGCTGAAGGACGCGTTCGAACCCAGCGAGCCGCCCGCGAAGGCGCTCAAGCAGGCCATCGCCTACGCGACCTTCATCCGAGAGCTGCTCAGGAGCGACTCCGGCGCCGAGTGGTGGGGCATCTTCGGCTTCGGCTCGGACAGCGTCCCGGAGAGCCTCGACATCCGCGCCGTCGTCGTCATGCCGAACGACGTCGCGATCGAGAGGGACATGGCAGGCGGCACGGGCGGCATCCATGCAGACCCCGGGATGGTCGGCCCGCTCGCGCTGGAGGGCGGCGGGCACCGCGATGCGATCACGCTCGGCTACATCTACCGGGCCGAGGGCCCGCTGCCGCAGAGGACCTGGCTCGGCTAGCTGGCCGCCCCCTCCGCGTCTCGAATGCTTGTTCGGCGCCCTCTCCGTGTCACAGGGGCGGCGTACCCTCCCCCTCAAGCTACCGAGAGGGAGGGATTCCGCATGAGAGAACCGCACGCCGTCGTCACCTACGGCCTCACAGACGAGGAGCACGCACTCGTCGAGCGCAGCCTGCCCGAGAGGTGCGAGGCGTTCGCGACCAGCGCGCCGTCGGACCTCGTGGTCCACGGCGACGTCGCCGCCATCGTCCGCGCCACCGAACTCGACGAGAACTCGCTCGAATTCCTGTCCGGCTACTACGGGGAGGTGGGTGACGAGCTCGTCGAGACGGTCGCCTGGATAGGCGAGCCCGCCCCGAACGGGCCCATGCCCGGCCCTGTCAAGCGCTTCGCCACCTTCGGTGAGCTGGCTTCCGAGCTCGAGGGCCTCCTCAGGGGCGCCGGGGACAGGAGCCGGCTGCTGTGCTCCCTTCCGTGTGAAGGCTCGGAGCGGTAATGGCTGTGAAGGTCACCGTCCACAGGGGCACCCACCAGGTCGGCGGCGTCGCCACCGAGGTCCGCACCGGCATGGCCCGCATCGTGATCGACATGGGCGACGAGCTCTCCGTGGAGCCGGGCTTCGTGCCGGCCGACCTCGACATCGACGGCGTGACCAACGCCAGCGGCCGCTGCGATGCCGTGCTTCTCACCCACTACCACGGCGACCACACGGGGCAGATGGCGCGCGTACGGGAGGACATCCCGCTGTACATGGGGGCGCTCGCCAAGGAGGTCATGCTCATGTCCGCACGGCGCAACCCGGCGACGGACCCCGCCCTGCTCCAGCGGATGGAGGTGGTGCGCACCTTCCGCGCCGGCGAGCCGCTCTCCTTCGGTGACACGCGGGTCACGCCTTACTGCATCGACCACTCTGCCGTCGACGCCTACATGTTCCTCGTCGAGGCCGGCGGCAGGCGGCTGCTGCATACGGGCGACTTCCGCCTGCACGGCATCCGCCGCAGCGCGATGCCCAAGGTGCTCTCCAAGCTGGTGCGCAAGGTCGATTGCGTGGTGACCGAGGGGACCACCGCCTCGCGCCCGGCTGGTCCCGCAGTAACCGAGCGAGACCTGCGGGAGCGCCTCAAGGCCCTCCTGGGCGAGCACAAGTACGTGCTCGCGCTGTGCGCCGCCACCAACCTCGACCGCGTCTTCTCGCTCAGCAGGGCCGTGCCGAGGGGAAGGTACTGCCTGGCGGACAGGTACCAGTGCGAGCTGGTCGACAAGGTCTGCGAGAACTGGGCGGGCCTCTCCCCCTTCTACGAGAGGCCCAAGCTGAACTGGATCTCGACCAAGACCTTTGCCGGGTTCAAGGAGCGAGGCGGCCTGATGTTCGTGCGCGACAACCGCTCCTTCAGGAGGCTAGTCTCCGAGCTCGACACCGCGCAGAGCGTCATGCTCTACTGCATGTGGGACGGCTACCGGACCCGTCCCGGCAGCACCATCCCCTCGCTGCTCGAGATGGCGGGCAGCTGGGAGCCGCTGCACACCAGCGGGCACGCGTCGGTAGAGGACATCGCCGCCGTGGTGGAGATGGTCGACCCGGAGGTGGTGGTCCCCATGCACACGGACGCCCCCCAGGCGCTCGCCGCCGCGCTCGCCGGCCGCAACGTGTCAGTGCTGCAAGACGGAGAGGAGCTGGAGATATGAGGGAGCCGGGCAAAACGCGCGTGCTCGCAATGGGGCTAAGCGAGGCGGAGGCCAACGTGCTCGAGGGGCTGCTGCCGGCTGCCGCGCTCGAGTCGCTCGAGGTGGCCGGGCTCGGCAGGGCCGGGCTCTGCTAGGTGCTCGAGAGAGCGCGCTGCGTCGTTGCGAGCCCCGCCTCCGTGGGCACCGGCGAGCTGATGCGCGTGGCCTGGGAGCTGCAGGTGCTCCTGGACTGCCGCGGCAGCGCCCCCGTGCTCGCGCTCATCGGGGAGCTCACCGAGGAGCAGGGCCTGCTGGCCGCGGACGCCCGCATCGAGCTGCGAGAGATTGATTTAGACGACCCCGAGAGCGCAAAAAAGGCGCTGGCCGGGCTCCTCTAGCATCTGCGCGCCCACTCTTCGGTCGCTCCGAACGCTTGTTCAATACCGCCTCTGCGTCACACCCGCGTCCTAGACTCGCGGCATCCGTTTGGAATGCGAGCATAGGGAGGCACATCATGTACGAGCCGTCGCGCCATGTGGCCACATTCTTCATCGCGGGGTTCCAGCACTGGGACGGCGCCCTGCTTCTGTCCGAGCTGTGCGCGGGCGACCGCCTGGAGGTCGTCCCCGAGTTCGACAACCCGCACGACCCCAACTGCCTGGCGATCTGCCTGGGGCAGCGCAAGGTCGGCTACGTCCCCAAGGCCCACAACCCGCTGCCGGCGCTGCTCATGTACTACGGCCACGACGCCTTCGAGCTGCGCGTGCTGCAGGTCGACCCCGAGGCCGACCCCTGGGAGCAGGTCCGCGTGGGCCTCTACGTGATCGACGCGAGGTAAGGGGACGCGATGGGGGCAGTGGCCACCCTCGATATGGCCCTCGCCGGCGTCGACGAGGGCCACTACGCCTGGCCCCCGCGGCTGTGCGCCGAGCGAGGGAGGAGGGCTGCCGCCGCCTTCGCGCTCGGCAGCGACCTGCTTCGCGCCGACCTGCTAACCGCGATAGGGATGTCGAGTGTGGGCAGCGCGCCGGAGGCCGGGTACCTCGAGGAGAGCGGCCTGGGCTTCCTGCTCCCCGGCGGCGGGGCGGGTGCCGGCGCGCTGCCGGAGCTCGAGGCCGAGCTCGCCACCCTCGATGCCTACCATCGCCGGGTCGCGTCGGGAGGGGACGCGCGCTGCACGGGCGGTGCCGAAGAGCGGGTCGCCGCACACATCGCAGCTGAGCTCGAGCTCTACCTCGGCTGCGCAGCCGGTGTCAAAGACCTCAGCCGCCTCCTCGAGCGAGCAACCGGTGCCCGCGCTCGAGGCCAGCGCATGATGCCGGCCCTATACTGAGACAGACCAGGTGCCGAGAGACGGAGCGAGGAGCAGGATGACAGCAACAGGTGAAGACAGGGCATCGAAGCTCGGGAAGCTCCTCGAGGACTTCGCGGGCCTCAAGAGGTCGCTGCCGAGGTCGCGCAAGACCATCATGGAGGTGTCGGGCTACCCGCATTACGAGAACGTCGTCAGCAACATCCTGGCGTTCTTCCTCGACAGCACAGAGGAGCACGGCTTCGGCGATCTGTGGGCGCGATCGCTGGTCGAATGTGCGCGTGCAGACGCGAAGCCGCCCGGAGCGACGTGCAGCATCGACAGGGAGGTGTCCACCCTGTCCGGCAAGCGCCTCGACATCCTCTTCTCCACGCGAACCTACACCGTCGGCATCGAGAACAAGGTCTTCGCAGGCCTCTACAACGACCTGGGCGAGTACGCCGAGCTCATCGACAGCACCGCTGCCGAGGCAGGGACGGAGTCAGTGAAGGTCGTCCTCTCCCTGCACGACCTGGGCAGCCAGCAGGGCATCGCGGGCAACGAGTTCGCCAACGTCACCTACGCGCGCCTGTTCGCGGCCGTGCACACGCACCTCGGCGAGCACCTTGAGGACGCCGACAGCACCTGGCTCGCCTTCATGAAGGACCTCATCTGCACCATCGAGAAGCTCGAGAGCGGGGACACCATGGCAAGCGCTGAAGACCAGTTCGTCAAAGAGCACTATGCGGAGGTCGGCGACCTCCTGAAGCTCGTCAGCGACTGGAGGGGCAAGACGAAGTCCCGGGCGAGGGGCATCATGGGCAGCATAGAGCTGCCTGAAGACCTCGAGTACTGGCAAGACCCCTTCGTCTACCAAAGCGCCAGCGGGCTGTACACCTGCATCTGCATCGAAATCAAGCTGCCGGATGGGCACGAGCTGGCAAATGGCAATCCTGAAGCGCACATCAGTGTCGAGACCTACCGCAACCAGGACGGCTGGGGTGCCTGGATTTGGCTCAGGGATGACGAGGAAGCAGGCAAGGCTACCATCTCGAAGCTGCTCGATGCCGCCGGCATCGGCCATGACGGGGACAACGTCGTCAAAAAGAAGCCCTGGGATGCCACCGACGAGGATGTCGTCCAGCTCATCTACGTTGGGATCGACGCTGTTAGGAAGATCCTCTAGCATCGAGATCGCTGGGGGGCATCCGAAGCCGAGCCCGGAACCATGGCTCTCGCCAGGTGCCCATGCAACCTGATCGGCTACAGCCCCTGAGGGCCGAGCGGTTGCTGTATCTTTGGGCCGGGGGCGGCTTGAACTCGCACGCTCTGCCGCCGCTGCTCGTTCACCACATGAAACGGGAGGTCCATGGGGCTCATCTCCAAGGCCGCGCTCGGCGCCGCCAAGAAGGCCGCGACCTACGCCGCGCTCAAGGGCTATGCGGCGAAGGCGGAGTCCACACGCGCAGAGGTCAACGCCCCGGGCTGCTACCCGCTGCGCGCCAAGCTCATATG
>JBJEHN010000128.1:0-1448 GCA_051876105.1 Coriobacteriales bacterium | reverse complement strand
CACGCGCAGAGGTCAACGCCCCGGGCTGCTACCCGCTGCGCGCCAAGCTCATATGCAAGTACTCCGTGAAGAGGAAGAAGACCATCGAGGTGTACGGCACAGACGGCGAGCTCGCCTACCTCGTCGAGGCGGCCGGCTTCCTCTCCAAGAGGAGCGCGTCGATAGCAAGGCCAGATGGGAGCTATGCGGGCAGCATTAGCTGCAGCTTCGGGAGCAGCGGCTATTGGGAGAGCTATTCGCTGAGCCTGGAGGGAAGCCCCAGCCTCCAGCTGCGCAACCTGCCCCCGTCGTCGATCAGGGAGTCTGTCACCGGCGCCGACCCCGTCATCGAGCCGATGGGTTGGAGGGTGGACCGCTCTCAGGAGCTCGGCCTCTTCAAGGCGCGGCTCACCGCCTGCACGGAGGCTGGAGAGGCGCTCCTCTGCGCGACGGCCGCTGAGAACGCCCTCGGGGACTCGGAGGTTGTAATCGACTTGGCGAGGCGGGAGGACCTCCCCGTCGGCATCCTCCTCGGCATCAAGCTCTCGAGGGTGCTCGAGCAGGACTGACGGCGGGTGCTGTGCGCCTGCCGCGCTTATGCGAACTTGTAGAAGCTGACGGAGTAGCCGATGATCTCCCCGACGCTCTCGACCTTCACCTTCGCGCTCACCCTGTCACCTCGCGACATCCTCTCCACCTTGCTCCTCTGCGCGTCCGTGCTGAGGTCGAGTCGGATGGTGTTGATGTCCCAGCCGCTGTTGCTCGGGGTCAGGGCGATGTAGCCGCCGCTCGCGTCGACGACGTCGAGGTAGCCGGTGATGGTGAGGTACTTGCCCTCGTAGGCCTTCTTCGCCCTCATGGCGTTGCTGTCGAGCTCGTCGAACAGCTGCGCGACAGTGCGGCTCGCCCACTTGATCTTGGGGTTCTCGTACTCGAGCCTGTGGTACCTGACGACGACCTTGGCACCCTTCTTGAAGACGTCGCCCTCCGAGAACCTGTCCCTGCCGGCGATGGAGACGTCCTCCACCTCGTTCTCGCCCTTCGAGAAGAGCCCGCCCCCGGGGGTGCTGAGGTCGTAGATGGGCTTTGCCCTCACGTTTGTGAAGCCGGCCTTCTCGAAGGCGGCGACAGCCTTCTTGTAGGGCCTCGCCATGTACTCGTAGGAGTCGAAGGGCACTGCGACCTCGTCCTTGGCCAGGGCCTTGCTGCCATCGGCGCTGTCATCCTCGTGAGGTGCTTCCCCGCCGCCATCCCCGCCGACCAGCTCCAGCCTCACCTCCTGGTCTGCTGCAAGCACAATGCTGTTCGCAGAGTCACATACCTGCGATGCCGTTCGATTTCAGAACAGCCTGCCCACCCTCGTTATTCGTGCGAGCCCCCTTGGGACAGGAGATTATTCTGGTGCGGGAAAAAGGGGCTCTTCGGTGGTTTCTGTGGGAGAGATCCCTGCATAGGCCCAGCTCAGCGGG
>JBJEHN010000127.1:0-2904 GCA_051876105.1 Coriobacteriales bacterium | reverse complement strand
CATCGGCACGGTGAAGATCCCGCGCATGCTCCGCAAGCGGGTGGGGGAGGGCCTCGCCATCGACAACGCGAGGGGCGCGGACTTCCCCTCCGACCTGGGCGCCTACGACCTGGTGATCCACTGCGGCGGCTGCATGTTCACGCGGCGCCAGGTCCTCTCCAGGGTGCAGGCCTGCGTGGACGCGGGCGTCCCCGTCTCCAACTACGGCCTCGCGCTCGCCTACTGCACGGGCGTGTTCGAGCGCTCGATCAGGGCCTTCCCGGGTGTGGCGGAGCTCGTCTTGGGGGGCGGTGCGCGATGAGGGAGCACGGCATGGGCACCATCTTGGTCATCGCGGCCCTCTCCATGGTGCCCCAGTTCGCAAGCGACCTCAACATGCCCGGCTTGCCGACCATCACCGAGCAGCTGCACACCACCCAGGCCCTCACCAGCCACACCATGACGGTCTTTTTCTTCTTCATGGCAGTGGGCACGCTGACCCTCGGCCCCCTCAGCGACAAGTACGGCAGGCGGCCCGTGCTCGTCTCCTGCACGGCAGTTGCGCTGCTGAGCTGCCTGGCATGCGCGTTCGCACCGACGATCGAGCTCCTGCTCGCGCTGCGGGCCCTGCAGGGCCTCGGCAGCGGCGGCATGGTGGCCATCGCGACCGCCCTCGCAAAGGACTGCTTCGACGGCGAGAGCCTGTCGATGGTGCTGGGCGTCGCCCAGGCGGTCTCCATGATCGCCCCCGTCATGTCGCCCCTTGCGGGCGTCGTCTTGCTCGAGCTGTTCGGCTGGCGCTCCTCCTTCGTCTTCCTCGCGCTGCTGCTCGCCATCACGCTCGCCGCCGCCTTGAGCCTGGGGGAGACCCTTCCCAAGGAGCGCCGCATCGAGGGCAGCGCCTTCGCCGCCTTCGGGGGCATCGCCTACCTGCTCCGCAACCGCAGGTTCGTCCTGACCCTCTTGGCCATGGGCGTCTTCATGGCCCCGTTCATGGCGTACCTGAGCGTTGCCTCGTATGTCTACATAGACTTCTTCGGCTTGTCCGAGGTCTCGTTCAGCCTCATCTTCGCGGTCTCCGCGCTCGCATCTATCGCCGGGCCGCTGTTCTCTGCAGGGAGGGCCGGCAAGATCGGCGTGCGCAAGGTCATGAACGCCGCGCTGGTCGTCACCGCCCTCGACCTGCTGCTGCTCGCGACGCTGGGCGCCCAGTCGCCCTACCTGTTCATGGCCGGGATAATGGTGTTCCTGTTCTGCGCGACCGTTGTGCGCCCCATGTTCACCGGAGAGCTGCTCGCCCCGCTCGAAGAAGGCGTCGGGGCAGCGTCCTCCCTCATCAACTTCACCTGCACCCTGCTCGGATGCCTGGGCATGCTCATCGGCTCTGCCGGCTGGGGAAACGTCGTCGTCGGCCTCGATGCCGTGCTGGCGGGGTCGCTTGCTGTGAGCGTTGTTGCATGGAGCCTGAGCGGTTTCAAGGCCAGGGCATCCGAGCAGCGCCCGGAATAGCCCAGCCCCTCATGCCCTCATGCTGGGCCCAAGGTCAGCGCTGGCTCATGCTCAGCGAACGCGGAGTGCAGGATAGTGTCAGATATGCGAGGTGAGGCGGTTACAGAATGAATATCGTGCTTTTGGAAGATCTGGGCGTTTCTGAGCAGGTTGTCGAACAGCATGCCCGCAAGCTGGAGGACATGGGCCACAGCTTTGCGGTGTACCCGAGGAACACAGACCCCGCTGCCCAGGTGCGGGAGACTCGCGATGCGGACGTCATCATGCTTGCCAACATGCCTCTTGCGCCGGCTGTGATAGAGGAGGCGAAGAGCCTCAAATACATCGACGTGGCCTTTACAGGGGTCGACCACATCCCCGTCGAGCTGGCGAAGGGCAAGGGCATCGCTATCAGCAACGCGTCTGGCTATGCCACCCAAGCCGTGGCAGAGCTGTGCATCAGCTTCATGATCCAGCTCTTGAGAAACACCTCCAAGGCAGAAGAGCGCTGCAGGGCGGGCGGCACCAAGGACGGCTTGGTGGGCAACCTGCTGTTCGGCAAAAAGGTTGGCATCGTCGGTTGCGGCGCCATCGGAAAAAGGGTGGCCTGCCTCTGCAAGTCCTTTGGGTGCGTGGTCTTGGCATGCAACAGGAGCACGGTTTGCAGTCCCTACGTCGATGCGCAGGTACCACTCGAGGACCTGTTGGAGCTGGCTGACATCGTGTCCCTGCACTGCCCTCTCACAGCGCAGACGAAGAACCTGATCGGCAAGGAGGAGCTGGCTCTCATGAAGAGAAGCTCCCTGCTCATCAACACGGCTCGCGGCGGCGTCGTGGACTCGGAGGCTCTGGCAGAGGCTCTGAGAGACGGCGAGATCGCCGGTGCGGCCTGCGACGTCTTCGAGATGGAGCCCCCTCTGCCCGCCGACCACCCCTTGCTGGGGTGCCCTAACACGATCGTTACCCCGCACATCGCCTTCGCATCTGCGGAGTCCTTGGAACACAGGGCAGAGATCGTGTTCGACAACCTGTACTCTTGGCTAGGCGGCAAGCACGTCAACGCTGTATAGAGTCGAGACCACCTGCACTCCCCAAGGCACGAGTGCAGGTGGTCTCTCATGCACAGACTGCAGCCTGCCGCTGCGCCTTCCTTAATCCGGCTTGCCCTCACCGGCGAGGGTCGGTGATTAGTAGGACTATTGAATTAGTCCATTGAATGTATACGAAACGTTATAATAAAACCTTATAGTTTACAGCTCAAGTTTTATTATGACACCCATTTAACATCAGCACATACCTGGCAGAGTTCTCCATACAATCATCCATGTGACAAAGCAAAGCGCACTGACAGCGCATGTTCCATGAAGATAAGGAGGCTCGAGATGAATCTAAAACCATTGAGCGACCGCGTCATCATCAAGCAGGACGAGGCAGAGG
>JBJEHN010000126.1:0-15058 GCA_051876105.1 Coriobacteriales bacterium | reverse complement strand
TGGGAGCTGGCCTGTTATTGCCTGTTGACACCTTGATGAACATATAAGCTGTGACGATGCCGCCGTTGATGGTGACGGTGCCGCCGCCGCAGCCGCCGATTTTCGTGCCGCCGCCGATGCCCGCGCTTAAACTGCTGGTGGCGGTGACGACGCCGCCGTTGATGGTGACGACGCCGTCGTAATCCTCTTTTCCGCCGCCGCCGATGCCCGCGTCTTCCCAGCCGCTTGCTTTTATAGTGCCTCCGTTGATGGTGACGGCGCCGCCTGAGCCGATGCCCGGGTTGGAGCTAACACTAGAGGCTATCAGCGTGCCCATGGTAGCCTCATCCTCAGACTGGGCGTAGATGGTCAGCTTATTGCCTCTGGCAACATAAGGGTTAGCGGTGAGGGTGCAACCGTTCTCCAGAATCAGATGGGCATCACCGTTGACGGAGAATCCGTCCACTGCCGCTTCGCCGGTGGCCACATACCAGCCAGTTTTCAGCGTGTAGCTATTCTCTCTTATGTAGTCAGAGGTGATCACCGTGTACTCGCCCGTGTAGCTGGTTTCCACTAGCTTCTTGTTGGTGTCGTCCCAATCCAGGTACTTCACGCCGCTGGTTGCAGGATCACCCCACGCAACGACAGGGGTGAACGCCACGACCATCGCAGCGCTCACCAGGCAGGCCAGCGCCCGCCGCATCAGTGAAGGCTTCGCGTTCTCTCGACTAGCTCTCATGGTGTTTACCTCCGCTTCCTAATCAGGCGGCTTTAGCTTCAGACATAAACAGCGCGATGCCCGTCTTCAAGACAGCGAGCTGGGCGTTCAGATACTCCTCGTCCTCGAACAGCGCGAAGTGCACGCACGCGCGCACGAAGGAGAAGATCAGGCCCGTGAGCACGTCGGCTGGGATGCCCAGCGCTGGGGCCAGCTCCTCGGCGTAGGCGCGGTAGCGCTGGCTCGCGCCCTCGAAGAACTCCCTGCCGCTCTCCCTGTACTTCGGGTGCGTGTAGACCTGGTACATCAGGCGGTAGCTCGCGCCGTGCTTCTTGGCCGTCCAGTAGGGGGTCTTGTCGATGAACGCCTCCAGCTTGTCAGCGCTCTTGGGGGCGCGGGCCATGAGCTCCGCCTCGACCTTCCCCATCACATGCGCCGTCGACTGCACGATCAGCTCGTCGAGGCTGCCGAAGTACATGTACAAGGTAGCCGTCGCACAGCCGCACTCCTCGGCCAGCGCCTTGATGCCGGTGCCGCTAAAGCCCCCCTTCGCGAACGCCGCGAAGCACCCCTCCATGATCTCGGCCTTGCGGCGCTGAAACTCAACCTCGTTGCGAACCCGGGACATAAACCACCAACCCCATAAGAGTGAACGTTTTGTAGGATTATATCAGCAGACAGAGCGTTTGATGGGGGAAAGCTGCGCAGAATCGGGCGCGCGCCGTGCGGGCTAAGAAACGGCGCCTTCGCTCAGACGAAGGGGCTCTGCTCCTGGACGGTGACTTCGGCGTGGTCGAGGGCCCATTGGGCGGCTTTGCGGCGCTGGGCGGCTTCTCGCAGGATGAACTTGCGGCCGGTGCGCTCCAGCTGCTGGCGCGTCTGCAGGGGGTCGCGGCGCGGCTCGAGCTCCTTGGCGCCCAGCGTGTAGTCTGCGTCCTCGAGCACCAGGCCCTCGTGCTCGAAGAGCGCGTCGAGCGCGTAGCCCTGGGCGAGCATCTCGCGCGACTGCACGATCAGCATCATCGAGAACTGCTGCTCGCCGCCCTGCTGCTCCACGTACTCGTCGCGGCTCATGCCCTGGGCGGCCAGCTGGCGGTCGAGGTCTGCCAGCAGGTCGGCGCGCATAGCCTCGTAGGCCTCGTCTGGGATGCGCCCTTCAAAGCGCTGTGCCAGCTGGGCGGTGCACATCTGGCGGCACTGGCCGTCGTACTGCTCGCGCGTGTAGCTCTCAAGGCTGCGGCGGATGTTGCCGCGCAGCTCGTCTGCCGTGGCGAACATGGGCATGTGCGTGCTCACCCACTCGTCCGTGATGGCGGGCACCTGCTCTTCCTGCAGCTCGATCACGCGCACCGTGGCCTCCACCACCTGCACCGTCTCGCGCCCGCGCTCGTCCACGTCCGGGCCCTCGAACTCAAAGCTCTTCTCCTGCCCCGGCTCCATGCCGATGACCGCGCTCTCGAAGCCCGGCGGCATGTTGCCCTTGCCGGTGGCGAAGGTGCGCGCATCCGAGCACAGCGCCTTGATCTCCTCGCCGCTGGCCTTGTCCACGCAGCGCATGGCCAGCAGTACGCTGTCGCCGCTTTGCACGGCGCGCTGCTCGGCTGCCCGCACGAACTGCGGGCTGCGCTTGGCCAGCTCTTCGACCTGCTTTTCGACCAGGGACTCGTCCACGCGGAAGGGCGGCACGGTGATCTGCACGGGCTCGTAGGAGCTGAGCTCGTAGCGCGCCTTGGGCTGCAGCTCCAGCGCAAAGCTCAGCTCGCGGCCGTGCTGCGGTGCAGAGGCCTTGATGACCTTGGGCGGGTAGGCCGGTTGCAGGCCGCTGCGGTCGATGGCGAAGGGCACCAGCGCCTCCATGACCTTGTCCTGCAGCAGCGCGTCCAGGTCCTTGATGCCCAGCTTCTCGCACGCGGCCTGGGGCACGGTCTTGCCCGCCTGGGGCTTGAGCCCCGCGGTCTGCGAGAAGATGTAGTACGCAGTGCTGAAGGCGCTTTCGACCTCCTTGGCAGAGGCCTTGGCCTCCAGGGCGACCTTGCCGCCGGCGAGTTTCTTCTCCTTGATCTTCATGGTTCGACCTCCAAACGCTCGTGTTCTCCAACGTGGGCTGGTACAGCTGGCCCGTGCGCCCGGCCTGCGGCGCGCATGTGCGGGCGCGGTAGCGCGGCGGCTGGGCTGTGGGTGATATGTAAGGGGAATGGAATGATCGCCTGGCAGCACTTACGCAGGAAAGTCCCACGACCGCCCTTAACGCGGCGGCGCTACACTTTTGCACCAGAGGCGGTGCTGCGATCAGGCTGTTCACTCTTTGGCAGAAGAGTTTGGGGAAACTATACGCCAGCGCAGGCCGCGCGCCAAATTACCAAGCTGTAACAGCTTGTGGATTGGGGGATCCGCAGCTGGCAGGGCAGCACCACGCAACATGGGGATTGAGGGGTCTTCATGCAACTGAGCCAGCACACAGAGCAGCGCCAGGAGCTGCATCTCACAACCGAGCTGAGGCAGGGCATCGCCATCCTGCAGATGTCTGCAATGGAGCTCACCGAGCACGTCAAGCAGCAGGTGGAGGAGAACCCGTTTCTCGACGATGACGACTGGGAGTGGCCCAAGCACCCCCAGATGGCGGATGCCTTCGAGCAGACTGCGAGCGTGGAGGCCCTGCGCGAGCGCTCCCACGCCGCCCGGCCGGAGGACCCGAGCCAGGGCTACGACCCGGCCAACGCCTATGACTCACTGCGCCCAGACCGCTACGCGGGGGTGGGGGAGGGCAGCGGCTTTGAGCAGTATGCCGCGCAGGGCGAGTCGCTGGCGGACCACCTGCTGGTCCAGATCAGCCTGCTGGGCGAGCCTGCCGCCCTGCGCGCCCTGTGCGCGTACCTGGTGGGCTGCCTGGACGGCGACGGCTACCTGCGCGAGCCGCTGGAAGAGGTAGCCGCAGCCGCGGGAGCGCCGCTCGAGCAGGTGCGCGCCGCGCTGGCGGTGCTGCAGCGCCTGGAGCCCGCCGGCGTGGGAGCGCGCAGTTTGGGCGAGTGCCTCGAGCTGCAGCTGCGCGCCCGCGGGCTGATGGACGCGCCCGGCGTGCGCGTCGTGCTGGAGCGCGGGCTGCCCCACCTGGGCAAGCTGGGGCCGGCGCAGATCACCAAGGAGCTGGGGCTTTCGCTGGCAGAGCTTGACGCCGTGCTCGAGCTGCTGCGCAGCTGCAACCCGCATCCCGGTGCGCAGTACGGCGCCAGCTCGAGCCCCATCTGGCCCGAGGTCCTGGTGGAGGCAGAGCCCACCGCGCCCGGGCAGGCGCCGGTCTACGCCGTGACCATGCAGGACTTCTTCCTGCCGCACCTCAAGGTGAACAACCGCTACCGCACCCTCGCCGCGGCCGAGAAGAACAAGAGCACGGCGGAGTACCTCAACCGCATGCTCAGGGAGGCGGAGTCGCTGGTGGACGGCATCGGCTACCGCAAGGCCACGCTCTACAAGGTGGCCTGCGCCGTGGTCGAGCTGCAAAGCGGCTTCTTCGCGCAGGGCTACAGCGCGCTGCGCCCGCTGGCGATGGAGGAGGTGGCGCGGGCGACGGGGCTTTCAGAGAGCACCGTGAGCCGCGTGGCCAACGGCAACTACCTCCAGACGCCGCGCGGGGTGTTTGAGTTGCGCTTCTTCTTCCAGCGCGCGGCCGACGCAGAGGGCGCCGGCACCGTGGCGCAGGCCAGCGCCAAGCACCGCATTCGCGAGCTGGTTGGACAGGAGGACCCGCGCCGCCCCTTGAGCGACCAAGAGCTCGCCGACGCTCTGGCCGCCGAGGGCATCTGCCTGGCCCGCCGCACCGTGAGCAAGTACCGCATCGCGCTGGGCATCCCCGCCAAGGCCTTCCGCACCTGCAGCTAATCGCGTTTATTCGCGGGGGAGGCGTAAAGGAATGAGAATGCGCGGATTCTCAATTTGAGACGTGTCGCAGTTTGAGACGGCGTCCGCGCGGCCCCGGTGGCGGCCAAAAGCGGCCCAAACCCGCGCTGCCTTCGCTCCCAAAAAATTGTTTCGAAAAAAATTCTACCCCTTTGACCTGCGGTTTTGCAGCACAGGGCCCGCGCTGCCGCGCTCAAAGCACCCGTTTGGGCACGCCCCTTGCAACTACAAGGGCAAGCGGAAAGACGCGGGGAACGATCAGCGCCCGCGTCCGAATGCTGGCACAGAAACATGTTTCGAGAGGAGGACAAGAAATGGCAGAAGAGAGGAAAGACCTGGATAGGGAGTATCAGCAGGCACGCAAGGACAAGAACATGGCTGATCCTGAGAAGAACAAGCAGGCTTGGCAGCAGAAGGCCCAGGATGCGGCCGGACGCGACTGGACCAAGCCCCGCCGCCCCGTTCTGAAGGAAGGCGAAGTCTAGATCTTCTCAGCACCGAGTGAGTAGAGAAAGAGAGGGAAAGATGCTTACCAACGAGCTCGAAGGCGTCAACAAAGACGTCTATAAGACTGACTGGCAGTGGCAGGAGGGCGAGTACACCGTTACCCGCACCAACATGTGGACTGCCCCCGGCTGCCACAACGGCTGCTCCGTTCTGTACTACACCAAGGACAACAAGGTCGAGAAGATCGAGGGCGACCCCCTGTCCCCCTACAACCAGGGCCGTCTGTGCATGCGCTGCCTGGACGTCGTCGAGACCTTCTATCACCCCGATCGCCTGAAGTACCCCCTGAAGCGCGTCGGCGAGCGCGGCGAGAACAAGTGGGAGCGCATCACCTGGGACGAGGCTTACGATGACATCGTCAAGCACGTTCGCCAGATCCAGGAGGAGTACGGCCCCGAGTCCATCGTCTCCATGCAGGGTACCGGCCGCAACATCTGCTGGCAGACCCCGTACCTGAGCTATGCCGGCTTCGGCTCCCCCAACTTCGTCCTGGGCTTCCTGTCCGGCGACTCCTGCTACCTGCCCCGCACCACCATCGGCCACTGCTTCATGGGCGACTTCTTCGTCGCTGACTGCTCCCAGCACCTCGAGCAGCGCTACGCCGACCCCGAGTACGTGTACCCCGACTACATGCTCATCGTGGGCAACAACCCCCTGATCTCCAACGGCGACGGCTTCTTCGGCCACTGGGTTGTCGACGTCATGAAGCAGGGCGGCACCAAGCTCATCGTCCTCGACCCCTCCTGCACCTGGCTGGCCTCCAAGGCCGAGTACTGGCTGCAGGTCCGTCCCGGCACCGACGCCGCCGTCATCATCGCTATGCTCGGCGTCATCATCGAGGAGGACCTGTACGACCACGACTTCGTCGAGAACTGGTGCTACGGCTTCGAGGAGCTGGCCGAGCGCTGCAAGGAGTACCCGGTCGAGCGCGCTGGTGAGATCGCTGGCGTCGACCCCGAGCTGATCCGCGGCGCTGCCCGCGCCTACGCCTCCGGCAACCCCTCCACCATCCAGTGGGGCCTCAAGGTTGACCAGAGCGTCTGCGGTATCCCCACCGCTCAGGCACTGCTGTCCCTCGGCGCCATCTGCGGCGACATCGACGTCCCCGGCGGCATGATGATCCCGCGCTGCGCCTACGACATCCCCGACTCCTACGGCTGCGGCATGTGGAACCTCTCCGACGAGATGCTCGGCAAGATGCTCGGCGTCGAGACCTCCCCGCTGCACGCGCTGGGCTTCGACCCCACCGCTAACGGCGACACCGTCCTCAACGCCATCGAGACCGGCGAGCCCTATCCCATCAAGATGCTGTTCATCCAGTCCACCAACCCCATCGCCAACATGGCTGCCGACGCCCCCCGCGTCTACCGCGCCATGCGCTCCGTGGACTACAACGTCGTGGTCGACGTCTTCATGACCCCCACCGCGATCGCCTGCGCCGACATCGTCCTGCCCTGCGGCATGTCCTCCGAGCGCAACTCCGCTCGCGTGTGGTGGTGGCCGCTGCGCTCCATCGTCAAGGTCGCCGAGTACGAGGAGGCCAAGTCCGACGAGCAGATCATCCTCGAGCTGGGCAAGCGCCTGAACCCCAGGCTCTTCCCCTGGAACGACGACGTCGAGCTGATGACCTGGTGGATCCAGTCCGGCAACCGCTTCCACGCCGGTTGGCCCCACAAGACCGACGAGACCTTCCCCGAGCTGTGCGAGAAGGTCATCGACTGGCCCGACGACTGGGCATACCGCAAGTACGAGCTCGGTTGGCTGCGTGACGACGGCCAGCCCGGCTTCAACACCAACACCGGCAAGTGCGAGCTCTACAACACCCTGTTCGACGCTTGGGGCTTCGACCCGATGCCGTACTACGAGGAGCCGCCCGAAAGCCCCGTCTCCACTCCGGAGCTCATGGAGGAATACCCGTTCGTGCTGACCACCGGTGCCCGCACCTGGGAGTACTTCCACTCCGAGGAGCGCATGGTCCCGCGCCTGCGCGCCTCTCACCCCGACCCGCTGACCGACCTCAACCCCGAGACCGCCGAGAAGCTCGGCGTCCACGAGGGCGACTGGGTGTGGGTCGAGAACATGCGCGGCAAGTGCAAGCAGCGCGTCCGCCTGAACGCCTCCCTCAAGCCCGACACCGTGCGCTCCGAGCACGGCTGGTGGTTCCCGGAGACCGAGGGCGCTGAGCCGAACCTCTTCGGCGTGTTCGACTCCAACATCAACAACCTGACGGTTCAGGGCGTCACCGGCCCCACCCTGTACGGTGCCCCCTACGCCAACCAGATCTGCAAGGTTTACCCGGTCACGGCTGAGAACGACTGCTCCTGCAGCGAGATCGTGACCCGCAAGGGAGGTTTCTAAGATGGCTGAGAAGCGCGGACTCTTTATCGATTACCAGTGGTGCACCGGCTGCCACTCCTGCGAGATGGCCTGCAAGGTCGAGCACGGCTGGGACGCCGAGACCTCCGGTGTGATGCTGTTCCAGGATGGCCCCCGCAAGCAGCCTAACGGCAAGTTCGAGTACACCATCCTCCCTGTCTTCACCTCTCTGTGCGACATGTGCGCCGACCGTCTGGAGGCAGGCAAGCTCCCCACTTGCGTGCATCACTGCCAGGCAGCCTGCATGAAGTTCGGCACGGTGGACGAGCTGGCCGAGATGGCCAAGGAGAACCCCCGTTCTTGGATCTACGTCCCCGAGCAGTAAGCCACTCGCGGGTCTGAAGTAGACCAAAAACTTCCTTACAGGAGGCCGGTGTCCCAACCCCCCTAGTCCGGCGCCGGCCTCCACCTCTATTTGAGCGTTATCTGACCTGAAGGAGCAACTATGTGTTTTCGACCTGCAGCGACTATCCGAAGTTCCATAAAATGTACACAACTCACAGTATCCCCGCCTTTCTCAAAGCGGAGAGCAGAGCTTCGTTCTGGGCCGCTGTCCCCGTGTACTGGTTGGCTGAGCTCACGATTCCGTAGGTGGCAGCCAGCCGAGCGCGATTGCTGAAGGAGGCGTCAAGGCCAATCGACTTGAGCCCGTCGACTATGGAGTTTCCAGTGTAACCGCTCTTAGGCACGCTTGATTGCCCAGGCAGCGCCTTGCCCGTTACTGCAAGGGCAACAGCTTCGGCCACCTGCTCGCGCTTGCCCTCGAGCGCCTGCATGTCAGCCTCGCTGTCGATGAAGCACGCCTCGATGAGGATTGCCGGGGCGACCGTCTTGCTCAGGAAGTACAGGCTGGCGTTCTGCTTGCTGCCCCTGTCCCTGATCCCGAGTGTCTTGGAGATGGCGGAGGACACCCTTGCGGCGACCTCCCGGGTCGATTCTCCGTAGTGGTAGACCTCGGTGCCCGTTCCCCCGCCATAGTTGAGGTGCCAGCTGATGTCGAGCCTCTCTGGCCCGTTCTTCTTCGCGTTGCATTTGGCCACCTGCTCGATGAGGACGGCTGACTTGTTCCTCGCATCGGAGGTGGTGTCTGTAACCGCGCACCCTCGCTTCTCCATGGCCTTTATGAAGGCCCTGTTGAGCAGCCTAGCTTGCTCGTGCTCCTTGTACCCGCAGCCTGATGCCCCGGGTGATTTCGCAGAGTGGCCTGCGTTCGAAGTTACCTGGTTGTATGTCTTCATGTCTCGTACGTGCGAACATGCCGGTGATGACGTGCATTTCGCTACTCCTTTCGTCGGTGTTGTCGTTGCGGCGCCCCTTGTGTCAGGCGGGCGCGTGCCTGGCCGCGCTCAGCGCGGCGGCTTGGCAGAGACGATGCGGCTGGGACGCTTCTCGCATGCGCTCGTTCCCATCCCCTCCGCCAGTTCGCGGGCTGCCCTTCCGCGTCACCGCATCGGCACGACCTTGTCTTTCGGCGTGCTCCCGCCCGCTTTCTCGAGCATCTCCCTGAGGTCGGCTATCTCCCTGTTGGCGTCTGCCAGCGAGGCCTTGAGGCTCTCGACCTCGATTCGGGCGTCCCTCAGCTTGATCCTCTCCTCGACGAGCTCGCCGTCTCGCTTCACGAACGCGGCTTTGGCAGCCTCCAGTTCGGCAACCGTCTCCTTCAGGCGCGCGACCTCGTCGCGGCCCTCCTCTATGCCGGCGTCCCCGATCGCGCGCGCAGCGTAGTCCTTGAGGACGGGCTTGTTGTAGAAGGTCTGGCGGGCGATGCCGGTGAGCTCTACCACCCTCACCAGCGGCATGCCGTGCATGGCAGTCCTCCTGGCGTCGGCGATGCGCTCGGCCTCCTCGTCGACGGCCTTCTGGATTCTCTCGAGCTGCTTGAGCGTCTTCTCCTTCTCGAAGGCGGGGTCTGTCCCCATGCGGCGCAGGCGCTCCTCGACGACGGGCCTCAGGTCGGCTTGTCCTGGCGCTCCGCCGTCTTGCTCCGCCGTCTCCTCAGCGGCGCTCAGATCTGCCAGCTCCTCCATGCCTCGGCCTCCTTCCGGACCTCGTCTCTGCGGGCGATTATATCCGCAAGCTCGGGATGGTCGGCGAGCAGCGCCTCGGCACCGAGCTCGCCGACCATGCGGTCGAGCTCGGCGAGCTCGCGCTCGAAGCGGGCCTCGAGCACCCTCCTCATCTTCGCGAGCTCGTGCTGGGCCTCCCTCGTGCACCCGCGCTCCAGGTTGGTGCGCACGACGTGCTCGGCGCTTCTCAGCTCGGCGTAGGTGTCCGGGGCAAACCAGAACATAGAGCAGTGGTTGGGGCATACGCCGAAGATGCACATGACCTCGTCTGCAACGTCGTCCGTCGGGCAGGGGGAGAGGGCGGCGCAGCGGATGCACATCCCCCCGCGCTTCTTCTTGAGCGGGTACTTCTTGGCGAGCCTCTCCGCGACCGCGTCGGGGTCGGGCTCGATCTTGGACAGGTAGCCCTTCTTCTCCAGGAAGATGTCGACCTTCTCCATGAAGGCGTCGCCGTTGGGCCCGACGGCGCGGGCGCCGGTGGCGACGATGGAGCGGTAGACGTCGTTCGAGAAGGCCTTGTCTATCTCGCGGTCGGCTCGGTTGTAGTAGGCGTCCATCTCCACGTAGAGGTGGTTGAGGTGCCTGCCTATCCAGGCGAGGCTCTTCCTCTGCCTGTAGAGCTCGGTGCAGACCGTGTTGCGGAACATGAGGATCGTCGGGAAGACGAGCAGGTCGTCCTCGCGCAGGCCCCGCTCCCCGAGCATCGCCTCGATGCTGTCGCGGCTGCTTAGACCTGGCCAGGTGGTGCCGGCGGTGAGGGCCTTCAGGGCCGTTATCGCCCTCATCCCGTTGCCGCGGTGGGGATGGTTGACGAAAGGGGCCCTCGACAGCTGGTTGAGGACGAACCTGTGGTAGTGGCTGGTGAATCGGGTCGTGTTGAAGAGCTCGCCCCCTTCGAACACCACGAGGTCGTCCGTGCCCGCCGCTATGCGGTCCTCAGCGCATAGCTCCTCTAGCATCCTGAACGCCTCGAGGGCGAGCTCGCTCATGTAGCAGGTGGTGGGCGTCCACTCGCCCCTGCCGACCTTGCGCTCGTGGTGCCTGAACTCGGCGTGCCAGATGTCCTCCCCGCGCCCCTCTCCCTCGAGCTTGGAGACGGCCCCGGCCCTGAAGGTCCCCAGCTCGCCTGTGTGGCAGCCGGTCTGCGAGTACATCATCAGGCAGCACGCGACGATGCGGTCGTTGAGCCCCTGCCCCTCGTCGTTTGCGACCTGGTGGCACGTGTAGAGCAGATCCTCCAGGTACGTCTTCTCGATCTCGGCCGTCTTGTTGGCTCTCTCCTCGGCGGCGATGCGGCTGTTGTCGCGCTTTGCGAGCAGCTTCATGATCCTGCGGTCTCGCAAGGGCGAGAAGTATGCCTCGTAGAACTCGAGGAATGCGCGCAGCTTGGCGATGCGCCCTGAAAACGTGCGGTACGAGGTACCGTCCGGCTCCGCGTAGCGCTCTTCGTAGAAGGCGTAGGGGACCGCGGCTATGTCGAGGTATCCCGCCTCCTCGACGCTGCTCAGGAACCTTGCGATTGTGAGATGTGTATAGTAGATCGTCGACACCTCGTCGTCCGAATAGCAGAGGCATGTGAAGAAGTAGGCCTTGGCCAGATCCGCGAACGCGCCGATGCCCGAGAAGTTGAGCCTGCGGTGCGTGTTCGAGTCTGCCTGCGAGACCAGGCCGGTGAGGTCCCAGATGTCGTCGCTGAACCTGATGGTTGTGGCACCCGCCCTGAACTCGTCTTCCCGGCGCAGCCATGCGAGGAGCCTCTCCCCGCGCGAAGCGGGGCGCTTCTCCCGCGATGCGGGTTTTCCCTCGGTGCCCTCTCGGCAGGCAGCGTCGTACAGCTCAACGGCCTCCGTCATGACGTGCTCCCCTCCATCTCCCTCTTCATGCCCTCCAAAGCGCACAGGTATGCGACGTTCAGCGACTTGAACGCCGCGAGGTGCCCCCGGTCGTGGTCCGTCTCGAGCTCGGGCATCAGCGCGTCGGCCCTCTCGATGTTGGCCTTGAAGGCCGGGATCTGCGACGGGCACGTGCAGAAGCTCGGGCAGATCAGGCAGGACGCTATCGCCTTCAGGCAGGACTCGCACACGCACCACCCGGCGCCGTGCTCGACCGCGCTGCTCTCGCTGGCGCACTCCGGCGCCTCTGCGGACAGCCTGCCCCTGATCTTGGCGGTCCCGATCTCGACGCCGTGCATGGCCTCGTAGTACTCCCGGTCGCTGTGCTGGATGTAGTGCTCCGGCGAGGTCCGCGGCTCCACGTGGTCGGAGCCCGCGTTCTTCGCCGCCTGCCCCATCCCCAGCTCGTCGGCAGCCTTGTCGACGGCCGTCATGTAGCCGCTCCTCACCGATTCCGGGCTGTACGCGGGAAGCTCCAGCTCCCTGCAGAGGCGCCCGAAGCGCGTGACGAAGGAGCCCTTGGGCAGCACGGTGGCCCTCCCCATGTGGCCGGGGACGAGGAACACGTAGTCGCGCATCTCCTCCGGGGCGGCGTCTCGGAGCCCCTGCGTCTCGCGCACCGCGCGGTCGACGGCCCCCTTGGTCTTCGGGGGGAGCTGGACCCCCCGCGCGTCCCTCCCGGTCGTCTTGGACGGCTGCCTCACGGCGTGCAGGCCCTTCCGGGAGGTCTCTGCGATCTGGGAGCGCTTGAGGTCGAGCACGGAGGATATCCTCAGCGGCGTGGTCCCCAGGAGCAGGAAGGCGGTGTAGACGAGGAGGTCCTCCGGCGAGTCGCCGGAGCGCTCCTCCAGGGCCTTCTCGATCTTCCTGTAGTGATCGGCCGGCATGACCAGCTTCTCCCTCTCCTTGCCGCCGCTGCCCTCGCCTGCCTCCCTGATGGCATACACGCATTGCGGGTCCACCAGGCCATCTCCCTCCTCGAGGAGGAATTCGACGAGCGACTGCATGCAGCACTTGACTGCAGAGAACGTCTTCTTGGCCATCTTCGGCCGAAGCGACGACAGGTATAGCCCGAGCTCTTCGGACAGGATGAGGTAGCGGCTGTCGAAGCCGACCACTCCCGGAGCTCCCTGTCGCCAGCTGGAGAAGCCGGCGAGGATCTCTATCCAGGCGTACTTGGTCTGCAGGCAGGCATCGTCCTCCCAGTACCATTTCTTGGCGAGGTCCCGCAGGGACGGGTCGATCTCCGTGAAGTCGATTACGCTGCCCTTGTCGGGCTTTCCTGCTGCGAAGTCATCCTCGGTCCCGTTGGGGAAGACGTACCACTTGTCCCAGGTGGGCGGAGGGTCCAGCGGGCTGTACTTGACCGCCCTGAATCCGTTGCGGTAGTGGGGCAAGAACTGCAGGCAGGCGAGGAACTCGGCAGTGATGCCGCCCCTTGCCAGCAAGCCGGCCGGCCCCTGGGCCCTGGAGATTAGCGTGTAGATCCTGCGCAGCAGCCAGGGGCCGGCGTGGTGACCGTCGTAGAACGCCATCTGCTTGGCCAGGTGCCCCTCGCCGAACGCCTCCAAGGTGGCGGGGACGTCCCCGCCCAGGCTCTCTGCGAACGTTGACCCTACGTATCCCAATGCGCACTCAGCGCGCTGGGAGTTGGTGCTTGAGCAAGCAGCCGAGATGATCAGGTCCTGGATGGGCCTGCTGTCGGTGTCGAAGACGACCATCATGCTGGCAGCGGGATCGGCGGTCCTCACCATCCTGCAGGAGGCCGGTCCCAGCGGGCTGAGGAGGAGCCTCTTGACGTTGATCCGCCTCAGCCTGCCGTGCTCACCGAGCGCGGCGTCGTTCTCTCGTATCCATGTGATGTAGGGGTCTTTCGTGCTGAGGCAACGGGAGCTCAGCTCGTCGAGGATCAGCACCGCCGCTTTTACCGCGAGCGCCCTCGGCGTGTGATGCTCGCCTTTCTCGGGTTTGTAGCGCTGGGCGTGGTTCCGGAGCGCCGCCGCGGTCTCGTCAGGCCCGATGGACGCGGGGAGGGAGTCGGCTATGGAGGACACCCTCATGAGAAGATTCACCCTCCTGATCGCGGAGTCACACGCCAGTATCCCCTTGAGCGTGCCTGCAAGCGCCGCGCGGACGACAGGGTCCTCCATCAGCTCGACCCTGTGCTCTACCTTGCCTGCCCAGGCAGCCTCGCGGCCGGCCCAGCCTCCAAGAGCCTTATCCCCGTCCATCGATGATCCTCTGCTGCAGGCGGAGGATGTCCTCCGGCGTGGGGTTGTCGTAGGCCTCCTGCGACTCGATGCTGCGGTGGCGCAGAAGCGTCATCACCGCGAACTCGTCGCAGCCCCTCTCGTACTTCAGGTACATGGCGTAGCCGTGGCGCAGGCGGTGGCTCAGGTTCTTCTTCTTCCTGCCGTGGTCGACCGGGATGCCCGCCTCCTCGTAGATCTCGCGCAGTATCTGCGACCATCGGGCTTGCGTCAGCGGGCGCCCGAGCGAGTTGAGGAACAGGTAGTAGTTCTCCTGCCCATCGGCGAGTCTGTCGGTGACCTTGTCCGCCCTGGCCGTCGCCTCGCGCCTCTCCCAGTAGCGGTCGGTCTGCCTGCCGGCATGGGCGGCCTGCATGTACTCGAACAGCTCGTCGGCGAGGTCGAACCCCAGCGTGACGACCTCGTACCCCGCGAGCACCACCTTGTACTCGGGGAGGCGGTAGTCCCTCTCGCTCCTCACCTTCATCGCCGTCTTGGCGCACTGGTCCGGCGCGTCCGAGAGGCGGTTTCTGAGCTCGATGCAGGTGCGGATCACGCCGTCGTCGTCGACGTAGCTGGAGGCGTCCTCTAAGGAGATAGAAAGGCACTCGCCGACCCTCAAGCCCGCCTCTCTCATCAGTCGGATCATCACGCGATCGCGCAGGTTGCTGCGCACGTGCTCGGTGGCGAGCAGCTCCTTGTACTGGGGCGTCGACACGTGCATGGGCGCCATCAGCTCCTCGACGGTCTTGACGGCTATCACGTGCGGGTCGGACATCGCGCGCCCCCGCGAGCTGCGGCCCCTTCCGCTGCGGGGCTTCTTCTTGAGCAGGGGGTGGCTGTCGCCGAGCTCGAGGTACTCGGCGAGCTTGCGGATGACGGAGAGGTAGTCGGAGACCGTCTTCTCGCTCCTCGTCGTCTGCAGCTCGATGGTGCAGCTGGTGCTGCTGCGAAGGGTGCCGCGCATGAACTCGACCAAAGCCTTTGCCTGCATCTTGGTCATGTCCTCGATCCGGATACCGAACAGCTCCAGGAAGTTGTAGAGCAGCTTGACGGCGGAGGGCGCCTGCTTCTTCGTGTTGGTGACGTCTGCCTCGAAAGCCTCCCGCAGGAACATGGAGGCCTCGGTGTTGACCGACCAGTCGGAGGCGTAGACCACAGGCTTCGAGATGTCGTCGTCAACGTAGAGAACCTGTACGCGGTGGGTGGTCTCCCGCCCCGCCTCGTCCGTGAGAACGTAGGTCGAGTAGTTGTGCTTGCGGACCTCGGTAATGCGCTTCATGAACATCCTCTCGGTGCCTTGGAGCCCGAAAACCGCTGTCTAATCAACCTATAAGGAGATTTCTCTGAAAACAGTTCCAGTGACCGATTCCCTCC
>JBJEHN010000125.1:0-15062 GCA_051876105.1 Coriobacteriales bacterium | reverse complement strand
CTACCGCTTCGTCCAGTGAACTACCCAGAACTACGTTCGACTTTGGGAAATCACCAAAAAAGGGGAGGGCACATCGGCGTGCCCTCCCCTTTGAGGAAACTGCGTCTTTGAAGCTGATTACTTCAGAGTGACAGCAGCACCGGCCTCCTCGAGCTTTGCCTTGGCGGCCTCGGCCTCTTCCTTCTTCTGGCCCTCGAGCAGGGTTGCGGGAGCACCCTCGACGGCAGCCTTGGCCTCCTTGAGGCCCAGGCCGGTGAGCTCGCGGACAACCTTGATGACGGCGATCTTGTTGTCGCCGAAGCCCTCGAGCACGACGTCGAAGGAGGTCTTCTCCTCGACAGCGCCGGCCTCAGCGGGGGCAGCAGCAACAGCAGCGGTAGCGGACACGCCAAACTCCTCGCAGATCATGTCGCGGAGCTCAGCCAGCTCGAGCAGGGTCTTCTCGCCCAGAGCAGCAATGATCTCTTCGTTGGTAAGAGCCATGTTGTTCTTCCTTTCAAAGGTCGCCTGCGCCTTTGTCAGGCGACGTTACATACAAAACGGTCTGTCATGCCGCCTTGCGGCGGCGCGGCATTATGCAGCTTCCTTCTCGGACATCTCGCCAAATGCGATAGCGAGCTGAGAAGCAACTGCGGTGAGAGAGCAAGCGATCTGACCGATGAGCTGGTCGCGAGAGGGGAGGGAAGCGATGCGGGTCACTTCCTCTGCGCTCATGACAGCGCCATCCATCAGGCCACCCTTGATCTCAAGGTTCTTGTTTGCCTTGGCGACATCGTTTGCAGCCTTGGCGGGAGCGGCCACGTCTTCACCAGCGAAGATGAAAGCGGTGGGGCCAGCGAGGATCTCCTCGCAAGTGGGGAGCTCCAGCTGAGCCAGCGCACGAACGGCTA
Source organism: Coriobacteriales bacterium (assembly GCA_051876105.1). Taxonomy (GTDB): domain Bacteria; phylum Actinomycetota; class Coriobacteriia; order Coriobacteriales; family QAMH01; genus W2P13-069. The sequence goes on along the minus strand of JBJEHN010000125.1, from coordinate 14,172 downwards.
GGGTGTTCTTGTACACCTTCATCTCACCGCCAGCGGCGGTGACGTTGCGGCGGAGCTGCTGGGTCTCCTTGACGGTCAGACCACGGGCGTCGATGTACCAGACAGCAGCTGCGTTCTGGATCTTCTCGGCGATCTCCTGGATCTGATCGGCCTTCTTCTGAGTGGGCATGTGCACCTCCTTTCAAAACAAATCGACCCCCGCTTGACAGTGGGGGTCGAGTGCACATGCCTCTTGAGCTCTGTGATCAACCACCTCGGCGGGCGGAGCTCTCGCTCCTTTAGAACCCTTGTGGGTTACCGGCTGTCTTTGGTAGCGGGTAAGCTAAACAAACAGTGGAATGATAGCTCGCGGTCGCAGGATATGCAAGCACGAATTGCAAGCGCCTAGGAAAACAGAGGCAGCTCAGCTCCGGCAGGCTGGGGGTCGCTCACCTCGAGCGTGCCGTCATCCGCCCTGCGGAACAACATGAAGCCGCTCCATGCCTCGCCTGTGCCGCGCTCGGCAAACTCGAAGACGATGGCCGCATCGCCAGACGACGCCTCGTCGCTCTGTACGACGCCCTCGTAGGCGATGGCATAGCGGGTGCAGGAGGCGCCGAGGTCTTGAACCTGCTGGCACGCAGCGCAGTAGCAGCCGTCGGGATCGTCCTCCTCGAAGGCGAAGAGGTCCTCCTCCGCGTCCGTCAGCAACAGGACGGGGAGGCTGCCCTCCATCTCGAGGATGTTGATCGCCTCTCCGATGAGGTCGCAGGTGAGGGCATCGAGCTCTTCGGAAACCTGTGACATGGTCTCTCCTCTCAAATGCAAGCGGCACGCGCCGCCGCAGGCGTCAGACAGCGCGGTCCTGAACCAGGTCCGCCAGGGTGACGCTGTCGATGTAGGCGGTGATGGCATCGTCAAGACCCCTCCAGAACGGCAGGGTCACGCAGAGGTCGGCACGCGGACAGTCGACTTCGTCGCTTGCAAGGCAAGCGACGGGCGCGAGGTTACCCTCGCCAGCGCGCAGGATGTCACCTGTCGTTATCTCCGAGGGATCCTTGGTCAGCAGATAGCCGCCGTTGGCACCGCGCACGCTCTTGAGGAAACCCGCCTTGGACAGCGGCGGGACGATCTGTTCGAGGTACTTGAAGGAAACGCCCTGGCGCTCGGCGATGTCGTGCAAGGGCACAGGAGACGAGCCGTCTTGCATCGCGATGTCGAGCATCAAGCGCAGTGCGTAGCGCCCCTTCGTAGAGATGACCACAGCAGACCCTTTCCCTCTCGTCTCACTTCAGATAACCGAGCAACATTATAGGAGAAGGCTCGGTTGCCCGGGCCCGCACTCAAAGGGCTGCGGGGTGTTCAGCGGCCTTGAGCCTCCCCCATGCCAGCCGCTTGAGCTCCTGGCTGCCGAAGCAGTCAGCAAAACCCGGGACAGCCACGAGCATGTAGCCACAAGCCTCCACAGGGGAGTCGGGGCCGAAGCCCGCAGCCTCCGCGGCAAACGCCTCGTACAGCAGCTCGCCCGAGGCATCATCGAGCGCGACGACGGCCCACGGGTCGAGCTCGAAGGCGAGGAGACGCAGTTCAGCGGGGCTTGCAGACGCGGTGACAGCGAAGGCGGGAGCCCTCTCGTGCCCCAGGCGCTGCGCAGATGCCTCGAGCGCGCTGCGCACATGCTCGCCTGGCGGGCAGGCGCACAGCGCAAGCAGCGTCGCGTTGCAAGGGCCGTCTGTCTCCACGAGGGCGATCCTTACCGCAGGGGCTAGACCAGCTCCACCTGGACGTCGGAGTTGCTGTCATCGCGGTCGATGACGTCTTGCAGCTCCTCGAACTCGGAACGCACGTCGTCGAGCATGGCCTGAATGGCCTTGAGCTTCTTGGCGGAGGCCTCCATGGCGCCGTTCTCAGCGAGGTGGTACATCTTGTGGGTCCAGCGGCGGGAGAGGGCGATCTGGGCATCGATCATCTCGACGGTGTCCTTGAGCTGCTGGGTGTTGACTCCGTTAGTGCACATGGCTTTACTCCTTGGTGGTTGGCGATATGTGTGCAGCCTACCACTCCGGCACTGCGCGAGCCCGCGCAAACGGAAACGTCTCGCCCGGAGAGCGCCAGACTCCGCAGGCAGGCTGCACGCCTAACAAAAAAGCACCCGGTTGGGTGCTTTTGGTGTTCGCTGGTGCGGCATGAGGGATTCGAACCCCCGACCTTTTGATTCGTAGTCAAACGCTCTATCCAGCTGAGCTAATGCCGCGAAAGCCTGTCTATAATACCATCCAGACACATGCTGTCAACGTCTTTTTTTAGCAAACTTGGATAATTCTTTGGATAATTGGCATCAGGGTCAGCGAAGCAACTCCCCGAAGCCCTGGATGAACAGGTCTGCCGCCTCGATCAGCTCCGAACGAACCTGTTGGGCGTGGTCGTCTCTCACGCCGACCACGTAGGCTCCCCCCGCCTTGGCAGAGCGGGCGGCGAGGGCGACGTCCTCGAAAACGACGCTGTCCCCGAGCGCAACGCCCAAGCGCCGGACTGTCTCCAGATAGACCGCCGGGGTTGACTTGCCGCCTTCGCAGACCTCCTCGCACACGACAAGTTCGTCGAAGAGCTCCTTGACGCCGTTGTTCTCGAGGGCGGGCTCGAGCATGTCGCGAGAAAGCGAGGTGGCGATCGCCACGGGGATCCCATGGGCCTTGAGTTGGCGGACAAACGCCTCTGCGCCGGGCTTGAGGCGCACGTCGTTAGCGTAGCTCTCTGCAGCGAGCTCGTACCACTCCCCTATCAGGTCCTCGACGGTGTCTGCGAGGCCGTAGCGCTCGACCATCCACTCGGCAGTCCCCTCGAAACCCAAGGCGGCGATCTTCTCGGCGTCCTCCTTCTCGAAGGGCAGGCCGCGGCGCCGGGCGAACTCGGCGTCAACCTCGTCCCAAACCCACATGGAGTCGGCCAAGGTCCCGTCGAAGTCGAAGATGACGGCGCTGGGCCGCATTCTGTGCTGTGCCACTGTTCCTCCCGGGTCTTCTCCCCTGTACGCGAAAAGGGAGGCTGGCATAGCGCCAACCTCCCCTGCACTGCAACTGCTCGTTGCCGGGCTGCCGAGCTACTCGGCTGCCTCCTCGGTCTCCTCCTCGGCTGCAATCTCCTCGGGGGCCTCAACGGGCTCCTCGGCAGCAGGCTCCTCGACGATCTCGATGGCAGCAGCCTCGTCAACGACGTTGACGGTGACAACAGCCTTGATGTCGCGGTAGATGGAGATGGTGACCTTGTGCTCGCCGACCATCTTGATAGCCTTGCCCAGCTCGATCTGCTTGCGGTCGATGGTGCAGCCGATCTGCTCAGCAATGGCCTCGGAGACCTTTGCAGAGGTGACGGAGCCAAAGAGCTGGCCCTCCTCGCCGACCTTCGCCAGGATCTTGAGGGTCTTGCCGTCCAGGGCCTCCTTGAGGGTGTTGGCGTCGGTGGTACGCGCAAGCTCGCGCTTGGCGATGTTGTGGCGACGCTGCTCGAGCTGCTTGAGCTCGCCCTTGGTTGCGGCGACGGCCAGGTGGTTGGGGATCAGGTAGTTGACGGCAAAACCCTGTGCGACGTCGACAACGTCGCCCTCGCCGCCCTTGCCCTTGAGCTCCTTGGTCAGGATAACCTTCATGTTCAAAACCTTTCACAATGCCCCGCTATGGCGCAGGGCTGCTTACATATATGTACGCGCCTACTCGGCGGGCGAGCCGCCGGAGGGCAGCCACCGGGCCTGGGCCCGGGGCTGTCTGGTGCAGGGCCTGCCTGCACAAGCAGCTTGCGCCTCCGTAAGAGCAGAGGGCAAGCTGCGAAAGAGACCTTAGCGGTTGCGGCGGCCGCCGTTGCCGCTGACGATCTTGACGGTGTACGGCAGAAGAGCCATCTCACGTGCGCGCTTGATAGCGGCAGACAGACGGTGCTGGTGCTGGGTGCACACGCCGGTGACGCGGCGAGACTTGATCTTGCCGCGATCGGTGATGTAGCGACGAAGCATCTGGGCGTCCTTGTAGTCGATGTAAGCGACCTCGTCCTTGCAGAACGGGCACTGCTTGCGTCGAGGCTGACGAGCGTATTCGGCCATTGCTTCCTCCTAACTGTTAACTCGGGTTGAGGACCCTCCTAGAAGGGGATGTCCTCGTCGTTGTAGGCAGCCGGTGCCGGCGCCTCTGAAATGTACTGTGCTCGCTGGCTGTCTGCGCCAGCATTGCTGTTGGCGTAGGCCTGGCCGCCGTTGTTGGCATATGCCTGGCCACCGCCGTAGGACTGGCCTGAGTTGCGAGACTGACCGCCGCCGTAGGACTGGGAGCCACCGTACTGGGAACCCCCGTTGTTGTTGCGAGCAGAGAGGAACTCCAGCTCGTCAACGTAGACCTCGACCTTCGAGCGGCGGCCGCCACCGTTGCGGTCCTCCCAAGAGCTGTAATGGAGACGGCCCTCGATCGCAACCTTGGTGCCCTTGGTCAGGTACTGGGCCAGGGCCTCGGCACGGCGGCCGAAAAGGGAGCAGTCGATAAAGTTCGCGTAGTCCTCCCACTCGTTGTTCATGTTGCGCCTGCGCTCGTTGACCGCGACGCCGAAGGTGAGGACAGGAGTGCCACCAGCAGTAGAGCGAAGCTCCGCGTCACGGGTGGTGTTGCCGCTAATCATTACCTTGTTGATGCTCATAGTGAGTTCCTTCCGGTGGACGTTAAATGGAATAGTCCATTAGGCGTTCTCAACGGAATCCAGGCGGTCGTCGCGACGAACGATCATGTAACGCACGACGGCATCCATGATGTGCAGCACGCGGTCGAGCTCGGCGATTGCCTCGGGCTCGGTCTGGAAATCGATGAGGGTGTAGTCACCGTCCGTGAGTCCGTTGATCTCGTAGGCAAGCTTCTTCTTGCCCCACTCCTCAACGTTGTCAACCTTGCCGCCCTGCGCGGTGATGGTAGTGTCAACGCGCTTCATGGTAGCCAGGCGAGTCTCGTCATCGATGGACGGATCGACAAAGAACAGCAGTTCGTAAGCCTTCATAGGTCACCTCCTCTGGGCTGAACGGCCCCGGGTTATGAAGGATGTGCCCGGAGCAGGAAATAACTTGTGCATGTTATCACCTCCAACACGCGTGCACAAGAGCGCGTTTTCACTTGCCTTCCCGTCGAGCGGGAAGCTGCGCTCCCCGCGGAGGTGCATGAGCTGGAGGACGATGCCGGCGAGCAGCCCCACAACCAAAGCGGTGCTTGCCAGCACGAGGGCGAAGAAGGGAACGCCTGTTGCTCTGGAGAGCTCACCCAAGCCCTCCAGCAGACCGTGGAGCTGGGAGCAGCACGCCGCGGCGAGGGCCCCGGCAGCAGCAGCAGCGGCCCCCGCTGTCCAAGGCCGCGCTTCCTCCTGAGCAGCAGCCTGATACACGGGGTCGCCTGAGCTCACCGCCCCGAAGGAGGGCTCGGTGTGCGGTGCTTGCGCGGCCTGGGCTGGCCAAGGCTCCTGCGCAGACACTGCTGCGGGCTCGGGAAGCTGGGGCGTCGAGCCGCCCACCCCCAGATGAGAGCTTTCCGCCTGTTCAGAGGTGCCTGCGGCAAGCGGCAGCTCCTCGAACAGCGCGAGCGGGTTGCAGTACGCCCCCTGCTGCTTGAGCCCCATGTGCAGATGCGCTTGCTGGGATGAGCGATCCCCGCTTGCAGCGAGGGCGCCGAGCCCCTGCCCCTCAGTAACCGCCTCCCCCGCTGATACGAGGGTGCTTTCAAAGGGCATGAGGGTCAGGCGGCGGCCGTCCTCAAGCTCGATGGAGACCGCGGTCATCGTGGCCCCGTCGTCTGCGCCCCCGTCTGCCTGAGAGGCGGGGACCTCGCCGCAGAAAGCGACTCTGCCGCCGCACGGCGCGCAGACGAGCGCTCCGGCGGCAGCCGCTATGTCGACGCCGCGGTGAGTGCAGCTGCGCCCTTGGTATGTGTAGGTGGCCTGGTAACCGAGTGTCAGGGAATCCCGTGGCGAGCCGAGCGGCCATGTTGCTGCGCAAGCGAAGCCGAGGACTGGTGAGTCGCACACGAAGGAGGGAGGGCAAATCGCAAAGCAAACAAGGGATGCCGCGATCGCTGCCTTGCCCACAGCGAGGCTTTTGGACCGGGGGTTGGCAGCCTTGCGGGCAGCAGCGGCCGGGGCAGCCTCGATGCCGTCCTTGCCAGCATTCATATGGATCCTCCTCGCTCTAGCCACGGGATTCCGACGGCACCCATGATTGCAGCTGAATCTATCTAGTTCGCAGACCAAAACACGAGCCAGTTACGACTAAAGCACGAGCAAAACAAGGGCCGTTTCAGAGCGCTTTGCGAGCTGTTTGCACGCTTTCCACAGAGCAGGAACCGAGGATGTGGCCGCCGCAACAAGAAAACCGCAGCTCGCGTCCGAGCTGCGGTTCCACAAAAGCAGATGTTTCATCAAGCGATATGGCTCTCAGACGGGCTACATGTACTCGTCGCGGCTGAAGGCCAGGTTGTCGAAGCGGGTGAAGTCCGGCTGGAACGCGAGATGGGCTACACCGGTGCCGCCGTTGCGGTGCTTGGCCACGATGATGTCCGCCGTGCCCAGGGGCGGGCGGTCGTCCTCCTCCGCCTCCCTCTCGCTGGTAGAGCGGTCTATGAACATGACGATGTCGGCGTCTTGCTCGATGGAGCCGGACTCGCGGAGGTCGGAAAGCATGGGGCGCTTGCCCTGGCGCGACTCCACGGCACGGGAGAGCTGTGAGAGCGCGATGACGGGCATCTGCATCTCCTTGGCCAGGATCTTGAGACCGCGGGAGATCTCTGCGACCTCGACCTGGCGCGACTCGCTCCTGGAGTGCTGGGGCTGCATGAGCTGGAGGTAGTCGACCACGATCAGGCCATGGCCGGGCTCGACATGCCTCAGCTGGCGGCGGGCCTTGGCCCTCACCTCGAGAATGTTGGCGCTGGGGGTGTCGTCGATCCAGAGCTCGAGCTTGGAGAGGGTGTCGCTGGCGGTGACGAGGCGCTGCCAATCCTGGGCGTTCATGCCGCCAGTGCGCATCTTCTTGCTCTCGACCTTGGCCTCTGTGGAGAGGATGCGCTGGATGAGCTGGCTGGAGCTCATCTCCAAACTGAAGAAGGCCACTGAGGTGCCCAGCTGGGCTGCCCTGCTCGCGATGTTGAGGGCAAACGACGTCTTGCCCACAGCAGGGCGCGCGGCGAGGATGATGAGGTCGCCAGGGCGGAAGCCCCCGAAGATGTCGTCGACATCCTTGAAACCCGTGAGGACGCCGGCGTAGCGGTTCTGGTTGCGCGCGAGCTCCTGGAGCTCGTTGAAGGTCTCCACAACAAGGGTGTCGATCTTCTTGAAGTTGGTGGCAACGCGCTTGTTGGTGACGTTGAAGAGGAGCTTCTCGGACTCCTCCACCACCGCGTCGAGGTCGTCAGGGGCGTCGTAGCCCAGCGCCGTGATGCGCACCGAGGCATTGATGAGCTGGCGCAAGATGGACTCGCGGTGGACTATGTCTGCGTGATGGGACCAGTTGGAGATGGCCAGGCTATTGTTGCCAAGCTCGATGATGTAGGCGCGCCCGCCCACAGCCTCGAGCTCGCCGCGCGACTTGAGCCTGTCTGCGAGCGAGAGCTGGTCGATGGGGCAGGAACGGTTGTAGAGGTCCTCCATAGCCTGGAAGATCTTCTGATGAGAGGGGCGGTAGAACTCCTCTGCAGACAGTTTGAGCAGCGCCTCCTCGGCGATGTCCGGGGAAAGCATCATGGCAGCGAGAACGGCTTTCTCCGCATCGATGTTCTGGGGCATGATGCGCTCGAAGCTGTCCCTCAAGGCGAGCTGGGACTCGTCTTGGTAGTGGTAGCTGCTGTGCTGTTGGCGGCTGGTCTGTGGCATAAGTCCCTCTTCCTGACGGGCGATTCAGGACAGAAGGGTATCGCAAGAAGGGGCGAGGCGGCAGCCGCACGGCGCCCATCCCCACCCGATGTTGAATAAAACAGGGCTTTGACCTGCGCAAACAGGCGCTCATCCACAAATCCACGGATTCACGGCTTTTTTGCGGAGCGACCGCAGGCGCTACAGACCCCAGAGCGCCTCGAAGTCGCTGCGAGCATCGTCCATGTTGTCGAGCTGGTCCTTGGAGACAACCAGGGTCACATCGTCAAGCTCGACCACCATCACGTCCTTGAGGCCCAAGGCGATCACCTTGCGCTCGGTGCCCTTGGAGTAGACCGTGGTGTTGCGGCAGCGCGTGAGCGCAGACTCTCCCACCATGCGGTTGCCCTCGCGCGTCGGCTCGGCCAGGGAGTCGATGTCCTCGAGGGTCGAGAGCGCGTCGAAGCGCACCCCCGTGGGCACGAGCACGAGGCGCTTGCTCACCTCGAGCAGGGCTTTCTCGAGGCTGACGGAGGGCAGCGACTCGATGAGCCCCTGCGCGGCCTCGTTGAGCCAGTCCGCGGGCTCGAGCTGAGCGAGGAAGTTGGCGGTTTCGGCGATGCGGTGCGACTCGGAGCTCTCCTTGGTCTGCGCGTGCGCGCCGGCGCTCTTGAGCTCGCCCAAAAGCAGGGCGGCGCGCGCCACGAGCACGCCGGTGTACCAGTAGGCGCCCTGGCCGCAGACGCGCTTGGCAACGCCGGGGTTCTGGTCCGCGGTGAAGAGCCTCACCTGGAAGGTGTCCGCCACGCCGGGGAACGCCTTGCCCTTGCGGATGTAGGTCCATGCCGAGCACTTGGTCTCCTGCACGCCGCCAAGGACGGCGACCTGGTCTTGCAAGGCGGCCTGGTACGCAGCGAAGACAACGTGCTCCCAGCGGTCGTCGAGCTCGACGTGCTGGTCTGTGCGCGACACGAGGACCACGGCCTGTGGGTCCAGCCGGCGGATGCGCGCCGCCGCCAGCGCGATGGCGAAGGCGCTGCCCCGGTCGATAGGCTGTACCAGCAACTCGTAGTCACCTGCCTTCAGGCCGCAGCGCCGCGTGGCGAGCTCCTCGACCACGGGGGCGAGGGCCCGGGTGGTGACAATGCGAACCGGCTCGCCCGTGAACGGGGCGAGGCGCTTGAGCGTGTTGGCCAGGAGGCTTTCACGCGACCCGGGGCGCACGGGCGCTGCGCAGGCGGGCTCCTGCTCGCGGGCGATGGGCCAGAGGCGCGAGCCGTAGTCCTCGCACTGGAGGATGATGTGGAGATGGGGGAACGCCGTCTTGCGGGCCATGGGAGCCTTTCGGGGGATGCAGGGTCATCAACTGAAAGGGTAGCAGAAACACAGCGGGGCACGAGAGGGAGTCTCGTGCCCCGCTGCCTGCCGACTGCACCGTGGAAGAGGCGCTACGCCTGCTTCTGCAGCATGCGGTTGAGCGCGTTGAGGTAGGCCTTCGCGCTCGAAACGGTGATGTCGCACTCCGAGCCGCGGCCGGAGTAGATCTGGCCGTCGGCAGCCGTGATACGAATGGTGACCTCGCCCAGGGCGTCGATACCGCGGGTCACAGACTGGACGGAGAACTCCGTGAGGTCGCAGTCCGCCTGGACGATCTTGTCGATGGCCTTGCACAGGGCGTCGACCGGACCGGTGCCGAAGTCGCAGGCCGTGCGCTCGTTGCCATAGGGGTCGACCAGCGTGACGGTGGCCGTGGGGGTGAGGGGCTGGCCGCAGCTGATCTGGGTGGACTTGAGGGTGTAGAGGGCAGACTCCTCGCGAGCGCGCTCGCCCATCAGGGAGTGCAGGTCCTCGTCCATGACCTCCTTCTTGCGGTCTGCCAGCTCGAGGAAGGCCCTGTGGATCTTCTCGAACTCGTCGCCGTCCTCAACCTGGTAGCCGAGCTGCTCCAGACGCATGCGCAGGGCGGCGTGACCGGAGCGGGCGGTGAGGACGATGCTGGAGCCGGCGGCCCCGACGACGCTGGGGTCGATGATCTCGTAGGTTGAGCGTTCCTTGATGACGCCGTCTTGATGGATGCCGGAGCTGTGGGCGAAGGCGTTTGCGCCGACGATGGCCTTGTTGGGCTGAACGGGGAAGCCGGTGATGCTGGAGACCAGGCGGGAGGCCTGCAGGAACTCGGAGGTGTTGATGTCCGTGTGGGCGTCGAGCTCCGCCTCGTGCATGGCGATGGCCATGACGACCTCTTCCATGGCGGTGTTGCCGGCGCGCTCGCCAAGGCCGTTGATGGTGCACTCGATCTGCGTGGCGCCGTTGCGCACGCCCTCCATAGCCAGGGCGGTGGCCATGCCGAGGTCGTTGTGGCAGTGGACGGAGATAGTGACGTCCTCTATGCCCTTGACGTGGTCGCACAGGTACTTGATGCGCTCGCCGAAGTGCCAGGGCATGTTGTAGCCAGTGGTATCCGGGATGTTGACGACCGTCGCACCAGCGGCGATGACCGCCTCGATCATGCGGGCGAGGTCCTCGAAGGAGGCGCGGCCGGCGTCCTCCGCGTAGAACTCGACGTCCTCAACGTACTTGCGGGCGTGCTTGACCGCATGGACACCGCGCTCGATGGCCTCATCGAGGCTCATGCCGCGGAACTTGTACTTGAGGTGCTCGGGGCTGACGCCGATACCGGTGTGGATGCGCGGGCGCGTGCAGTCCTTGAGGGCGTCTGCGCAGACGTCGATGTCCTTCTCCACAGCGCGAGTCAGGCCGCAGACGACGGCCTTGTCGCCCACGACCTCGGCGATCTGCTGGACAGACTTGAAGTCGCCGGGGCTGGAGACGGGGAAGCCCGCCTCGATCACATCCACGCCCAGGCGCAGCAGCTGGCGGGTAACGACCAGCTTCTCCTGGGTGTTCATGGATGCGCCGGGGCTCTGTTCGCCGTCGCGCAGGGTGGTGTCGAAGATCTGGATCTTGCGTGTCATAGGAGATCCCCTCTCACTAACAGACGTGGCTAACAGACGTGGCGCTGCCACCCAACCCGCCCTGGCCGTGCCCCTCGTGGGAGCCGTACCCGCCTGGACCTGCTGGGCCCGGGCACCCGAGCTCCCTCGTGAGGGGCCCGTGCCGCCGCCCCTTGTGAAGGCAGCATGCGGGGGTTTGGGGTGACAACGCCACGTTCATGGTGTGTTGCACGCTGTGCAGTATAAGCTCCTCCGCTGCCCTTCAAACCCAGATAGTCTCTATATGATATGACTTATAAGTCATATACTTGCAGCATCTGCTCACACTGCGTTTGGAGCCCGCAACCGTGCGCGCATACGACATCACACAGAGCCTCCAAGACCTCCGCTATCTCTGCTGGGACGAGTCATCGCAGCCCAGCGGTCTGGGCGGGGCCAGGCCCAAGGCGCGCGAGGGCACCGGCGCGAACGCCGTCTACTACAAACTCTCATCGTTCAGCGAGCGGGGCGGCGTGGGCGGCTGGGAGGTTGCCAACCAGCTGCTGTGCACGCGCGTGGGGCGCGAGCTGGACTTCCCCATGGCGGACTGCCGCCTCCTTCATGCCCTAGTCTGCATCGGCGGCGAGGAAGAGGAAGCCTGGGTGCTGCGCTCGAAGAGCTATCGCAGTGCTGGCGAGCGCGCCATGCCCTTGGAGGATTTCTGCGAGCTTGCAGGCCTGCCGGGCGAGGACCCCCTCGACACCTGCCGCCGCATGGGATGGGAAGAGCAGCTTGCCCAGGTTATGCTGCTCGACTACCTCACCGCCAACCGGGGGCGCGACTCGTCGAGCTTCGAGGTGCTGTGCTCTGCAAAGGGGAGCTACCGCCTCTCGCCCCTCACCGGTGGTAGCTTCAGCCTCGGATCGGCCTTCCCCCGCCAGCTCTGGAGGCTCGACCCGCTCGCAGACCTCCCCACCCGCAACTACCTGGGCAGCAGCTCGCTGTTCGAAAACCTCTCGCTGCTGCCTGCATGCTTTGAGCCCAGGCCAATCACTCCTGCCTCGCGGCGCGTTCTGCTGCAGGGGCTCGACAACGCGGCCCCGGAGACGGCAGCCTTCCAAGAGGGCAGCTGGCAGATCCTATGGAGGAGGTGGCAGGAATATGCGCGTCTTCGCGGTCTTTAACCCGCTGGTGCGCAAACGCCGCGCCTGCGCGTGGGTCAAGTACGAGCCGGGGCAGGACAGCTACAGCATCGAGCTGGCAGACTGGGCCGGCTTCGACGAGCTCCCCCTCACGCTGGCGCTGGCTGCCCAGCGCGGCGAGCGCACCGTCACCGGGCTCAGGGCGCGTCGCTGGGTCGAGAGCCGCGTGCCGCCCGCAAACCGCCACAACATCGGTCAGATTCTGCACGCCAACGCCCTCGAGGAACACTACCTCCCCGCCCTGCTCAGGGCAACGAGGGGCCGCAGCAGCCACGATGACTTCCTGCTCGAAGAGGTCGCCGAGCAGGGCTACCGCAGCTGCAAGCTCAGCGAGGAGCTCGGCTCACCTGCGGACCTGGGAGTGCAGCTCAGCCGTGCACGCAGGGCAGCCGGCCTCACACAGGCGCAGCTCGCGGAGGCCTGCGGCGTGCAACAGGCGGTCATCAGCCGCATCGAAGGCGGCAAGGTCAACCCCACACTCGAGACCGTCGAGCTCCTGGCTCGCGGCTGCGGCCGCACCCTGCGCCTCACCCTCGAGTGAGCACGGCCTCAAGAGTGGATGGGAGCGCTGTCTCCCCAAACGAGAGCAGGCCAGAGACCTTCGCCCCTGACCTGCTGGTTTCCTGTATAGGCGGACCACTGGCCCAGCGCTCATTCCCTCCCGTTCCAGCAATAGGTGCAGACCTTTGAGGGGTCGATGCCGATGGCCTGCAGATGGCCCTCGAGACTCTGGTAGCGCAGGCTGTCGAAGCCCATCTCCTCGCAGATGCTCTTGAGCAGGCACTGGCCGCGCTCGGTGCGGGCGTCGGAGTACTCGTCGAGGTGCTCCAAGCCGGCATCGCCTTCCAGCTCGTCGATCTTCTTGCGGGCGATGAGCTCCATCTCGCTCTTGCTCGATGAGAAGTTGAGGTACTTGCAACCGTACATGATGGGCGGGCAGGCCGAGCGCATGTGCACCTCTTTGGCACCGGCACCGTAGAGGAAGTCCACGGTCTCGCGCATCTGGGTGCCGCGGACAATGGAGTCGTCTACGAAGAGCAGCTTCTTGCCCTCGATGAGCTGGGGCACGGGAACCTGCTTCATCTTGGCGACGTGGTTGCGCACGGTCTGGTTGCTCGGCATGAAGCTGCGGCTCCAGGTAGGCGTGTACTTGACAAAGGGGCGCGCGAAGGGCTTGCCGCTGGCGGTGGAGTAGCCGATCGCATGGGGCAGGCCGCTGTCTGGGATACCGGCCACGTAGTCTACATCGGGCAGGGTGCCGTCCTCCATCTCGTCGCGGGCCATGATCTCTCCGTTGCGATAGCGCATGACCTCGACGTTGGTGCCCTCGTAGGTGGAGTTGGGATAGCCGTAGTACGTCCAAAGGAAGGCGCAGATCTTCATCTCGTCGCCCGCCTCGGATACTGTCTCGTAGCCGTTCTTGGTGATGCGGACGATCTCCTTGGGGCCGAGCTCATACTCGTCCTCATACCCCAGCTTGTCGTAGACGAAGCTCTCGAAGGTCACGCAGTAGCCGTCTGCGTCCTTGCCGATGATGACGGGCAGGCGGCCGTACTTGTCGCGCGCGGCGTAGATCTCGCCCTCGTCCGTCATGAGCAGCATGGTCATGGAGCCCTCGATGATGTCTTGCGCGTGGCGCAGGCCGTCGAGCAGCGTGGCCTCCTTGTTGATAACGGCGGCAACAAGCTCGGTCTGGTTCACCGCGCCGCTGCTGAGGGCCATGAACTGCTGGCCGCAGTCTGCCATGTACCTCTCGATGATCTCGTCCGCGTTGTTAATCATGCCCACGGTCGTGAGGGCGAAAAGCCCCAGGTGCGACTTGACCATGAGGGGCTGGGGGTCGGCATCCGAAATGCAGCCGATGACCGTGGTGCCCTTGGCCTTGTCCAAGAAGGGCTCGAACTTGGTGCGGAAGGGCGTGCTCTCGATGGAGTGGATCTCTCTCTGGAAGCCTGCCTCGGGGTCGTGGGCGATCATGCCCGCCCGCTTGGTCCCCAGATGGGAGTGGAAGTCCACGCCGAAGTACACGTCAACGCATACATCGCGCTTGGAAGCCGCGCCGAAAAAACCGCCCATGGGGTCCCTCCATAACTCGGGGTTTCTGTGGTGTTTCAACCTGCGCTAAGCAGGATAGAGGAAAAGCGCGGTAACAAAAGCCGTTTGCCCGCCTATGGCCCCTGATTCCCCGCAAAAAAACG
>JBJEHN010000124.1:0-15112 GCA_051876105.1 Coriobacteriales bacterium | reverse complement strand
GTGACGAAGACCTCGCCGTGCTGGAAGGGGCTCATGGTGCCGGGGTCGACGTTGAGGTAGGGGTCCATCTTCTGCATCGTGACCTTGTAGCCACGGGATTTCAGGAGCTGGCCCAGAGAGGAGGCTGTGATGCCCTTGCCCAGGGCAGAGACGACACCGCCGGTAACAAAGATGTGCTTGGCCATAAGCGAGGACCCGCTTTCTCAGAATCGCACGTACAGATCAGAAGAAAACGTCCCTTGGGACTTCCAGATTGTAGAAGTCGATTGTTTCCATCCAGTTTCCGCCAGGCGAGTCCCCCGGTCTCGCAGCCCCACGAGGGGGAGGCGCCGAGGAGAACAGTGCTCCGCACCCGAGCCCTTACTCCGGCGCCGCAGCTGCGGAACTCGGCCCCTCCGGGGCCTCAGACAGTCCTCGCTCCCGCGGCGCCTGCGTTCGGGCTCTGCTCCGCAGTGTTCCCCTCGGCGCCTCCCCCTCGCGGGGCCCGTCCAAGATATTCTTTACAGGTTGGGCAAAAGTCAGCGAAGCCGCAGCGTCGAGCCAAAAGCGCGCGAATGCGCGCTTAACAGGCTACTTGTGGAAGCGGCGGCCGCTTTCGTAGCAGGGCTCGCAGCTGACGTTGATGCCGAGGGTCTTGTAGAGGCGCTCGTCGCTTTCCGGGATGATGCTCGAGAAGAAGGCGTCGCAACCGCGCAGGTGCTTGGTGCCCTTGATGACCTCGTCTGCCAGCGGGTTGTCCAGGCTCGAGATGGAGAGCGCGATGAGCATCTCGCTGGGGTGCAGGCGCGGATTGCGCGCACCCAGGATACCGGTCTTGAGGCCGCAGATGGGCTCGAGGGCGCTGTCCTCGATGACCCAGGTCTCGTGGTCGACGCCGGCGGCCTTCTTGGCGGCGTTGATGAGCAGCGAGCTGGCGGCGCCGAGCAACGCGGAGGTCTTGCCGGTGACGACGGTGCCGTCCTGCAGCACCAGGGCGCCGGCGGGGGCGCCGGTCTCCTCCGCCTTGGCCAGGGCGGCGGCGCGGGCGGGGCAGTAGTCGACGTCGATGCCCACCTTGTGCATGATGAGCTCCAGGCGGTCGACCTCCTCCTGACCCAAGCCGGTGCGCTTGACCTTTACCGCGCTCTGGAAGTAGCGGCGCACGATCTCCATCTTGGAGGCCTCGCGGCAGGCCTCGTCGTCCACGATCCCGAAGCCCGCCATGTTGACGCCCATGTCCGTGGGCGACTTGTAGGGGCTCTCGCCCATGATGCGCTCCATCATGGCCTTGAGCACGGGGAAGATCTCGACGTCGCGGTTGTAGTTGACGGTGGTCTCGCCGTAGGCCTCGAGGTGCCAGGGGTCGATGACGTTGGCGTCGTCGAGGTCGACGGTGGCGGCCTCGTAGGCGATGTTGACGGGGTGGTCGAGCGGGAGGTTCCAGATGGGGAAGGTCTCGTACTTGCTGTAGCCGGCGCTGATGCCGCGCTTGTGCTCCTGGTAGAGCTGGCTCAGGCAGGTGGCCATCTTGCCGCTGCCGGGGCCGGGGGCGGTCACCACGACCAGCGGGCGCGTTGTCTCGACGTACTGGTTCTTGCCGTAGCCCTCGTCGCTGACGATGCGCGCGATGTCGTGCGGGTAGCCGGCGATCGGGTAGTGCAGGTACCAGGACACGCCCAGCTGGTCCAGGCGCTGGCAGAAGGCGTCCGCGCCGGGCTGGCTGGCGTACTGGGTGATGACGACGCTGCCCACGTAGAAGCCCAGGTTCTCGAAGATGTCCATGAGGCGCAGGACCTCGTCGTCGTAGGTGATGCCAAGGTCGCCACGGACCTTGCTCTTCTCGATGTGGTTTGCGTTGACTGAGATGACGATCTCGACCTGGTCTGCCAAGCTCTTGAGCATGGTGATCTTGGCGTCCGGCTTGAAGCCGGGCAGCACGCGGCTGGCATGGTAGTCGTCGAAGAGCTTGCCGCCGAACTCCAGGTAGAGCTTGCCGCCGAACTGCTCGACGCGTTCCTTGATGCGCTGGGCCTGCAGAGTGATGTACTTCTCGTTGTCGAACCCAGTGCGCATGGCGGCGATCCCCTTCCGTTTCCGTAGTGTTAACCCTAGGGATGATACCAGCGCGGGGCAGGTGGCGGGGCCTCAAAACCCAAGCGCCCCCGGCATTCTGGCGAGAAGCGGGCGCGTGCCCTAGCGGCGCAGCAGTTTGCGCTTGAGGGCGACCAGCATGCGGCTGAGCTCGTCCACATGGAGCAGGCGGCACAGGGCGAGGATGGCGCCGAGGCCCACCAGCCCGGTGACGACGAGCGCGATGAAGGCGCCGAGCATGGTGCCGGTGGGCAGCACCTGGTCGAGCCCCCAGGCCACCGCGCACGCAAGCGCGCCGCCGGCAACACTGGCTGCGAGCACCTTGGCTGCAGAGCTGAACACGCTGCCCACCTTGAGGTCGTCCAGGCGGCTGCGCAGGATGGTGAGCAGGGTGAAGAGCATCAGGCTGTAGAAGCAGATGTCGCCCAACGCGATGCCCACCAGCCCAAAGCCGTCGAAGCCCGGGATGGCGATGACGCCGGTGAAGAGCATGTAGAGCAGCACCTGCACCACGGTGAGCACGGCATTGCAAAGCGCCACGGTCTTCATGTCCTTGAGCGCGCTGAAGACGCGGTAGACGTACATGTACGCCGCGTAGATGGGGAGGTTCACCGCCCAGCCCTTGAGCAGCATGGCGATGGGCGCGATGTCCTCTGGGGTGAAGCGGCCGGCCGAGTACAGGCCGACGAGCTGGAACGAGCAGGCGAAGACCAGCGCCGCCATGGGGATGATCAGCAGCAGGGTTGTGGTGAGGCCGGCCAGCAGGTGCTCCTTGAAGCGCTCCATCTCGCCGCGCGAGATAGCGTCGCTCATCTCGGTGAACATGGCCGTGGAGAGCGCCACGCCCAGCACGCCGTAGGGGAACTGGTACCACATCCACGCGTAGCCCACCGAAGACGGGCCGTTGGGCGCCACATGCAGCGCGCAGCTGTTCATCACAGAGAGGCTCACCAGGTTGATGGCGGTGCAGGCGATGGCCGGCAGGGCCAGGCGCACGGTCTCGCGCAGGCCCTCGGCGTGGAGGTCGATGGCAAAGCGCAGCTTGACGCCGGTGCGGCGCAGCGCGGGCAGCTGCACAAACGTCATGACGGCGATGCTCAGCAGGTTGGTCGCCCCCAGCCAGGTGGTGCCGGCGGCGGGGTCGGCGGCACTGATGAACGGGTAGCCGAAGAAGCCCACGATGGCCACGATGTTCATGAACACCGAGCTGATGGCCGGCCAGAAGAACTCGCGCTCTGCGTTGAGTATGCCGCCGAAGATCGCGCTGATGCCGTAGAAGAGTATCTCGAAGGAGAGGAAGCGGAAGAACCACACGGCCGCGGTGACTGTCTCCTCAGAAGCAGAGCTGAAGAGGCTCTGCGTCACCATCACCTGGGGCGCGAAGATGCTCGCCAGCAGGGAGATGCCGCCCAGCAGCACGAGCGCGATGCTCAGCAGGTTGGAGGCGTAGGCGGCGGCCGCGCCCTTGCTGCGCTGGTTGCGCTGCTGCAGGTAGATGGGGAGGAAGGCGGTGGAGAGCACGCCGCCGGCAACCAGCTCGTAGATCATGTTGGGCAGGTTGTTGGCCAGCGCAAAGCCCGCGGCCATGACCGTGTTGCCCAAGGCGAAGGCCATGGCCCAGGTGCGGATGAAGCCCGTCACGCGGCTCACGAGCGTGCATGCGCTCATCACCGCGGTGGAGCGCGCAACGGACGGCTTGGTGTTGTTCTCTGTGCTGCTCATAGCGTTCCAGTGTAGCTCATCAGCAGAAAGCAAACCGCCAGCGCCCCGCGTGATGGTGTGTGCGCGTTGCGGAACGGCTAAGCCCTCTGACTATCTCAGCCGCCGAAAGGCGGCGCCATATAGGACGGCGGTGGAGCGCAGGCGCTTTAGCGCCAAAGCCGGAGCGCCTGGAGCAACGCGCACACACCATCACGCGGGGCGCTCGCGTGCACCTGTGCGGGCAGCCCGAGAGGGGCGGGGCGCGCGCTGCTCCAGGCGCTCCGGCTGCTCGCGCCTTGCGGCGCTCGTACGCCTCCACCGCTCTAACTGGGCCGCCTTCGGCGGCGTTTCAAGTATGTGGCTCAGCCGTTCCGCAGCGCGCACCCCGCCCCTCTCGGGCTGAACCAGCAAGACCCGTTGCTACAGCTTGCGGGCGTTGAAGGCTATGGCGGTGAACTTGGTGGCCTCGTCACCGGGGACGGTCGGCACCTGGCGCTGCTCGGTGACGCCGCGGTCGCAGCACACGGCGTAGCTCTCCACCACCTGCGGCTCCCCGAAGCCCGCCTCCTCCATCAGCTTGGCGAACTCCTCCTGGGTGCGACCGGCCTGGATGCTGTTGCCGATCTGGCGCGCCTGCTCGATGAGCGAGTCGTCGCGCTTGCGGTCGGCCACGGCGGTCTCGCAGATGAGCAGGCCGCCCGGCTTGAGCACGCGGGCGAACTCGCGCAGCGCCTCCGCCGGGTCGAAGGCCAGGTTGATGACGTTGTTGATGTAGACCACGTCCAAGCTGGCGTTGCCGATGCCCGCCTCGAGGAGGTTCTCCGGGTAGGCCACGTGGAAGGCCATGTTGCTCTTGGGCAGGCCGCTGCGGCGGGCGGCGTCGTGCTCGTAGGCCTTGGCATCGTCGATGTAGGCCTGGGAGCTGTCCACGCCGATGGCCTTGCCCGCGGCGCCCACGCGCGCGCTGAGCTTGTAGACGCCCTTGCCGCGGCGGCACTGCACGTCGAGCACCTTCTTGCCCCTGAGGCTCACGTTGTCGAGCGTCATGCGGCACAGGCTGTCAAAGCCCCACTCGAACTCGCGGCCGTTGTAGTAGGCGGCAAGCTCCGCTGCGGTGTAGCGCGGGCCCTTGCGCTCGGGCTCACCACCCTGCGCCTTGCCCTCAGCGCCGTCGAGCAGGTTGTTCAGGCTCTCGAGCGGGGCGGCTGCCGCGGTGGAGCCGTAGGCGTTGCCGGCGCTGGAGCGCATGCCCGCCGTGAAGCCGTCTGTGACCGAGTGCGTGGCCGCGAAGTCGCCCGTGGCCTCCTCGAAGCCCTCCAGCTCGCCGATGCGCTCCTCCAAACGCGAGCGCGAGGCGTCCACCTGCAGCTGGTCGTTGAACTGGTAGAAGGCCTCGTTGCCGTAGTGCGAGATGAACTGCGTGGTGGTCTGGCGCGTGGTGACCTCGGCCAAGAAGATCAGCATCTCGCGGCTCTCGAAGACGTCGGCCACGAACTGGAAGGCGTTGCTCATCTTGGCGTCTGCCTCCTCCACCAGCGGGCCGATCTTGTCCACGTCTTCCTTGTACAGCGCCTTGAGCAGCTCGAAGGCCTCCGGGCCGGCGGTCTTGTGCTCCAGCGTGCAGGCAGAGATCAGGCTGCGCAGCTTGGCGATCACCAGGCGCTGGTGGCGGATGCCCGCGGCTGACATGGTGTTTGCGTCCACCACGCGCGCGAGGTCGGCCTCGCGCTCGGCCAGACGCAAGATGAGCGTCTCGTCCAAGCCGGCACCGCCGTTCAGCTCGACCTTGAACTCGCGCAGGATGTCGCGCACCTCGACCACGATGCCCTCGAGGTCCATGGCCTTGGCGCACTCCCCTGCCAGGGCGTCGAGCAGCAGGCCCATGAGCGCCACGCGCTCGTCGAACTCGGCCTTGCGGGCGCGGGTGTAGACCTCGCCGTCCGGGTTGCCGTCCAAGATGCGGCCTACCTGGTAGTCGGAGCGGTACTTCTGGAAGAGCGCGTAGTACACAGAGAACTGGTCTGCGATGTCCTCGTCGCGCAGGTACTGGGCGATCAGGTCGCGGTCGACCGCCTTGCCCATCTCCTCGTAGAGCGAGATGATCTGCGCCAGGTCCTCCCAGCCGCGCGCCGTGACGAACGACTTGCCGCCGCCCGGGCGGCTCTCCACCTTGTAGAAGCAGTCGCGCTTGGCGTCGAGGAAGGTGGTTACCGCAGGGTGCACGCCCTTGGCAGACGCATAGGCCTTCCACACGGGGAAGTCCGGCTCGATGTCAATCTGGCGCATGCGGTCGAGCGTGACGATGTCGAACTCGTGCACGCTGCGGTTGTACTCGGGCGGGTTGCCGGCGCAGACGATGACCCAGTCGTCGGGCACCTTGTGCTTGCCGAAGGTCTTGTACTGGAGGAACTGCAGCATCGAGGGGTACAGCGTCTCCGAAACGCAGTTGATCTCGTCCAAGAAGAGGATGCCCTGGCGCATGCCGCTGGCCTTGATGTAGTCGTACACGGCCGAGACGATCTCGCTCATGGTGTACTCGGTGGCCTCGTAGCTGCGCCCGTCGAACTCGCGCTGCTCGATGCGGGGCAGGCCCAGCGCACTCTGGCGCGTGTGGTGCGTCATCGAGTACGACACGATGCCGATGCCCAGCTCCTGGGCTACCTGCTCCATGATGGCCGTCTTGCCGATGCCCGGCGCGCCCACCATGAAGACGGGGCGCTGGTGGACGGGCTCGATGACGTACATGCCGGCGTCGTCCTTTTGCAGGTACGCCTCGACGGTGTCCTTGATCTGGTTCTTTGCTACCGCGATATTCATGAAGCGCTCCTCTCGCTATCCATCGCTCTCGCTCAGCTGCGTGATGTTCTCCTCGTCGATGACCACCTTGATCGCCCAGGGCGGCACCGGTGGCAGTATCGAGCTGCCGTCGTCCATGAAGACGAAGGCGGCGTCGTAGTCGGGCGCCTTCTCCGGGAAGGCCCCCAGGCCGTCTGTGAAGTAGATCAGGCCCTTCAGGTCGCGCAGGGCCCCGGTCTCGCGCAGGCCCCGCACGTAGGCGAACGCCGGGCGGAAGTCCGTGCCGCCAAAGCCGCGGATGTGGAAGTTCTCCATCAGGGCGTCCACCTCCTCCAAGCGCGAGATATGCTGGGCGGCTTGCACCCTCGAGTCGCACTGGATGATCCACACGTTCACGTGCTCGGTGAAGCTGTCGAACTCCTTGAGTATGCAGAAGGTGTGCTCCAAGAAGCGCCTCACCAGCGGCCCGCTCACAGACTCCGAGGTGTCGATCACGATGGCCAGGTCGCGCATCTTGTGCTCTTCCTTGTACTCCAGCGGCTCGATGAAGGGCATGTTGCCGTACATGTCCATGCCGAAGGTGTAGTAGATGTAGTCGAACTCGTCCTGGTTGACCTTCATGAGCTCGTTGCTCTGCATGAACTGCCTCAGGAAGGTGGTGTAGTCGTACTTCTTGCGGTTGGCGATGCGCAGCGACGCGATCAGGCTGCCCGCCTCGTCGCCCCACTCCTGGGAGAAGGTCTGGATGTCCATCTCGATCTGCTTGGCCAGGTCCTCCCAGTCCTTGCGCCGCTGCTCTTCCTTGTCCTTCTGCTCCTGGGTCTTCTCCTGGGCTTGCGGCGCGGGCTCGGCCTCGCTGTGGCCCTCGGCGTCCTCGCCTTGGGCGTCGGCCTCCTCCTCGCCCTCGGCAGCGGCCTCCTGCGAGCCGTCCTCGGTGTCCTGCCCGTCGTCGTCTTGGGGCTTCTGGGCGTTGAGGGTGCGCTCCACCTGCTCCTTGAGCTCGTCGGAGAGCTCCTCCATGATGTCGCTGCCAGCCTCCAGCCCCTGCTCGCCGGGGTCGTCTTGCCCCAGCTCCTGCACCTCGCCGGGCTGCGGCTCGCCCTCCTGCTCGCCGTTGTTGGCACCGGGCCAGCTCTCGTGGTTGTCGCGCTCGAACAGCGCGTGCAGCTCGTTGACCTTGGAGCGGTCGTAGCCGCGGTACGACGCGCCGTCGGGCATCAGCAGCGCCTGGCGGAAGAAGAGGTAGAGCTTGCCTGGGACCAGGCTGCCCACCTCCTTGATGAGCTCGTCGAGCAGCTCTCGGCGGCGGCGGTCGTCCTCGCAGGCAAAGCGATCGCCGCACATGTCCATGACGGCAGACTCGCACACCAGGTCGCAGGCCAGCCACCAGGCCTCCTTGTGGGGGTGGTCTTCGTCGAAGGGGTGGCGGAAGATGCAGTGCATGGTGAGATGCAGGTAGTCGCGCACCGCCTCGGCAAAGCTCGCCTGGAAGCGCGCCACCACGCGCGGCGGGTCCATGTAGACCTTCTCGCCGTCGGTTGCGGTGGGGTAGCGCATGTCGACGCGCAGCGGCTCAAGCTCCATACGCCACAGCGCCAGGTCGAGGAAGCGGAACTTCAGCATCAGCTGGGTGCGGCACTCCTCGATGACGTCTGCGGCCAGCTTGTCCTCGAGCTTGCGCCGCGCGGTCTTGCGGTCCTCGATCTGCTGTGGGCTGGGCACGTCAACCTCCCTCTAGAGCTCGAAGTCCATGGACACCCTGCCAAAGCGGCGGCGCTTGACCTCTAGGAGGTAGCCCGTCATGGCGGCGTCCTTGACTGTGCCGATGCGGTCGATGCAGGCAGTGAGGTTCTCGCAGGTGATGTAGCCCAGGTCGATCAGCCGGTCGATGGAGCGGCGGTCGTCTGCCCGGGCCAGGGCCTCGCACACGTCCAAGATGTTGTTGTGGAGGTAGCTCACCAGGGTGCTGTGCAGGCCGTCGGTCATGTAGACCGGGTCCTCCAGGCGCTTGAGCATGCGGGCCACCTGCTCGTGCAGCTTGAGGCCGCCGTTGTCCTTGCCAAAGCCGGCGCTGTTGCACACCACCGTGTCGTAGTACTTGTAGAGCATCGGGATGTCGACGCTCGTCATCATGCACAGGCCCATGGCCAGCTGCTTGACAGAGCGCGGCGTGTCTGGGAAGTCCAGCTCGAAGAACTCGTGCCCCTCGACCGGCTGCTCGGTGTTGATGCGGATGTGCCTCACAAAGCTCTCGATGGCCAGGCCGCGCACGCCCACCTCCCGAATCGAGTTCCACAGCGTCAGGCTGAGCACGCTGCTGTTGCCCTGCAGGGCGTAAGGTGCCACGCGCGAGACCGCGCGCGGGATGACCATGTCGCTTTCGGATCCGTCTGAGAGCAGCACGCGCAGGCTGCCGTCTGCCAGGCGCTCGCAGAGCAGGCTGCTCGTCATGACGAAGCGCTCCCCCAGCTCCGGTGCGATCGTCACGCGGCGCAGCGAGGGCACCCCCTGACCGTGGTGGGCGTAGTAGGTGATGAAGGCGCTGTCGCCCAGGGTCTCCAGGCTGGCGGGCAGGTGCAGCTCCTCCAGCGAGCTGTCGAGGAATGCCTCCTCCCCTATCAGGCGCACGGAGTCCGGGATGTTGCAGCTGGAGAGCTCGTGGCACGCGCGGAAGGCCCCCTGGCGCAGCTCCTCCAGCCCGTCCGGCAGCAGCACCTCGCGCAGGCGGGCATGGCGCGCGCAGGCCTCCGTGTCGATAAAGCGCGTGCCCTCCTTGACTACCAGGCGCTCGGTCGCGCCGTCCATGAGGCGCACCAGGTGCACGCCGTCTTCCTCCTTGCGGTAGAGGGCGCCGAACTCGTCGATGTCGAGGTACTCGCCTTCGCCTGCCATGCGCAGGGTGGCCTGCGGCCCAGAGAGCACCAGCTTGCTGCCGTCTGCCAGGGCCGTGCCCAGGTGGAAGGCGGTGGTGGGCACCAGCAGCTCCTCGAGCGCGGTGTTGGCAAAGGCGCTGTCCTGCACCACGCGCAGGCCCTCGTTGAGCTTCACGTGGCTCAGCTTTGAGCAGCGGAAGAAGGCCTTCTCGCCGATCACCGCCAGCTCTGCAGGGGCCTCGAGGGAGCCGATCGACGTGTTGTAGAACGCAAAGTCGCCGATATAGGCAACCGTGCGCGGGAGCCGCACCTCCTCCAGCTGGGAAAAGGCGCTCATGCAGCGCTTGGCAAGCGCCCGGCAGCCGGCGCGCACCTCGTAGCGCGCTGCCGGCACCGCAAGGGCCACGAGCCAAGCACCGTCCTTGGTGTAGACAGCGCGCCCGTCGCTTGCCAGGTAGGGGTTCTCGTCCACCACGTCGATGCTCTCCAGCTTGCTGCGGCCGAAGGCACCGGGCTCCACCTCGCTCGTGCCCTGCCCGATCACCAGGCGCTTGAGGATGGAGTTGTCGAAGACATCGCCCTTGACGGTCTGCAGGTTGCCGGGCAGCACCAGCTCCTCGACCTTGTTGCAGTGGCGGAACCACGACGACTCGAAGCTCGGCACCAGCTTGGGCAGCACCAGGCGCTTGAGGCGGCTGCAGCCGCGGAAGGCGCAGCCGCCGATGCTGTGGATGCCGTCCGAGCAGACGATCTCCTCCGCGGTGGCGAGGTTGGCCATGCCGTCTGGCGCGATGGCCACCACCGGCAGGCCCTCGATCTGGGCCGGGACCTCCACGCGCACCTCGCTCGTCTCACAGCGCTCGATGCGCACCTCGCTTCCGTCAAGCACGGTGTAGGTCCACAGCGCCCCGCCCAGCTCCACGCTGCGCGGCTCCGAGGCGCGAGCTTGCTCAAGCTCCGCGGCGCGCTTCTTGGCGTTGAAGTAGTTGGCCTGGTTGAGGTCGGAGCGCTCGCGCAGGCTGAGGGACTCCTCGTGCTTGCTGTCTTGCGCGCCGTCGCCGCGCATCAGCGTGGGCGAGAACCCGCCGAAGATGACGCCCAGGTCCTTGACGCTTCCCTGCTTGACCCCGTGGAACGAGGGCCTGAAGTCCCTGAAGCGCTCCATATAGGTCTTGAAGTCGAGGGAATCCTCCAGGCCCTTGTTGCCAGAGACCTGGGGTGCCCCGAGTATGCAGTCGAATACCGGAAGGTCGGTTACAAAGGACATGGTCCCCCCTGTCGCGCGCCCTTAGACCTCGAACCTCTTCGTGTCCATCCCGAAGCGGTCGCGGATGATCTGGAGCATGTGGCCCGTCATGGCGGCGTCTTGCAGCTCCGCCACGGCGTCTGTCACGTCGTAGATGTTCTCCTTGTTGAGATACCCCATCTCCAGCAGCTTGTCGATAGTGGTGCGGTCGTCGTGGCGGGCAACCGCCTTGCAGATCTCGATGATGTTGAAGGCGAACATCTTGTCGATGGTGTCTTGGTGCACGGGGCGCAGGAAGATCGGGTCCTCCAGGCGCTCCACCAGCAGGCGCACTTGGTCGTAGAGGGCCAGGTCGTCACCGGACTTGTTGTCGAACTTGGCGGCATTGGTGATGGTGAGGTCGTAGCCGCGGTAGATGAACTCCATGTCCAGGCTCTGCATCTGGCCGAAGGCGTTGTTCTGCTGTGCCTCCCCGCGCTTGGTGTCCGGGAACGAGAAGTGGAAGCTCTCATGCCCCTCGACGGGCTCGGTGCACTCGATGTAGATGTCCCTCAGCAGGCAGTCGAAGGCCAGACCGCGCATGCCGATCGCCTTGACGCGGTCAGAGATGTGCAGCTCGCGCAGGCTCTTGGTTCCGCGGAAGGCATAGGGCAAGACGACGTCGACTTCCTCCGGGAAGCGCGCCACCTCGTCGGTCCCGTCGTAGACCACGACCTGAGCGTGCCCGTCGTCG
Organism: Coriobacteriales bacterium; assembly: GCA_051876105.1. GTDB lineage: Bacteria > Actinomycetota > Coriobacteriia > Coriobacteriales > QAMH01 > W2P13-069. The sequence goes on along the minus strand of JBJEHN010000124.1, from coordinate 3,693 downwards.
CGGCGCTCACAGAGCATGCCGCCCGCCTTGAAGAAGCGCGTGCTGGCGGGGTCGACGGTGACGAGCTGCAGCTCCGGGGCCCAGTCCTCGTGGTGCGCGCCCAGGGTGATGAGCGCCATGCGGCCCAGCTTCTCCAGGCTGGCGGGGATGTGGAACTCCTCGATCGAGGTGTCGAGGAAGGCGTTGTCGCCCACCTCCACCACGGTGCTGGGCATGGCCACGTGCTCGAGCGCGCGGCAGTCGCGGAAGGCGTTGTCCCCTATATACAGCAGGCCCTCGGGCAGGGTCACGCGGCGCAGCCTCATCTGCTTGGCAAAGGCGCTCTCCCCCACCTTGTAGGTGCCGGGCAGCAGCGCGATCTCCTCGATGGCGGCGTCCATGCCGCGGATGACGCGCAGGCCCTGCTCCTCGATGGCGTAGAGCACGCCGTACTCGTCGAGCTTGATGGCCTCGGAGCCCTCCTCGATGCTGAAGGTGGCGTCTGCACCCGAGCACTTGAGGGCAGTGCGCTCGACCACCTTCTTGCCCAGCTCGCGGATGGTGCGCGGCAGCTGCAGGCTGGTGATGCCGGACGCGCAAAAGGCCTCGTCGCCCACCTCCTCCAGGCCCTCGTTGAGCGTGAGCTCGGTGAGCTGGCGGCAGTTGAAGAAAGCCTGGCGCCCAATCGCGCGCAGGCTCGAGGGCGCGTTGAAGCACTCGATGGCAGTGCGCGCCAGAGCGAACTCGTCGAGCAGCTCGAGCCCCTGGGGAATCTCCAGCTCGCGCAGGCAGCCCATACCCGCACAGGCCTTCTTGGCGATCACCGTGCAGCTGGGATCGACGGTGTAGGTCTCGCAGGGCACCGCGAGCGCCACGAAGGTGCTGCCGTCTGCGCTGTAGATGCCGCGGCCGTCCGTGCGCAGCACGGGGTTAAGCGGGCTCACCTCAACGGACTCCAGCTTGCTCTTGGCAAACATGCCCGGCTCGAGCTCCTCCATCTCGCAGCCCAGGTAGAGCCGCTTGAGCTTGGGCAGGTCGAAGATGATGGGCTTGAGGGCGCTCGCCCGCTCCGGAACGCGCAGCTCCTCGACCTCGTTGCATCCCTTGAGCCAGCTCGGGTCGTAGGCCTCTGCATTGCAGGCGAGGTCTGCCAGCTTGAGCGCGCTGCATCCGCGCAGCACGTAGGCGCCCACCTGCTCCACCGTCAAGGGGAAGTGCACGGCTTCTAGCTGCACCTTGCCGCCGAGCGCCTCCGCTGCAACGGCCAAGACGGGCAGGCCCTCGATCAGCTCTGGCACGGAAAGCTCGCTCGTCACCACCTCGCAGCCCTCGATGCGCACCAGGCGCTCGCCAATCACCACGTAGGTCCAGGTGTTGCCCGCCTCGTCGGCGAACTCGCGCTGCTCGGAGGTCATCGCCGCAAGCGCAGCCGCCTGACGCTCCTTCTCTGCATGCAGCTCCGCGCTGAAGCGCGCCGCGCGCGCCTGCTCCTCGAGCGTCCCCTTGGCCTCAGTGAGTGCCATATCACATCTCCTATCCTCAGCGCCGCTTCCCCTGCGACGCGCTTGTCACGTCAAACCTGCTGAACCCAGCGCACAGCCCCCCAACGCTGCGCCTGCGCTCCCTACGCCCCGTAGGGCTTGAGCGCCACCTCCCGCAAGAAGCGGCCGTGCTCGTCTTTGTCCAGCACGTTGAAGGCGATCATCACCTGCACCGAGGTGGTGCTGAACAGCGGCGCAAAGCGCGGCGGGAAGGCCACCGTCTGGTCGTCCTCGTCTTCCACTATGTCCACACAGCCGGCATCGCGCAGCAGCTGCAGCGCCGCCGGCCGGTCCGGGCCGAAGACCTTGGCCGTCTTGACGAAGAAATCCCCCTCGTCGAACTCGAAGATCGGGTGCACGAGGCGTGCCGGCTCGTTGAGCTGGCGTATCTCGCTGCGGTGCTTGTTCTCCAGCGAGCAGTAGTGCATGCCAAAGCCCAGGCCCTCGTCGAGCGCCCACACCATCAGCTCCAAGGCCAGCTCCTCGCTGCCGGCAACCGCCAGGCCACCGGAGTAGCCGTAGTCGAACATCTCCGGGAAGGGCGGGTTCTTGAGCGTGAAGCCGCGCTTGGCAAACTCGTCCCAGCTGTGGAAGGGGAAGCAGAACTCCAACAGGTTCATGCCCTTGATGCCGTTTTCCGCAAAGCGCAGCATCCACTCCCTCATGGAGTCCCCAGTGCCGGGGATGATGGGCATCTCCACCACCACGTCAGGGATGATCTGCGCCGCCATCTTCATCTTGGCCAAGACGAGCTCGCGGCGCTCGTGCGGGTCGTCTTGCTTGATGGAGAAGCGCATCTCCGTGAGGCCCGCAGCGGCCAGCTGCCGCGCGCCCTCCTCTGTGAGCAGGTCGCCCGAGGTGTACATGCGCTTGTGGGCCTGGGGGAAGAGCTCCCCGGCGCGCTGCAGGAAGCGCAGCGAGTCGTCCAGGTTGAGCAGCGGCTCTCCGCCTGTGAGGCCCAGGACGGCCATCTTGCCGCCACTCGCCTCGTAGGCGGCCTGCAGCTCCTGCTCCCACGGGCAGCCCTCGCGCACGTACTTCTCGTAGTCGCCCAGGTTGTAGTTGAAGCAGAAGTAGCAGTCCCTGTGACATTTGAAGGTGGTGGAGAAGGTCTCGGAGCCGTTCATGCCCGTGCACTCCACGCAGGCCTTGGAAAGCCAGCCCGTGCGTATGCTGGCGCCCGCGTTGCGGAACTCAGCGCCGCGCTCTTCAAGCTGGCGGTGCAGCTCGCGCACGCGCTGCTCATGCGAGCCGCGCTCCGCGAACACGAGGCCCTTCTTCTCCAATGCGCTCACATATGTCTTCTCAACGTTGTCGAAGGAGGCGATCGCCTCCTCAAGAGCAGCGTTTCCCATACAAGAATTCTCCCGTTGAATCGTTTCGCACCCAGTGCCTGCCACACGGCAGATCCGCCGTGCGGCCAACACCATTCTCAGGCATACGGCTGCCTCCTGTCCAAGCCCAGCACAGCACGCACACCGAACGCCCCCAACAAAGAAAGAGCCCGCTGCCCACTGGGAGCAACGGGCCGCTTGAGCCAGGGCTGCTTAGACCAGGCTGTTGACCTGGTCCCACTTGACGCCTGCGGGGTTGACGTCCATCTGCTTCTCGAGCTCATCGGAGAGCAGCATGCAGTAGCGCATGCCCTTGAGAGTCACATACAGGCTGGCAATGCGGTGGTCCGGGTTGCCCAGGTTGTCGAAGACCTCATAGGTGAGGAACTCGCGGTCGAGCATGGGCTGGTAGATCTCGCTGCCTTTGATCTTGCTTTCGAGCATGTTGGTGGGCTTGCGGCCAAGCTCGTCCTGGCGCAGGGCGATGGTGTAGAGCATCTTCTCCTGCTCCAGGCCCAGACGACCGTTCTTCTCGATGTCGTCCCAAATAGCCTGCTCCTCGGCCTTAACATCTTCCTTATCGAACATTACTAACTAACCTCCCCCTAAGAGTCAGCATAGCGCGTGACATCACAACACATGGGTATGAGTATATATGTTACGAGTGTCCAATCGGACAACAGCTTGGCATCTAATGCAGAGCCAGCCCAACAGAAACGAAAAGGCCCGGGACAAGCCCGGGCCTAATCTATCAGAGTCAGCTGGCGATTAGACGCCGACGTAACCCTTGGAGGGGTCGGAGTTGCCCACACCGATGCCAGTGTCGCCGGCCTCGTTGC
>JBJEHN010000123.1:0-3030 GCA_051876105.1 Coriobacteriales bacterium | reverse complement strand
CCCTTGGAGGGGTCGGAGTTGCCCACACCGATGCCAGTGTCGCCGGCCTCGTTGCCGGTGCGCTTGGTGGAGGTGTAGCCAGCCCATGCGCGGGCCATGAACTTGCCCTTAACAAAGAAGACCTGTGCCTTCATGATGTCAGCCTGGGTCAGGCCCAGAGCCTCGAGAGCGCCGGCCTTGTCGGCACCCTTCTCGACCTCGGCGTTCAGGAGTGCAGCGATTTCCTTTGCCTCCAGTGCCATGATTTCATCGTGAGTCATTTGTCCCCCCTTTTTGTCTAGGTGATGGTGCGTGGCCGAGAATAATGGCCACGCACCGGGATTTTAACGCAAAACCAGCGCTTTACAGCTGGAAGAGAACCATCGGGCGATCGAACTCTGCCATCTTGGCGACCATCTCCTCGACGGTGCCGTAGTACAGGGAAGCGGACTCCTCGACCTGGACGGCCAGAGGACGCTGGCCGGCCTTCTTGCCGTCGGTGCCGTACCACTCGGAGAAGATGGAGGTCGGCACGGGGAGGTACAGCCACTCCCAGGCGTCGCCGTCGTTGCCCTCACCCTTCTTGAAGGGGCCGATCTCGACTTCCTTGATACCCCACTGGTCGATGGGGAGCTGGAACTCCTCCTTGCAGGCGATCTCGGCAGCGTGGTTGCCGGAGAAGAAGGTGTAGTCGCACAGAAGAGCGTACTTAGTCATTTCTGTCACTTCCTTTCTCTAGTCCTCGTTGAGGCCACGGACGCGACGGATGTTGCACATGACGCCCTTGTAGGGAGCGCCGAAGCCCAGGCGGCTGATGTCCTGGTGGGGAACCAGCTGGTTGAAGTTGGACTTCCAGACGCCGAACAGGTTGGGCTCCTCGCCGTCCTGCTCGGGGAACCACCAGCCGTGTGCGCAGTTGATGATGCCGTCCTTGAGGACAGGGGTGACCTCTGCCTTGAAGCGGCCCTCGCCGAACATGTTGTAGACCTCGACCCAGTCGCCCTCGGTGACGCCGTACTTGGCAGCGGTCTCGGGGTTGATCTGGACCCACGGCCAGGGGTCGATCTGGCGCAGGGATGCGACGTGGCGGTTCTCGGAGTGGAAGGAGCTGTAGCGGCGGGAACCGGAGGTGGAGATCAGCGGGTACTGCTCAGCGATGGCAGTGCCAGCATGGCGGACAGGAGACCAGTCGGGCTCGTAGTAGTACGGCAGCGGGTCCTCGCCCCAGGATTCGTACAGGATGGAGTAGGCCTCGATCTGGCCGGTGATGGTGTTGAAGCCGGGCTCGCCGTCGAAGCGCAGCAGGCCCTTCTCGTACTTCTCGTACTCGAAGCCGTGTGCGCCGGGCTGGTAGAGGCCGAGCTCCTGGAAGGACTTCCAGTCGAAGCCGAGCTCCTTGAGCTGGTCGGAGAAGAAGGCGTCGACTGCCTCGGCGAGCTGCTCGAGGTTGGGCTCGTTGCCCACGCCGTTGTCCTTGTACCAGGGCCACCACTCGGGGTTCAGGCGGGCGCCGAACATCAGGCAGACCTCGATGTCGGACTTGGCCTCGCCGACCTGCAGTGCCTTGTTCATGGGGCCCATGAACACGGTGTTGCGGCCGTAGTGGGTCAGGACGATGCCGTCATGCTCTGCCCAAGTGGCGATCGGCAGGAAGTAGTCGCCGACGGCCATGGAGGTCGGGGTCTGCATGATGTCCTGGACGACGCAGCACTCGATGGACTCGCACAGGGCGTCATGCCAGCGCTTGGGCTGTGCGGAGCAGGTGGGTGCCAGGAAGTTGGAGGAGTTGAACCATGCGAAGCGCAGCTGGTAGGGCTGGTGGGTCTCCATGGTGTTCAGGGTCTCGTCCGGGGAGGTGGTGGACATGCCGGTGGACAGGCCGGGCCACTCCTCGGCGCCGATGCGCTTGGACCAGACGTCGTCGGTCATAGCGCCGCGCTGGTTCATGCGCCACTTGCCGAGCAGTGCGGACGGGGGACCGAGGGTCAGGCCGCCGGGGCGGTCGATGGAGCCGGCCATGGCTGCCAGGATGATCATCGCCTGGGACAGCTGGACGCCGTTCTTGTTCTGGTCGAATGCCAGGCCCCAAGCCCAGCCGATGGGGCGCTCGGTGCCGATGATGTGGGCGGCGCGGCGGATGTCCTCAGCGGGGACAGTGGTGATCTCGGCGACCTTGTCGACGGGATACTCTGCGCAGCGCTCACGCAGCTCCTCGACGCCATAGATCCAGGTGTCGACGAACTCGTGGTCGTACTCGTCGTTCTCGAACATCAGCTGCATGAGACCCAGTGCCATGGCGGCGTCGGTCTGGGGGCGGAGCTGCAGGTTGATGTTGCCATCATGAGCGCCGACCCAGGTGATGCGGGGGTCGATGGAGATGATGTGGGTGCCGAGCTTCATCATGTCGACGAGGCAGTGGCCGAAGAAGCCGTCGCCGTTGGAGGGCAGGGGCTCCTTACCCCAGACCACAACCCACTTGGAGAGGGTGTAGCGGGGGTCATGGTAGGAACCGGGCAGGTGGCCTGCGTAGTCGAGCTCGGGGTAGCCGGCGCCGAGGACGTAGTCGGACACGGAGCAACGGGGGCCGTAGCAGGACCAGCCGGACTGGGTGTAGCAGCAGTTGGGGGACTGCAGCACGGAGAAGGTCAGTGCATAGTAGTAGATGCAAGCCTCACGGCCGGTGCCACCGAAGCAGACGATGGACTCGGGGCCGTAGGTGTTCTGGTAGTAGCGGACCTTGTCGCAGATCTCGTCGAGGGCCTGTGCCCAGGAGATGCGCTCCCACTTGTTCTTGCCGCGATCCTCGTAGGCGCGCTTCATGGGGTAGACGATACGATCCTTGGCGTAGGTGTACTCGCGCATTGCGAGGTTCATTGCGTTGACGCGACCGGTGGTGATGGGGTTGTCGTCGTCGCCCTCGATGCGGATGAGCTCGCCGTCCTTGGTCACGACCTTGACGCCGTATCCGACGGGATGGGATCCCGGGGGAGACCAGGTGTTGCTGCGAGTGACGACGGTACCGTCCTCAAGCTCGGTACGCCACTGCTTTCC
>JBJEHN010000122.1:0-52967 GCA_051876105.1 Coriobacteriales bacterium | reverse complement strand
CGGGATTTGACTCCGTCAGGGGCCTGGTTTACCCACTAGAATCTGCGAAGAGCCTGGTTACTCTCCTGCCTTCCTAACCTCGCACAGGCTGTCCCAGAAGACCTCGGGTGTGCTCTTCTCGATGATGAAGCGGGCCGAGCGCGGGACGCCCTGCGCGTCCAGGACGGCCTTGGCACCCAGGGACACGGCGTACATGATGTCGCTCTCGCGGCTGGGGTGGTTGAGCGGGGACTCGAGGGTCTCGGGGCAGTCGGAGTCCGGGTAGAAGTCCTCCTTGAAGCTGTACCACATGTGGGCCATGCCCATGGGGATGTCCGGGCGCAGGCTCAGCTTGACCTTGATCAGGCCGCGCTGGTTGAAGACCTCGACGTCGTCGCCGTCGTGCAGGCCGCGCTTGGCCGCCTCGTCCGGGTTCATGGCAACGCCGGTCTGGGTGGCGCTGGCCAGCTTGAACATCTCGCGGACGTTGGTGTACTGGCTCTGCATGAAGTACTTGTGGCGGCCGGGGTAGAACTGCAGCGGGTACTGCTCGCGGCTGGGGTCGTCGTGGATGATGCAGGTCTCGTAGTCGGCGAACTGCTTGCCGATCGGCGCCAGGCCCTCCACGTAGTACTCGATCTTGCCAGAGGCGGTCTCGAAGGTGTTGGAGGTGAAGTTGTCCGGGGTCTCCTCCGGGCCGTCGATGCGCAGCGTCTTCACCTTCTGCAGGCGCTCCATGGTCACAGGGGCGAGCTCGCCGGCATGCTCCGGGTCCTCCTCCTCGGTGATCTTGGCCATGATGGGGGCGAAGGAATCGGACAGCGTGAGCTTGTAGTCGATCCACTCGTACATGCTGTTCTGGAAGAACTCGGCGTTGCCCACGCGCTCGCCCAGGCCGCGGTAGATCTCTGCTGCGTCCAGGCACTCGCCAACGGGCTCGATGGCGGGCTCGCACAGGGTGATGCAGTCGTTGGGGCCGCTCATGAGCTCCCAGCGCTCGTAGATGCCCGCCTCGGGGAGCACGTAGTCGGCGTACTTGCAGGTGTCGGAGTAGCGGACCTCCATGACCACGAAGCACTCAAGGTTGGGGAGCACCTCCTCTTGCCACATGTGCTTGTTGGGCCAGTTGAGCAGCGGGTTGGAGAAGGCGTTGATGAGCACCTTGTACTGCTGCATGTCCGGGTTGGAGAAGCTCTCCATGATCTTGGGGAGGGTCTCCTGGTCGCTGGAGGCGGTGTCGTTGTTGGGGAACCAGATGGGCATGATGTTGATGGAGGACTGCGGCGGGTAGTCCATGGGCGAGGGCAGCAGCGTGGAGCCCTTCTTGCCCAGCTTGCCCGTGAGGTAGGTGAGCAGGTAGACGGCACGGGAGGTCTGCTGGCCGTTTGCATAGCGGAAGCCGTTGTTCACGAAGATCGTGCAGCGTTCGCGGGTGGCGTAGTCGACGGCGAGGTCGATGCAGGTCTGCGCGGGAACGCCGGTCAGCTCTTCCTGGGACTCCGGCGTCCACTTCTCCAGATGCTCCCTCAGGCGGGTGAAGACGGTCTTGCAGGCGATGCCGTTGACCTCGACGGTTGCCTCGAGGATGGGGGTCTCCCCCTGGTAGACGTCCACCTTCACCTCGTTGGCCGCGCCGGCGAACATCTGCGAGGCCTCGGAGCCGATGGCGCCGGTGGCGACGCGCCCGACGTCGCGGGCTGCGGAGCGGGGCTTGCCGTCGGACTCGGCGATGAAGACGTACTCAGCTGGGCTGCCGCCCTCGACGACGTCTGCCCAGCGCAGGTACTGGCCCGTTGTCGTCGCGCACCAGGTAGGCGGAGGTGGTGCGGTCGAAGAGCGTCGCCTTGTCGTAGAGGCCCCTGTCTACGATGACCTTGGCCATGGCCAGCGCAAGAGCGGCGTCGGTGCCGGACTTGACGGGGACCCACTGGTCGACCTTGGCGCTGGTCACGTCGTAGAGGTTGGAGATGTGAACCAGCCTGCAGCCGCGGTCGCGGGCGTCCATGAGCATGTGGGTGGTCTCGCCCGGGCGGGTGAAGCCGATGGGGTTGGAGCCCCAGATGATGATCTCGTCGTCGCAGTCGTTGAGCAGGTACTTGCTGTTGGAGATCAGGCCGCCCTGGTCGGTGAGGCTGCCGTAGATGAGGCCCATGTCGACGGACGGGCCCTCGAAGATGGTGGCCCCCAGGGTGTCCGCGAACGCCATGGCCAGGTCGTGCTCGCTGCTCCTGTCGGCGCCGGGGACGCCGCACCAGAACTTGTTCATGATGATGGAGCGCGAGCCGTACTTCTCCTTGTTGCGGTTGATGATCTCGCCGATCTCGTCAAACGCCTGCTCCCAGCTGATGCGCTCCCACTGCTCGGCGCCGCGCTCGGTGCCGGGCTTGCGCTTCATGGGGTACTTGAGCTTGTCGTCTGCGTAAATCGTGTCCATCGCCGTCGCGCCCTTGGCGCAGATGCGGCAGCCTGGGTGCGGTCCGGGGAGCTTGGCCCTCTGTGTGCGGGTCACCTTCTCGCCGTCGGAGTGCACCTCGAGGATGCAGTGCTCGTGACAGCCAAAGCCCTGGCACGGGTTCAGCGTCACCTTCCTCTTTCCCTCTGACATTTCCTCTCCTCTCGTAGGGGGTGTCATGGGGGCGGGCAGGCCCTCTCTCACCTGCTCTCCCCCCTTCGGCACGCATCCTACGCTCCGCCCAGCCGTAGAGAAAAAAGAGATGTGCGTTGCAATTATTACGAATCGCAATAGCTGCTGCTTGAAGGGCCGTCCTGCCGACAGCAGCAGCCCCTGCAGGCACGGGCCCACCAAGCGGGGCACGGGCTGCAGGGGCTGGGCGGGAGCGAATGCGGCAACACGCGTTAGAGGAAGAGGCGGCACTCCTTGCGCTTGGAGCACTCCTTCTTGATAGCCATGGAGGCCACGGCGATCATCGCCGCGCTCGCCTTGCGGGCGTGCTCGGGGCATTGGCGCACGCAGCGCATGCAGCTGATGCAGGCCTCGGCGTTGGCCTTGAAGCCCACTGCCTCGATCGCCTGGACGGGGCAGCTGAGCGCGCACTGGCCGCAGGACGTGCAGCTCTTGGTGGGTTTGGGGACCAAGCCGGCGGCGCCCGCCTTCTTGTAGGGGCGGTTGCCGGGCAGCTGGGCAGCGAGGGGCGAGCGCTTGCCGGCGAGCTGCCCGCCAAAGGAGCCGAGGAGCTCGATGTCGGCTGCGTCGGGCCTGTTGGCGGCGTACTGTTCCATGATCGAGTGCTGGGCGACGGCCTCGACCGCAGCCACCACGGCAAAGCCGGCAGCTGTGGCGGCGTCGAACATCTCGACGAGCGTGTCCTCGTAGGCGCGGTTGCCGTACACGCACAGCAAGGTGCAGGCGGCTCCGTTGCCCGCGATCTTCCCCAGGCGCTCCACGGCCACAGCCGGTGCGCGGCCGCCGTAGGAGGGCATGGCGATGATAGCCTCGTCCTGCTCGCCCAGCTCGCACCCGAGGTAGGCCCCCTGCGGGTCGCACAGGTCCACGAGCTGGGGCGCTTCGCCCCACTGGGCTGCCAGCGCACGCGCGGCCCTCTCTGTGCCCCCTGTGGGGCTGAACACGATCAGCTTCAGTGCCATGGCTAGTTCACTCCCTTCAAACACGGGGTCTGGTGACCCCGCAATGCTTTGTTTCCTGAGCCTACTCTACGCGCCCGCGCCGCGCCGCGGGCAAACCGAAGCCCCATAGGTCCTATTCGGAATCGCAATACCTGCCACGAGATCCGCACTGCCCCGGCCCCGCGGCTCGAGCGGCAGGCAGCAGGAAGGGGCTTTCAACATGTGCGGCGGCGCGCGCGGCCTGCGCTTTCTGGTACATTTGTGCACAGGAAAACAGAGGGGGCCGGACATGAACATCGAGCACCTGAGAGAGTTCACTGTATTCTCCCAATACCTCAATTTCAGCAAGGCCGCGCGCAGGCTCAACCTCGCCCAGCCAACGCTGAGCAGCCACATCGCCGCGATGGAGGCCGAGCTCGGCTTCAAGCTGGTGCGCCGCGGCAGGGAGATAGAGCTCACTCCCGCCGGCAAGTGCTTCTGCGCGAAGGCGCTGCGCTTGCTCAGGAGCTACGACTCGGCTGTGCAGGAGTCGCGCAAAATCGCCAAGGAGCGGGAGTACTCGCTGGTCTTCGAGGAGACCCTCGAGCAAAGCGGCCTCGAGAAAGCCGTGAGCCGGGTGCTGAGGGGCTTCGAGCGCACCCACCAGGGGATCTCCGTCCGCAAGCACAGCTCCACCGACTCCACTCTCGCCGACGTGCTCGAGTTTGGGATCGCAGACCTCGTCTTCACTTTCTACGACGACGCCGAGACCCTCGCAGCGCAGTTCAAGTCAAAGGTGGAGGTTATCCCCGCGCACCTGGGCTACCTCGGCCCCTACTACCTGTGGGTCCACGAGTCCCACCACCTGGCGGGCAGGGAGCAGATTTATCTGACCGAGACCGAGGGCTGCCGCTACCTCATCCCAACGAGCGTGCGCTTCCAGGGGCTCAGGGACCTGGCAGACCTCGCCTTGAAGGCCGTCGGGATCAGCGTCGACATCGACTACTGGCCGGGCTCCTACGAGGAGTGCATCCTCAACATCGACCCCGAGGACGTGATGATCATCAACGGCTACGACCTCGAGGACCCCATCTACAGCTCTGTTGAGAACCGTGTCTGCGTGAGGCTCAAGGGCTTCAGCTCGTTCTTCAGGCCGGCCTTTGTCTGCCTGAGCGACAACACCAACCCCGCCCTGGCCCTGTTCAAGGAGCACATGGCGCAGGTAGGAGCCGTGCAAGGCGAGCAGCCGCAGCCGGCATCTGCCAGCATCTAAGGCGAGCCTTTCTTCGCGCTTGCCCTGTCCGTCGTCTTCTGGGGCGGCCAGGTTTTCGACGTTAAGATCTCGCAGGTCAGGCTGATGAAAGGCGAGTGCGAGAACCTCGAACGGCTTTCTGTCAAAGGGGCGAAGAGCAACCTGAACATCAAGCTGGGCCAGCTTGCCGGCTTCGCGGTGGTGCCGCAGGGAATACCCTGGCGGTGCAGTGGGGCTCTGCAAGGGCGTAGTGGTGCCGCAGGGAATTCCCTGCCACCCATACCGCAGCCCGCGAGTAGACAAAAGCGAGCCAGGGTATTCCTGGCGGTGAGGTTGGGGAGTATGAGGTCCCGTGGGCGAGGCTGGGAATTCCTGGCGGTGAAGGTGAGGGACGCAAGCACCCAAAACCGAGGCAGGGTATTCCTGGCTACTGGTTGGACTCTGCAAGGATTTGGTGATGGAGCGGGGAATTCCTAGCATTCCCTTTGGGGTTTGCGAGAACGTGGATGCGATGCAGGGAATACCTAGCGGTTCGCCTGGGGCCTAGGACCGTCCATGCTCAAGGCAGGGAATACCCTGCCACCCATACCGCAGCCCGCGAGCAGACAAAAGCGAGCCAGGGTATTCCTGGCGGTGAGGTTTGGCTCCGCGCTCGCGCGAGCGCAAGGCAGGGAATGCCTGGGAACGACATGCTGGGATTGGGGGGTGGAGGTGGGGGAAGAAGAAGGGGAGGGCCGTTTGACCCTCCCCTTTGGGATGCACTCGATGTGCTTGGTGGGCGCTTCTGGTGGGCGCCGCAAGGGCTTCGGGTGCCTTACGCACGGCACCTGCGAGGACTGCGGGCGCTACTTGGCGCTTTCGGCCTTGTCGGCGGTGAAGTCGCCGTCGAGGGTGGGCTCGGACTCGGTGGAGTCGAGCTTCAGGCCGCTGGTGCGCTCGGACTCGGGGATGGGCAGCGTGGTGGACAGCCCGGCCAGGCGGCGTGCGCGCAGCTCGGCGGCGGCGGTGAAGACGACGTCGGAGCTGGAGTTGAGGGCGGTCTCGCAGGAGTCCTGGATGACGCCGATGATGAAGCCGACGCCGATGACCTGGGCAGAGATTGCCGGGTCGATGTTGAACAGCGAGCAGGCCAGCGGGATCAGCAGCAGGGAGCCGCCGGCAACGCCGGAGGCGCCGCACGCGCTGATGGCGGAGAGCACGCAGAGGATGATGGCCATCATGGGGTCAACGGAGATGCCCAGCGTGTTGCAGCAGGCCATGGTCATGATGGTGATGGTGATGCAGGCACCGGCCATGTTGATGGTGGCGCCCAGCGGGATGGAGACGGAGTAGTTGTCCCTGTCGAGGCCCAGGTCGTCGCAGAGCTTCATGTTGACGGGGATGTTGGCGGCGGAGCTGCGGGTGAAGAACGCCATGACAGCGGAGTCCTTGAGGCAGCGCAGCACCAGCGGGAAGGGGTTGGAACGGGTGACCAGCGCCACCAGCAGCGGGTTGGTGACCAGCGCGGCGATGAGGATGACCACAACCAGCACCAGGACCAGGTGGCCGTAGACGGTGAAGATCTCCATGCCCGTCTCCGAGACGCTGGCGTAGATCAGGCCCAGGATGCCGAAGGGCGCGCACTCGATGACCCAGCGCACCGCCACGGTGACGCCGTGGGCGGCGTCCTGCAGCATGTTCTTGGTGGTGCCGCTGGCGTGGCGCAGCGCGATGCCGAACATCACGGCCCAGACCAGGATGCCCAGGTAGTTGGCGTTGGCCAGGGAGCCGATGGGGTTGGAGAGCGCGTTGAGCAGCAGGGTCATGATGACGGTGCCCAGCTCCTGGGGAGCGGCGTCTGTATCCGCGGCCTCGATGCCGGTGAGCACCAGCTCGCTGGGGAACAGGAAGCTGGCGATGACGGCAAGCACGCCCGCCACCACAGTGCTGGCGATGTAGAGGATGATGACGACCTTCATGTTACCGGCGGAGCGGGCGGTGGACAGCGCGCCCATGACCAGGAAGAAGACCAGGATGGGTGCGATGGCCTTGAGGGCACTGGTGAACATGGTGCCCAAGAAGGCGATCCACTCGATGTTGGGAACGGCCAGGGCCAAGATGACACCGATGACCAGGCCGATCACGATCCTCAAGATCAGAGGAACGTTTGTGTAGGCGTTGATGATACCTTTCACGGGTTATACCTCCCCAAAAACGGTGCCCTCTGGTTTTGATGAGGGCGATTGAAACGATTATGCCCGTATATGGAGGGATTGTGGAGCCTTTCTTTCCCTGCGGGCGCAAATGCAGGTGGGCGTCCGACAACGCCAGATGGGGTATCCTTTGCGGGTTGAACGTTGTCTCGGGAGAAAGGGGTCCCCCTCTATGATGGACTTCACGCTGTACACGCCCACCCGCTTCATCTTCAAGAAGGGTGCCGCAGACTCCGCGGGCGAGACCCTTGCGGCTGCCGGTTACGAGAAGGTGCTGCTCGTCTACGGCCAGGGCTCTGTGGTGCGCAGCGGCCTGCTTGGCCGCGTGAAGGCCTCGCTGCAGGGGGCGGGCGTGGAGTTCTTCGACCTGGCGGGTGTGCGCCCCAACCCTGAGGTCACCTCTGTGCGCGCCGGCATCGAGTTCGCGCGTGCCAAGGGGGTCCAGCTGATCTTGGCCATAGGCGGCGGCTCTGCCATCGACTGCTCCAAGGCCATCGCCACCGGCGTGCCCTACGCGGGCGATGTCTGGGACTTCTTCGCCAAGAAGACGCCGGTCAGCGCCGTGACCCCGCTGCCCGTAGCCGCCGTCCTCACCATCCCCGCCGCCGGCAGCGAGGCCTCTGACAGCTGCGTCATCTCCAACGACGAGCTGGGCCTCAAGAGCGGCATGAACTCAGACGCCATCCGCCCGGCCTTCGCCTTCATGGACCCGGAGCTCACCTTCGCCCTGCCCGCCTACCAGACCGCAGCCGGCGCTACGGACATGATCGCCCACATCTGCGAGCGCTGGTTCAGCGGGGCCGGCGCGGTGCCCGTTACGGACAACATCGCCGCCGGCATCATCCGCGCCGTCATGGACGCGGCCCGCACTGTGATGAAGGACCCTGCCGACTACGAGGCCCGCGCCGCGCTCATGTGGGCCGGCACCCTGGCGCACGACGGCCTGTGCGGTGCCGGGCGCAACCTGGTCTACGGTGGCCGCGCCGGCGGCTGGGAGAGCCACGCCCTCGAGCACGAGCTCTCCGCCTTCGACACCTCCATCACCCATGGCGCCGGCCTGGCCGTGGTGATGCCCGCGTGGATGCGCTACGTCTGGCGCGAGGACCCGCAGCGCTTCCTGGACTTCGGCCGCCTGGTGTTCGGCATCGAGCCGGTGACGCAGGAAGAGCATATCTCCTCGATCGCTGCCTTCGCCGCGCCGGTCGACCCCAACCGCCCCGTCGAAGACGCCGTCACCGCCACCATCGACGCCCTCCAGGACTATTTCAAGGAGATCGGAATGCCCACCACCATGGGCGAGCTGGGCATCAAGCCCGAGGACGTCGACAAGCTGCTGCCCACCCTGCAGCAGAACAAGGGAGAGGTCTTCGGCGCGTTCAAGAAGCTCACGATGGAAGACGCCCGCAAGATCTACCTCTCTGCGTTCTAGTTTTTGCTGAAATGGGGTCTTGCGTGGGGGCGGGGGTTTCTGTATATTGGACAACCGCACCGCAAAGAGGTTTGCCCATGTGGGGGTATAGCTCAGTTGGGAGAGCGCGTGACTGGCAGTCACGAGGTCAGGGGTTCGAACCCCCTTACCTCCACCAAAAACCTTTGACAACCAAACAGTGCACAACGGGGGTATAGCTCAGTTGGGAGAGCGCGTGACTGGCAGTCACGAGGTCAGGGGTTCGAACCCCCTTACCTCCACCATCAAAATCACAAAGGCCGCTACCACTGCGGCCTTTCTTGTTAAGGGCCCCCACGGGGGGTTCGAACCCACCAAATCCGCTATACTTATTCGGTTCGACGTAACTTCTGCTTTTCTAGAAAGAGGACCCTTCATGGCCCTGCCTATCGTTGCCATCGTGGGCCGCCCGAACGTGGGCAAGTCCACTCTCATCAACCGCATCAGCCAGACCGCGGACGCCATCGTCCACGAGATGCGCGGCGTCACGCGCGACCGCTCCTACCACGAGGCCGACTGGAACGGCGCCCACTTCATGCTTATCGACACCGGCGGCATCGCCATCGGCGACGCGGACCGCTTCCAGGAATCCATCACCGCCCAGGCGCTCTCTGCCTGCGACGAGGCCGACGTCATCATCTTCCTCGTCGACGGCCGCACGGGCATGACGGAGGAAGACCAGCGCATCGCCGGCGTGCTCAAGCGCACCAAGACCCCGGTCTTCCTCGCCGTCAACAAGCTCGACAACACCGCCGACGAGAGCCCCCTGTGGGAGTTCTACGGCTTGGGGCTCGGCGACCCCTACCCGGTGAGCGCCCTGCACGGCCACGGCTCCGGCGACCTGCTCGACGACGTGGTCGCCGCGCTGCCCGCCAACTTCGACGAGCCGGAGGAGGACGACGCCATCAACGTGGCCATCATCGGCCGCCCCAACGCCGGCAAGTCCTCGCTCACCAACCGCCTCGTGGGCACCGAGCGCTCCATCGTCGCCGACCACGCCGGCACCACGCGCGACGCCATCGACACCGTTGTCGAGCACGAGGGCACGCGCTACCGCATCGTCGACACCGCGGGCATCCGCAAGAAGAGCGCCATCGACGAAGACGTCGAGTACTACGGCTTCGTCCGCAGCCTGCGCGCTATCGACCGTGCGGACGTCGCCCTGCTCATGATCGACGCCACCTTGGGCCTCACCGACCAAGACCAGCGCGTGGCCGGCTTGGCCAAGGAGCGCGGCTGCGCCATGGTGATCGTCGTGAACAAGTGGGACCTGGTCACCGACCCGGCCCGCCGCGACGAGATCAAGGACTTCATCGAGGACCGCATGGGCTTTGTGGCCTACGCGCCCGTGCTCACCGTGAGCGCGCTCACCGGCCGCAGCGTGCACCGCGTGTGGGACGCGATTGACAGCGTCTACGAGGGCTACTCCACCCACATCGCCACCAACAAGCTCAACCACTTCCTCACCGAGCTGCGCGACTTCGGCCACACGATCTCCAAGGGCTCCAAGCGCCTCAAGCTCAACTACGTCACCCAGACCGACGTGCAGCCCCCCGCGTTCACCTTCTTCTGCAACGCGCCGGAGATCATCGACGACAACTACCGCCGCTACCTGGAGAACCGCCTGCGCAGCACCTTCCCGCTGGCGGGCACGCCCATCCGCATGCACTTCAAGCGGAAGAACTAAGCGCGCCGCCTGCGACGCACGAGGACGGAGGAGATAGAACGTGACATTGCCCATCGCACTCGTCTTGAGCTACGTGCTGGCCTTCCTGCTGGGCTCCATCCCCAGCGGCGTGGTCATCGGCCGCCTGTTCTTCGGGGTCGATCCGCGCAGCGGCGGCTCCGGCTCCATCGGCGCCACCAACTCCAACCGCATGTTGGGGGCCAAGGGCGGCGTGGCCGTGCTGCTGGCAGACATGCTCAAGGGCGCCGTGGCGGTGGGCATCGCGCGCCTGCTCATCCACCTGGGCGGCTTTGCCGGTTGGGAGGCAGACGCCCTGCTCATGGGCTCGGTCTTCTTCGGCGTGGCCGGCCATATCTACAGCCCCTGGCTGGGCTTCAAGGGCGGCAAGGGCATCTCTACCGGCTTCGGCACGCTGCTGGTGGCGTCCCCGGGCATCGCGCTGGGCATCCTAGTGGTGTTCATCGTCTTCGCCGTGGCCAGCCGCATCGTGAGCGTGGGCAGCATCGCCGCAGCCTGCAGCGTTACGGTGTGGGCCTTCCTCTTCCACTGGGGCTCCGTGCCCGCCATCGCCTTTGCCGCGGCCATCTCCGCGGTGGTCGTCTTCGCGCACCGCGCCAACATCAAGCGCCTCATCGCACACGAGGAGCCCACGTTCTCGCTGGGCAAGTCACCCAAGGACAAGGCAGCCGAGCAAGGCGGCGGCCAGGCGTAGGGGCGCAGGTCCCTGCGTCGCTCCGCTCCGCACCCGCACCCATCACCCCACAGCAAAGCGAGGTTCACCCATGACCGCCCCCCTCATCGCCCCCTCCATCCTCAGCGCCGACTTCTCCGCCCTGGGCGAAGACGTCCGCCAGATCAGCGCCGGCGGCGCCGACTGGGTGCACGTCGACGTCATGGACGGCCACTTCGTCCCCAACCTGACCATCGGGCCCAACCACGTCAAGGCGCTCAAGAAGGTCACGAGCACGCCGCTCGACGTGCACCTGATGATCTCCAACCCGGGCCAGCAGGTGCAGTGGTACCTGGACGCCGGGGCAGACATGGTGGTCTTCCACCGCGAGGCCGTCTGGGGTGCTGCGGACGCGCTGGCGATCATCGAGCGCATCCACGCGCACGGCGCCAAGGCCGGCATGGCCATCAACCCCGAGACAGAGGTCGGCCGCATCGAGGACGAGGTCCTGCGTGAGCTGGACCTGGTGCTGGTGATGAGCGTGCACCCCGGCTTTGGCGGCCAGAGCTACATCCCCGCAAGCGCCGGCAAGGTGGCCGAGGTCAAGGCGCGCTGCCAAGAGTTGGGCGTGGAGCCGCTGATCGAGGTCGACGGCGGCATCGACCCCACCACCGCGCCGCTGGTGACGGCCGCGGGTGCGAACATGCTGGTTGCCGGCAGCGCCGTCTTCAAGCACGAGGACCGCGCCGCCGCCATCGCAGCCATCAGGGCCGCGGGCACGGTGGAGTAGCCATGCCCGAGCAGCAGCAGGCTGCGGCAGCCGAGCGCAGGGTCTACCTGGACTACGCGGCAACCGCTCCCTTCGACCCGCGCCTGCACCCGGTGATCGCGGGCTGCAGCTGGGCCAACGCCAACTCGCTCCACGCAGAAGGCCGCGAGGCCCGCCGCCAGCTCGAAGACGCACGCAGGCGCATCGCGCGCGCAGCAGGCGCCCGCCAGCCGGCGGAGGTCGTGTTCACCAGCGGCGGCACCGAGGGCGACAACATGGCCGTGCGCGGCCTGCTGCCCGCCAACGCCAAGCCGCAGGAAACCCATGTCATCGTGAGCAGCATCGAGCACCACGCCGTGGCCGATGCCGCCGCAAGCCTCAAGCGCCTTGGCTACAAGGTCCACAGCGTGCCCGCCAACCGCAGCGGCGTGGTGACGCCGGCTGCCCTGCATGAGGCCGCCTCCAAGGCGCTCGCCCAGGGCGGCAGGCTGGCGCTGGTGGCTGTCATGGCCGTGAACAACGAGCTCGGCACCGCCCAGCCCGTGCGCGAGCTGGCAGCGGCGGCCCACGAGCTGGGCGCCCTTTTCTTCACGGACTGCGTGCAGGCCCTGGGCAAGGTCGAGCTGAACCTGGAGGAAAGCGGGGTGGATGCCGCTGCCTTCTCAGCGCACAAGCTGGGCGCGCTCAAGGGGGCGGGCTTCGTGTACCTGCGCCGCGGCACGCGCGTGCAGCCGCTGCTCTTTGGCGGCGGGCAGGAAAGCGGCCTGCGCAGCGGGACCTCCAACGTCATGGGCGCCTGCGCCATGGCCGCTGCCGTGGAGTACGCGGTGGCCGAGCGCGAGGCCACATGGCAGCATGCGGCCGCCCTGCGCGCGCAGCTCCTGGAGGGCCTGGCCCGCCTGGAGGCGCGCCACAAGCTGGTGCCCACGCTGGCAGACGACTCCGCCTGCGTGCCCCACACCCTGAGCCTCATCGCCGAAGGCCTTGAGGGCGAGACCCTGGTCCAGCGCCTGGACAGCCTGGGTGTGGCCGCCAGCAGCGACAGCGCCTGCTCCACCGGCAGCCTGGACCCGAGCCCCGTGCTCACGGCCATCGGCATCCCCAAGCAGCGTGCCTACGGCTCGCTGCGCCTGAGCTTTGGGGCCGGCACCACCGCCGCAGACATCGACCACCTGCTCGCCGTGCTGCCGCAAGCCCTGCGCTAGGGCCTGAGGCACCGCTCCACGCACCGGGAGGCACCACCATGGAACTCATCGACTGCCACAGCCACACCGCGTACTCCGGCCACGGGCAGGGCACGCTCGCCCAGGCGGTGGCGCGCGCCTGTGAGCTGGGGCTGGCCGTTTACGCGCAGACCGAGCACCTCACGCTGCCTGAAGAGCTGGACCCCCAGCGCGAAGACAGCATGTCGCCCCAAGACGCTCAGACCTACCTGGAGCAGCTGCACCGCCTGCAGGCCTACCTGGCCGAGCAGGGCGCGGCTACCGCGCTGGTGGCCGGCATAGAGGCCGACTGGCTGCCTGGCCGCGCGCCCGAGCTGCGCGAGCTCTGCGCTCCGTACGACTACGTGATCGGCTCCATCCACTTCCTCAAGGGCCTGCCGCTGGACAACTCCGACAACATGCGCCTGTGGGAGGAGCTGGGCACAGACGGCGTGTGGGAGCTCTACCTCAACACGCTGGAGGAGCTGCTGCGCTCCGGCGCGCCTCTGCAGTGCCTGGGCCACCCGGACCTGCCCAAGGTGTTCGGCCAGCGCCCGTCCTTCAGCCTGGAGGCCGCCTTTGCAGACATCGCCCAGCTGGCTGCCGCGCGCGAGCTGATCGTGGAGGTCAACACGGCCGGTTGGTTCAAGGCCGCCCAGGAGCAGTACCCTGCCGCCGCCATCCTGCGCGCGTTCTGCCAGGCGGGCGTGCCCTGCACCGTGGGCTGCGACGCGCACCGCCCCGAGCACGTGGGCCGCGGCGTGCAGGAGGCCTACCGCCTCATGTACGAGGCCGGCTACCGCCATGTGACGGCCCCGCTGCCCGGCACCGCGCACAGCGGCCGCTGGCAGCGCTTCGAGCTCAAGTAAGCAGCGCAACGGCCGGCGGCTGCGCCGGCAGAGAGGAGAAACGCGATGACAGCACTCACCGTGGGCGCGCTGGAGGAGGCCCTGTTCGCGGCCTTCCCGCCCAGCGATGCCGAGAGCTGGGACCACCCCGGCCTGGCGGTTGGCGACCGCAGCGTCGCTGTGGGCTCCGTGGCCGTCAACCTGGATATGACGCCACAGGCCGTGATCGCCGCCGCAGAGGCGGGCTGCAATGTGCTCGTGACCCATCACCCCGCCTTCATCAAGGGCGGCCCCAGCAGCTTTGCCCCGCAGGCAGACGCCGCGGCCAGCGGGCCGGGCAGGCTCGTGTGGGAGGCCGCCAGCCGCGGCGTGGCCGTGATCGCCATGCACACCAATGCAGACCGCTCGCTCGCCGCGCGCGATGCCTTCACCCAGCTGCTCGGCTGGAGCTGCGAGGGCTGCTTCGAGCAGTACATGGACCCGGCGCGCAGCGCCCAGGGCACGGGCTTTGGCGCGGTCTACACCCTGCCACAGGGCAGCACCCTGGCCACCGCGGCCCAGCGCGCGCTCGAGGCCTTTGGCGGCAGCCCGCGCGTGTGGGGCAGCCCCAAGCGCCCCGTGCGGCGCCTGGCCTTCCTCAACGGCAGCTGGGGCGAGCAGGAGGTCTACGACATCTGCGTGGCCCAGGGCATCGACTGCGCCATGGTGGGGGAGACGCGCTATCATTTCTGCGCAGACGCACAGCCCCACCTGGCTGTGATCGACCTCGGCCACGACGCAAGCGAGCTGCCCTTGCAGCGCGTGCTCGCCCAGGCTGTGGCCCAGGCGGGCGTCCCCGAGCAGCGCATCGCCGTGCTCGAGTGCTCGTCGTGCAACTGGTGGACTCCGCAGACGCTTGAGAGGTAGCACATGACCCAGACGCAGACCCTGTACCAGCTGGCGCTCAAGGAGCGCGAGCTCATCCGCACCAAGAAGGAGCTCGACGAGATCCCCGAGGCCGCTCAGATCGTGGAGTGCCGCGCCAAGCGCCGCGAGCTCAAGGCTAAGCAGGACCAGGTGGTCGAGCTGGCCGACGAGGTGGCCGAGAAGATCGCGCGCTTCGAGGATGAGGAGACCAAGCTGCTCGCCAAGCTCGCCGAGCTGCAGAGCGCGCTCGACCACACCACCGACCACCGCGTCGTCACCAAGGTCACGCGCGACATGGAGGGCCTGGTCAAGCGCGAGCAGACCATCAACCAAGAGACAGACGCCCTGCTCGAGCGCCAGATCAAGATCGACAACCTGGGTGCCCAGGTGATGGACATGCTGGAAAAGCTCGACCACAAGGAGCACCACCTCACCGAGGACTTCAAGGTCAAGGGCGGCGAGGTCAAGGCGCGCATGGAGGCGCTGGAAAACCAGGTCAAGCGCTTGCTTGCCGAGCTGCCCGCGCCGCTGCAGACCCGCTACGCCAAGATCAAGGCCGAGAAGGGCGGCATCGGCACCGCCTACCTTGAGGGCACGCACTGCAGCGCCTGCCACGTGGAGTTCCAGACCGGCGTGCTCTCAAAGCTGAGGTCCGGCGAGCCCGTCACCGAGTGCCCCAGCTGCCATCGCCTCTTCGTCACCCAGACCGACTAGCCCCGCAGCCAGAAGGCCGCCCTGCCCGAAGGAGAGAGTGCCATGAAGACCGTCTTGCTGGGGATCACCGGGTGCATCGCCGCGTACAAGGCCTGCTATATCGTGCGCGGCCTGCAGAAGGCGGGTGTGCACGTCAAGGTGGTCATGACCGAGCACGCCACCCACTTCGTGGGGCCCACCACCTTCCGTGCCCTCACCAACGAGGAAGTTGCCGTGGGGCTCTTCGACGAGCCCGGCGCCCCCATCCACCACATCTCCCTGGCGCACGAGGCAGACCTCTTCTGCATCGCGCCGGCCACAGCCAACGTCTGCTCCAAGATCGCCAACGGCACGGCAGACGACCTGCTCACCACCACCGCCCTGGCTACCAGCGCCCCGCTGGTGATCGCCCCCGCCATGAACGACGGCATGTGGGCGTCCCCGGTCACCCAGGGCAACATCGCGGCGCTCGAGGCGCGCGGCGTGCGCATCGTGAGCCCCACCAGCGGGCACCTGGCCTGCGGCACCGAGGGCAAGGGTCGCATGGAGGAGCCCGAGGCCATCGTGGCCGCCGTGCTCGAGGAGCTCGGCCGCACCCGCAGCCTGGAGGGCAGGCGCGTGCTGGTCACGGCCGGCCCCACGCGCGAGCCGCTCGACCCGGTGCGCTTCATCTCCAACCCCTCCAGCGGCGCCAGCGGCTTTGCCCTGGCGGCAGAGGCTGCGGCCCGCGGCGCGCAGGTGACGCTCGTCACCGGTCCCGTGGCGCTGGCAGACCCGGCCGGCGTGGAAGTCGTGCGCGTGCAGACCGCGCTTGA
Organism: Coriobacteriales bacterium; assembly: GCA_051876105.1. Taxonomy (GTDB): domain Bacteria; phylum Actinomycetota; class Coriobacteriia; order Coriobacteriales; family QAMH01; genus W2P13-069. The sequence goes on along the minus strand of JBJEHN010000122.1, from coordinate 36,943 downwards.
GATGCTCGAGGCCTGCCAGGAGCCCTACGCAGCCTGCGACGCCGCCGTGTTCTCCGCCGCCGTGAGCGACTGGCGCCCCGCTGAGTACAGCCCCGTCAAGATCAAGAGCGGCAAGGAGGCCGGCGGGATGGGGGAGCAGTGCGTGCGCTTCGTCCCCAACCCGGACATCGCCGCCACCTTTGGCGCCACCAAGCGCGCCGGCCAGGTGCAGGTGGTCTATGCGGCAGAGACGGGCAACCCCCTGGAGGCCGCCCGCGGCAAGCTGCAGCGCAAGAACGCCGACCTCTGCGTTGCCAATGACGTAAGCAGCGGCGTGGGCTTTGCCACGCCCGACAACCGCGTCTGGCTGGTGAGCCCCCAGGGCGAAGAGGAGCTGCCCCTGCTCTCCAAGCGCCAGCTCGCCGCCCGCATCCTCGACCGCATCACCGAGCTTTTGGGCTAACGAGCGTGACGCCCTCCACCATTCCACATCCGCATGGCATCGTGCGTTTTTGCAGGGTTTTCATACAGTTGTATGGATGTTGATTTCCCGTAATTGATTGGCGCTTTGCCCATCTCTATGGTGTATGTAATCATTACGTGACGAGCTCGCGCGGCTACCGCATGTCTTGGCAGCCGCCTTCTGCGAAGAAGGTTCTTATGACACAAAGCACCGCTCCGTTCATCCAGGTACGCGGCTTGGGGCTGCGGACACCGTCCGGCCCCGTGTACGAAGACGTCAACCTCAGCATCGAGCGCAACCAGCTGGTGGCGCTGTTCGGCAGCGAGGGCTGCGGCAAGACCTGCCTCATGCTCGGGCTGGCGGCGCGCATGCGCTTCATGCAGGGCACGGCCACTGTTGCCGGCCTCGACCTGCGCAAACAGCACCGCAAGGTGCGCAGCATCTCCAACATCACCCTGGTGCCGCGCGTCAACGATGTGACTGAGAACTCCCGTGTTGCAGACATCCTGGCAGCCGAGCTACAGGTGGTGGGCAAGTCCGGCCGCAGGGCCAAGGTGGCCGAGTACCTCGAGCACTGGAACCTCGCGGAGCTGGCGGGCAAGCGCTTCCGCGACCTGGACAGCTACGACCGCAAGCGCTTCGACATCGCGCTGGCCTACGCGGGCGACCCGCAGCTGCTCATGGTGGACGACATCCAACGCGGCCTCACCCAGCACCAGAGCATCCGCCTCATGAAGGCGCTCAAGGAGCTGGCGCAGACCAAGGGCACCACCATCCTCGTGGGTATGAACGAGTACGAGATCGCACGCTACGCAGATGCCGTCGTCGTCTGCTCGCAGGAGGCCGAAGAGCAGCGCCAGGCGGTGCTCGCGGCCAAGGGGGAGGCCTTCGCCTGCCCGGTGTGCGGCACGGCCAACGGCGTCGCGCTGCCCCAGCCCGAGCTGGTGCCGCCCGTCTTCCCGCAAGACGCTGAGGGAAAGGAGGCCCTGGCATGAGGAACCCCTTCGTCGGCCTGAGGTCCGCCCTGCTCGAGTTCAAGAACTTCCGCGCCAGCGGTTGGCTGATGTTCTCCATCTGCGCCGTGGCGCTCATCCCGCTCATCTACGCCGGCCTGTTCCTGCTGGCCTTCCTCGACCCCTACGGCAGCCTGGCCAACGTTCCTGCCGCCGTGGTCAACCTGGATGAGGGCGCTGTGATCGATGACGAAGAGCGCAACCTGGGCCAGGAGCTCTGCGACGAGCTCATCCAGAACAACGAGGACGCCAAGGAAGGCGAGGCCTCGGGCTACGACTGGCAGTTCGTGGCGCTCGAGGACGCGGACCAGGGCCTGCGCGATGCCCGCTACTACATGGAGCTGGTGATCCCGGCGGACTTCTCGCAGACCATCGCCAACGCAGACTCCAAGAACCCCCAGCAGGCCGAGCTCAAGGTCTACTTCAACCCCTCCACCAACCTCATCGCGCAGACGGTGGGCAGCTCCATGGTCACCAAGATCAAGGCGGAGCTGAACAACAAGATCTCCGAGGAGTACCTGGACACGATCTTCCTCTCTGTAGAGGAGGCCTCTGACGGGCTGACCAGCGCTGTTGACGGCTCGCGCGAGCTTGCCAACGGGTTGCAAGACGCCCAGGACGGCGCCGCGAGCCTCGCAAGCGGCGTGAGCCGGCTGCAGGAGGGCTCCGCCAGCTTGACGGAGGGCCTCGAGAGTGCATCCGAGGGTGCGCAGAGCCTGCAGGCCGGCGCAGCAGACGCCGCTCAGGGCGCGCAGGAGCTGAGCGAGGGCCTGGGCAGCGCGCAGACAGGCGCCCAGCAGCTGCAGGCGGGCGCAGGCGCGCTGAGCACGGGCGCTGCCGGCGTGAGCAGCGGCGTGAAGCAGGTGGGCGACGCCCTGGCGCAGCTCGCCGCCGCCGTTGGCGCCCCCAGCTCCAGCCAGACCGGCTCCACCCAGCTCGAGCAGGGCTTGAAGCAGGTGGCCGCAGACCTCCAGAAGGGCGATCTCAGCGCCGCCTCCGCGCATGCCGCTGCCGTGGCCCAGGCCGCCCCGCAGGTGGGCGACGAGCTCTGCACGGACATCGCCACCCTGGCATCCGCAGCCGTGAGCTACCAGGAGGCCGGCGCCGCAGCCCAGAAGGCCGCAGCCGCCGCGCAGGAGAAGGGTGCTGCCATAGCCGCGACCTCCCAGGCCTTCCAGGCGGCCATGACCGCCGTGATGGGGGAGGGCGGCGCCGTCAAGGTCGAGAAGGTCCCGGAGCTGCTGGCTGCGTCTGCCGCGTTCCTGACAGACTTCGTCGCCTACAACAGCGCCATGTCCGCGCTGACAGACGCCCAGAGCACCCTCACCGCCGCGGCCAGCGCCTACAGCCAGGCGGCGGGCACGTGCAGCGGCTACCTGAGCGGTGTGGGCAACATGGGGGCCTATGCCTCCAGCACCACCGCGGCCGAGCTCGTCGCCGCCATCGAGCAGCTCAACGTGGCCGTCAACGTGGGCGCCAATGGCCAGCCCAGCCTCGTGGCGGGCGCGCAGGCCGTGGCCGAGGGCGCAGAGCAGCTGCAGGGCGGCGCGGGTGCGCTTGCCAACGGCCTCACCAGCGCTGTCGAGGGCTCTGCGGCCCTGCGCGAGGGCAACCAGCAGATCGCCGAAGGCGCCGCTGCCCTGGCCGAGGGCGTGGGCACCGCGGCCAACGGCTCGAGCAAGATCACCTACAATCTGGGCACTGCCGCAAGCGGCGCGCGGGAGCTGAGCGCGGGCATCGGCACCGCTATCGAGGGCGCCGTGGAGCTTGCAGACGGCCTGGAAGACGGCCAGAAGGACATGGACAAGAGCACCCAGGGCAAGGACGCCAAGGCGCAGATGATGGCCCAGCCCGTCATCGCCAACGGCGACTCCGGCACGGGCGAAAGCATCACGCAGGTCGCCAACTACGGCACCGGCTTTGCCCCGTACTTCATCGGCCTTGGCATGTGGGTCGGCTGCCTGATGATCACCTTCCTCGTCCGCTCTTTGAACAACCGCCTGCTCATGAGCCGCGCGAGCAGCGTCTCGGCCGTTGCCTCGAGCTACATCCCCATGGTCTCCATCGCCTGCCTGCAGGTGGTGGTGCTGCTGGCGTTCATACAGTTCGGGCTCAAGCTCAACGTGAACTTCCCGTTGCAGTACTACCTGTTCGGCTTGCTCACGGCGTGCTGCTTCATGGCCATCTCGCAGTTCGTGCGCGCGGCTATGGGCACTTCGGGCCTGGTGGTGCTGGTGGTGCTGCTCATGCTGCAGCTGTGCACGGCCGCGGGCACCTTCCCCATCGAAAGCGAGCTGCCCGTCTTCAACATCCTCAACCCGCTGCTGCCGATGACCTACGTGGTGCAGGGCTTCCGCATGGCGATGTGCGGCCTGGACGCCAGCTACATGGTGCTGAGCGCTGTGGTGCTGGCCGGTTTCACCGTGGCGTTCCTGTTCTTCACCACGCTGCTGGCGCACCACCGCCGCCGCATCCCCATGAGCACGCTCTACCCCAAGATCCAAATGCACGGCTAGGGTGTTCCTACCGCGGTGCAGACGCGTTTGCTGCGGTGAACCGCCAGCCAGGGCATTCCTACTTGTGCGCTTTGCAGCCGAGAGGGCAAAAATGTCTTCTGGGGAATTCCTGCCAGCATGTTTTGCAGCTGAGGAGGCAAAACCATCGGTCAGGGAATTCCTGGGTGCTGGTTTTGGGCACAGAAAGGCGGATCTGGTGAACAGGGCGTTCCCTGCTCACCAGATCCGCTGTTGCTTGCGGTTGATGTCTGCCGTTGAGTGGGTTAGAGCTCGAGGGTGCCGGTGAAGTACTGGGCGGCGGGGCCGGTCATGTAGACGTGGTTGTCGTCTTCGCTCCAGCGGATGTGCAGCGTGCCGCCCAGCAGCTTGAGGCTGACCTCGCGGCCCGCCAGGCCGTTGAGGTTGGCGGCCACCGCGGTGGCGCAGGCGCCGGTGCCGCAGGCGAGGGTCTCGCCGCAGCCGCGCTCCCACACGCGCATGGTGATGGTGCTGCCGCTGACGCTGGCGAACTCGACGTTGGTCTTCTCGGGGAACTCGGGCGCAAGCTCCACCTGCGGGCCCACGACCTCCAGCGGGAAGGAGAGCGGGTCTGCCACGAAAGTGATGGCGTGCGGGTTGCCCATGGAGACAGCCGTGAACTCGTAGGTGCCGGCGTGCACGGTGACGGGCTGGCTCACCGCCGCCTCAAAGCCGCTGCTGGCGGGCAGGGTGGTGGGCACGGCCGCCGGCGTGAGGATGGGCTCGCCCATGTCGACGGTGGCGGTGGCCAGCTTGCCCTGCTCGTCTAAGCTGAACTGGATGGGCTTGGGGCCGGCCAGCGTGTCTGCCACAAAGGCGCCGCTGGCGGGGTCGACGATGCCGCGGTCAACCAGGAACTTGGCAAAGCAGCGCACGCCGTTGCCGCACATCTGGGCCTTGGTGCCGTCCGAGTTGTAGTAGTCCATGTAGGCGGCGCACTCGGGGCGCGGCGAGGGCTTGACCAAGATCACGCCGTCTGCTCCCACGCCGAAGTGGCGGTCGCAGATCTCTGCGACCTGCTCGGGGGTCAGGGTGATGCGGTCTGCCAGGTCGTCGACCATGACGAAGTCGTTGCCGGCGCCGTTGAGCTTTGCGAATTCGAGCTGCATGGTGCTCCTCCTCATCGGTTTGTGCTGTGGCGATGTTCGCACAGCAGTGTTTCTATCAGATTGCACGCCCCCTAGCAGGCGGCGACGAGCTCCAGGGCCTCGCGCAGCAGCTGGGCGGGCTCCTTGCCCTGGGCGCGCAGGCTGTGAAGGCCGGGCTCGCCGCGCAGCCAGCTGCGCTGCCGCTTGGAGTAGCGGCGCGTGGACTGCTTGATCTGCTCCACCGCCTCATCCATGCTGCACTCGCCGTCAAGCGCGGCCACGACCTCCTTGTAGCCGATGGCCGCCGGCGCCGTGAGGCCCTCGCGCAGGCCGCGTGCCAGCAGGCCCTGCACCTCGGCCACCAGCCCCTGCTCCATCATCGCGCCCACGCGGCGCTCGATGCGCTCGTAGAGCACCGGTGTGTCCCACTCCAGTCCGATCTTGATGCTGGGGATGGCCTCGCCGATGCCCTTGAAGGCCTCCTTGCGCACCGCGTAGCTCTCGCCCGCCTCGTGCATCTCCAGCGCGCGCACCACGCGCACCGTGTTGTTGGGGTGGATGACGGCGGCGCTCTGCGGGTCTATCGAGTGCAGGTGCTCCCAGATGCCCTGGGCGCCCAGCTCCTGCGCCATGGCGTTGAAGCGGGCGCGGACGGGGTTTTCCTCCTGCTCGCCGGGGGCGAAGTCCATCTGGTTGAGGCAGGCGCGCACGTAGAAGAAGGTACCGCCGCAGAGCACGGGCACGTGGCCGCGGGCGCGGATCTGCTGGATGGCGGCGCGGCTGTCGCGCTGGAAGAGCGCGGCGCTGTAGGGCTGGCCGGGCTCCAGGATGTCGATGCAGTGGTAGGGCACGGGGCGCTCGGCAGCCGGCGTCTTGGCCGTGCCTATGTCCATGCCGCGGTAGACCTGCATGCTGTCTGCAGAGATAACCTCGCCGCCCAGCTCGAGCGCCAGGGCGTCTGCCAGGGCGGACTTGCCGCTGGCCGTGCAGCCCATGACGGCGATGACGGGCAGCTCCTGCGGGCGGCGCGCGCTAGGAGACAACGCTGCCCCTCAGGTACCAGGTCTTGGCTTCCTCAACGCGCACGTCCACAAATCTGCCCACCAGCTGCTCGAGGCTCACGCCCTGCGGCAGCGGCGCGTGGACGGTCTGGTTCTTGGGGCTCTTGCCGCTCAGCATGCCCGGGTCGCGCTTGCTGGGGCCCTCCACGAGCACGGGCACCACGGCGCCCAGCTCCTTCTGGTTTTGCTCGTAGGCGCTGGCCTGCACCAGCTCCACCAGGCGGTCGAAGCGCTCCTGGATGACCTCGCGCGGGGTCTCGTCTTCCATCGCAGCCGCGGGCGTGCCCTCGCGCTTGCTGTAGATGAAGGTGAAGACCTGCCCGTAGCCCACCTCCTTGACCAGGTCGTAGGTGGCCTGGAAGTCCTCCTCGGTCTCCCCCGGGAAGCCGACGATGATGTCTGTGGAAAGCGAGATGTTGGGGATGGCGCGGCGCAGCTCGGCCACCAGCTGGCGGTAGCGCGTTGTGTCATACACCCTGTTCATCGCCTTGAGGATGCGGTCGCTGCCGCTTTGGAGCGGCAGGTGCAGCTGCGGCATGATGGTGGGGTGCGCCGCCATGGCCTCGATGGTCTGGGGCAGCAGGTCCTTGGGGTGGCTCGTCACAAAGCGCACGCGCGGGATGCCGCTCTCGCCCGCCATGTGCAGCACCTCCGCAAAGCGGGGCTCGCCATAGAGGTCGCGGCCGTAGCTGTTGACGTTTTGGCCCAGGAGGGTAATCTCCTGCACACCCTGCTGCGCCAGGCGCTCCAGCTCGGCCTGGATGTCATCAAGCGGGCGGCTGGCCTCGCGGCCGCGCACGTAGGGCACGATGCAATACGTGCAGAAGTTGTTGCAGCCGGTCATGATGGGCACCCAGGCGCTCCAGGAGCGCTCGCGGGTGGCGGGCAGGTCGCTTGAGAAGCCGTCGTTGGCCTCGATGGTCTCCACCACGGGCTTGCCGCTTTCCAGGCGCTGCTCCAGCAGGCTCACCAGGTGGCCCAGGTTGTGCGTGCCGAACACGATGTCCACATGCGCCAGGGCCTTGCGCAGCTTCTCTCCGTCGCGCTGGCCGATGCAGCCGCCCACGCACACCAGGCGCGGCTGGCCCTCATGAGCGGGCGGGATGTTCTTGAGGCTTGCCACCTGGCCCATGAGGCGCACGTCTGCGGCCTCGCGCACGCAGCAGGTGATGAAGACGACGATGTCGGCTGCCTCGATGGTGTCCACCATCATGCATCCCTGGGCGTCGAGCATGCCGGCCACGCGCTCACCGTCGTTCTCGTTCATCTGGCAGCCGAAGACCTTGAGGCAGTAGGTCATGCCCCCCAGCGTGATGTTGCGCTCCATGAGGCCCCCTTACGCGCGCTGCGCGCTGCCGGCATTGGCCACGGAGCTTACGACGGACTGCAGCTCGTCTGGCGTGAGGGTGCCGCCTTCGACCAGGTGGGGGTCGACATTGAAGCGGATGGCGGTGCGGACCTCGCCGTTGATGGCGATCTCTGCGAACGAGGGCGTGCAGCTGACGTCCACGCCCGTGGGGATGAGGTAGCCGCGCGCGATGGCGATGGCCTTGACGGCCTGGTTCACCGCGCCGGCACCCACCGACTGGATGCGGACCGGGTTGCCGTCTTTGATGAGGCCGGCGATGGCACCCGCCACAGAGGCAGGGGAAGACTTGCTGGAGACTTTGAGGAAATCCATATGAGCGTATCCCATGTTGCGTTTGAAATGCGTTTATAAGCGCGTTTGCACAGATGCATTCAGTATACCCGTACTCACGCCCGCGAGACCCTGGATGTTAGGCATGACCGCTATGGCCCACGGCTGCGGGCCGCCTCGCAGGGAATTCCTTGCGAGGCCCTGCTGGTGCTAGGCTGGGAACAATCGGACTTAGGGAATTCCCTTGCTCTCAAGATCGGCGCCAGCCGCTGCAAATCGCGCTTAGGGAATTCCCTTGCTCGCAGGGTCAGCGCTCTCTGCTGTGAATCGCGCGCCAGGAATTCCCTGAGCCATGTACTCAGCGCCAGCCGCTGCGAACCGCACTCAGGGTATTCCCTTTCTCGCAGGGTCAGCGTTCTCTGCTGTGAATCGCGCGCCAGGAATTCCCTGAGCCATGTACTCAGCGCCAGCCGCTGCGAACCGCACTCAGGGTATTCCCTTGCTCCGCATGAGTCCTCGTGCAGCGTGTGTGCTTGCGGGCTGCGAAGATTGTGCAAGCTGTCGAGAGCGTAAGGTGCCGTGCTGCGCTGCACTGCTAGAATCGAGCGGAAGAACTCTTGCAGCGCAGAAAGGGGCGTCGGCTCAATGGCAGTAGGCAAAGGCGGCATCAGCACTGGGGCGGCCATCATCGTCTTCGCGCTGGCGGGTTTGGCGGGCACCGCGGCTAGCCTCTACGCCATGGTCCTGGCCTACCTCGCCGGCTCTAGCGCCCAAGCCGCTATCGACGGCACCTCGCCGGCAGACCCGCAGGCGCTCGCCATGGCCTCCATGGCAGAGCTCGGCCAAAGCGTGGCCGAGCGTGCAGACGGCCCCTCCGTCATCCAAGTCGACGAGTCCTCCGTGGTCGTGGCCGACCACAGGCCCCAGGGCGGTGATGCGTAGTGGCATACCGCCAGTTCGAAGTCGAGTCCACCGAGGAGCAGCCCGAGCGCGCCGTCCTCGTGGGCATCGACCGCGGCGACATCGACTGGCCGCTTGAGGAGTCCCTCGCAGAGCTCGAGCGCCTGGTGAGCACCGCCGGTGCCAGCGTCGTGGGCAGCATCAGCCAGCGCATGGAGACACCCAACCCGCGCACCTTCATCGGGCCCGGCAAGGCAGACGAGCTGGCCGCCATGGTGGAGCGCCTGGAAGCAAACCTGGTCGTCTTCGACGACGAGCTCACCCCCAGCCAGCAGGCCAACCTGGAAAAGCTCGTGGGCAAGCCCGTCAAGGTCATCGACCGCACGGCCCTCATCCTCGACATCTTCGCCCTGCACGCCACCACCAAGGAGGGCCGCCTCCAAGTGCGCCTGGCGCAGAACCAGTACCTCTACCCGCGCCTGCGCGGCATGTGGAGCCACCTGGCCTCCAACCGCATGGGCGGCGGCGTGGGCAGCCGCTTTGGCGAGGGCGAAAGCCAGCTCGAAGTTGACCGCCGCTTGGTCCGCAAGCGCATCAGCCGCATCCGCAGCGAGCTCAAGGACGTGGCCCAGAGCCGCGCCACCCAGCGCAAGAGCCGCAAGGACGGCAGCATCTTCCGCATCGCGTTGGCCGGCTACACCAACGCCGGCAAGTCCAGCCTGATGAACCGCCTCACCGGCGCGGACGTGCTCGCCTACGACAAGCTCTTCGCCACGCTCGACTCCACCACGCGCCGCCTGGAGCTCGATGCCGGCCCCTGCGTCACCCTCACAGACACGGTCGGCTTCATCCAGAAGCTGCCCACCTCGCTCGTCGAGTCGTTCCACTCCACGCTCGAGGAGATACGCGAGGCAGACCTCATCTTGCTGGTGGTGGATACCAGCTCCCCCCAGCGCGACAAGCAGATCAAGGCCGTGCGCGAGGTCCTGGGCCAGATCGAGGCCGAGAAGATCGAGACGGTGCTCGTCTACAACAAGATCGACCTCTGCGGAGAAGGAGAGCTCGCCCACCTGACGCAGCTCGAGCCGGAGGCCGCCTTCGTCTCTGCGGTGACGGGGGAGGGCTCGCAGGAGCTGCTGGAGCGCATCACCAAGGCCGTGCTCGCGCGCGACCCGCTGGTGGAGGTGCTGATCCCCTACACGCAGGGCCGCTTCGTCCAGATGGCGCACGAGCGCGCCCATGTGGAGCACGAGGAGTTCCGCGAGGACGGCACCTACCTCAAGCTGCGCATCCCCACACCCGTGCTGCCCAGCTTCGCGCCCTTCGCCACCGGCAAGGACGCGCAAACCTACGCGCACATCGGCAAGAGCGACGAGGAGCTCGACGAGCTGGCGGGCATCTAGCCGCCGGCGCTGCAACCACAACCCGCACACCCCGGAAAACAGGAGGCAACAATGGACGTCATGCAGGAGTACCAGCGCTGGTGCAGCGAGGCCGCGGAGCTACCGGCCGGGCAGCTCGAGGCCCTGGCGGGCGACGAGGAGGCCATCCTCGACGCCTTCCGCTGCGAGCTGAGCTTTGGCACCGCCGGCCTGCGCGGCATCATCGGCGCCGGTCCCAACCGCATGAACGTCTACACCGTGGGCAAGGCCACCCAGGGCCTGGCAGACTACCTCAACGCCACCTTCGACAAGCCCAGCGTTGCCATCGCGCGCGACTCGCGCAACTGCGGCGACCTCTTCGTCCGCACGGCTGCCGGCGTGCTGGCCGCCAACGGCGTCACCGCCTACGTCTACACGCGCCCCGTGCCCACCCCGGCGCTGAGCTTTGCCGTGCGCCACCTGGGCTGCAGCGCGGGCATCAACATCACGGCCAGCCACAACCCCGCCGCCTACAACGGCTACAAGGCCTACGGCCCAGACGGCTGCCAGATCGCCTCGCACGCCGCAGACGCCATCCAGGCCTCCATCGACAACACGGACTTCTTCACCGGCATCAAGAAGATGAGCCTGGCGCAGGCCGTTGAGCAGGGCCTGGTCAAGTGGATCACGCAGGAGACGCTCGACGCCTTCGTCAACGCCGTGCTGGAGCAGTCGCTGAGCACAGCGGCAGACGAGGACTGCCAGCTCTCTGTTGTCTACACGCCGCTCAACGGCGCTGGCCTGGAGTGCGTGAGCACCATGCTCGAGCGCATCGGCATCACAGACGTGGTCACCGTGCCGGAGCAGGCCCAGCCTGACGGCAGCTTCCCCACCTGCCCATACCCCAACCCTGAGATCCGCGAGGCGCTGGCCCGCGGCCTGGAGCTGTGCGAGGGCATCAAGCCCGACCTGCTGCTTGCCACCGACCCAGACGCAGACCGCGTGGGCATCGCCGTGCCCCATGCCGGCGAGTACCACCTGCTCACCGGCAACGAGGTGGGCGTGCTGCTCACCGACTATGCGTGCCGCATCCGCACCGAGCGCGGCGAGGACCTGAGCCGCGCCGTGGTGGTGAGCACCATCGTCTCCAGCTCGATGACAGACGCCCTGGCGCGCGACTACGGCTTCCAGCTGCGCCGCACGCTCACCGGCTTCAAGCACATCGGCGGCCAGATCGCCCTGCTCGAGCAGGCGGGCACGCCCGAGAGGTTCGCCCTGGGCTTCGAGGAGAGCTACGGCTACCTGGCCGGCACCCACGTGCGCGACAAGGACGCCGTGGTTGCCAGCATGCTCATCTGCCAGATGGCGCGCTACTACAAGGCCCGCGGCCTGGACCTCTACGCCGCAATGGAGCAGCTCTACGCCAAGTACGGCTACTACAAGAACGCCACCATCTCGCTGAGCTACCCCGGCGCTGCGGGCGCCGCCAAGATGGCGCAGCTCACGGCCGGCTTGAGGGCACAGGTGCCCGGGGAGGTCGCCGGCTTTGCCGTCGAGCGTGCCGTTGACTACCTGAACGGGGCGCCCATGCCTGTGGTGAACCCCGTGGCGGGGGAGGGCGAGCAGCTGCTCCCCGGCGCGGACTTGATCGAGCTGCAGCTGCAGGGCGGCAGCAAGCTGATGATCAGGCCCAGCGGCACCGAGCCCAAGATCAAGGCCTACATCTTCGCCTACGGGCTCACGCGCGAGGCCTCCGAGCAGGTCGCCGCTCAGCTCGAAGCCGCTGCCCGCCAGCTCCTGAGCTAGGGGCCTTCCGCTCGGCCTGTGCGGCCTTGCAAATTCTTAATGTTTCTTAAGGCGGGGGGCTGCCTGGGAAGCGGGCGCCGCCCCTCCCTATAATGGAAGGCATGACGAAGGTTCCCCACATATTGGTCGTTGACGACGAGAAGGCCATCGCAGACCTGGTAGCAGAGCTCATGGTGCGCGAGGGCATGCTCGCCACGCCCTGCTACGGCGGTGCGGAGGCCTTGGAGCTCTTCGCGCAGCACGAGTTCGACCTGGTGATCTTGGACCTCATGATGCCCGGCATCGACGGGCTCGAGGTCTGCCGCCGCCTGCGCGCGGCGTCACAGGTGCCCATCTTCTTCCTCTCCGCCAAAGACGAGGAGATCGACAAGGTAGTGGGCCTCACCATGGGCGCAGACGACTACATCTCCAAGCCCTTCAAGCCGCGCGAGCTGGTGGCGCGCGTGCGCTCCATGCTGCGCCGTGCCAGCTACGGCGCCAGTGCGCCGGCACCCGCCGGGCTGTCTGCCTGCGGCATCGAGGTGGACGAGAACAGCCACCATGCCAGCCTGCTGGGCGTGCCCCTGCAGCTCACGCCCAAGGAGTTCGACATCTTGGCCGTGCTCGTGCGCGCGAACGGCGCGCCTGTGAGCGCCCGCGAGCTCTACGAGACCGTGTGGGGGGAGCCCTATATTGCCTCGTCGAGCAATTCGGTCATGGTGCACATCCGCCACCTGCGCTCCAAGCTGGCCGCCGTGGACAGCTCCCAGGACTACATCGTCACCATGTGGGGCGTGGGCTACCGCATCAACACGCCGGCTCATCAGGGGGCCTAGCCCATGGCCAAGCGCAGCGCCCAGGGCAAGGTCATGAGGCGCAAGCTCCTGAGGCGCTTTGCGCTGAGCACCATGCTCTACACTCTTGTCTTTCTAGTGCTGGCGGCACTTGCCCAAAACCTCTGGGTCGACCGCGTCGCGGCCTTCATCGCAGACGAGACATCCACCTGGACCTTCTACACCACAGACGAGTACAAGGGGTTCGCCGAGGACCTCGAGCTTACGGGGCGCGGCGGCGAGCTGGACTCGCGCTGGCAGGTGATTGCCTACACGGTACAGGGCGACTACGGCTCCAAGAAGGGCGCGCCCGCATCCTCTGGCTACGACGAGCCCACCGCCATCGAGGGCGAGGCCTCCTCAGACAGAGTGTTCGACTCGCTCAAGGGCCCCGGGCAAAGCTACGCCGGCAACCCCTACGAGCAATTTGCCGAACAGGAGGGCCTGGCGCAGGGCTCCGAGGTCTTTGCTGTGCGCGACCTGAGCATCTACAACCTCTTCAAGAGCCTCAAGCTGCCCTTGGTGGTGCTGGTCTACCTGCTGGGCCTGCTGCTGTGCGTGCTGCTCACCCTCAACAAGTCCATACGCTACTTCGACCAGCTGACCGCCGCGGTGAGCGGCATGCTGGCAGACCCCACCGCCCCGGTGCGCTTGCCCGACGACCTCTCCATCACCCGCAGCGAGCTCGTGGAGATGCGCAGCGCCCAGCTGCAGGCCCAGACCCGCGCAAAGGACGCCGAGGAGCGCAAGAACGAGCTGGTGGCCTACCTCGCCCACGACATCCGCACCCCGCTCACCAGCGTCATGGGCTACCTGGACATCCTGCGCGAGAACCCCGGCCTGGACCCCCAGACCGCCGCGCGCTATGCGGGCATCGCCTACGAGAAGGCAGAGCGCCTGGAGAGCCTGGTGGAGGAGTTCTTCGAGATCACGCGCTTCAACCTGCAGAGCATCCCGCTGGAGCGCCAGAACATGGACCTGCGGCTGTTCTTGCAGCAGCTGGCCGAGGAGCTCTACCCCAACGCCCGCGAGCGCGAGCTGCGCCTGGAGGTGGACGCCCCGCAGGACGTGATGATCTTTGCCGACCCGGACAAGCTGGCCCGTGCCCTCACCAACGTGCTGCGCAACGCCGTTGCCTACGCAGACGCCGGTACCGCCATCCTCGTCAGCGCGCGCGTGGTGGCAGACCAAGTGGTCATCGCCGTGGCCAACCAGGGGCGCGAGATCTCAAAGGCGCACCTGCAGAGCATCTTCGAGAAGTTCTACCGCGAGGAAAGCGCCCGCTCCACCGACAAGGGCGGCGCCGGGCTGGGCCTTGCCATCGCGCGCGAGATCGTGAGCGCCCACAAGGGCACCATCGACGCCTCCAGCGAAAACGGCGTTACGACCTTCACTGTGCGCCTGCCGCTGCGCCCCTGAGGCGCCGGCCCCTCCGTCTGCTGAACGGCACGCGCCCCTTGCAGCATGAGCCCCAGCGGCGGGGTGCTGCGGTGGTACCATATCCAACTGCAACGAAAACCTTTTAAGGCGGTCCAGAGAGGCCGAAAAGGGATCAGGTGATACGCATGAACAACTGCACAGCGCTTGCAGCTGCGCCCGCGCGGTGCGCCCACCGCGAAAAGCGCCGCTTTGGGGCCTGCCGCGCTCCACGCTCCATTTTGAATCTCAGGTGTGTCTGGGGCTGCTGCTCCCAGGCACATTTTTTGTATCGACCTGCTGTTACCTGCGCATAGAGAGGGGATTGCCATGCTCAACAAGGGGAAACCCGCCGTGCTCCTGCTCGAGGACGGCACCTTGTTCCGCGGCAGCTGCTGCGGAGCCGAAGGCGAGGCCTTTGGCGAGATCTGCTTCAACACCAGCCTCACGGGCTACCAGGAGGTCCTGAGCGACCCCTCCTACGCGGGTCAGATCATCACCATGACCTACCCCCAGATCGGCAACTACGGCGTCAACGCCGAGGACATGCAGTCGCGCGGGATCTTCTGCCGTGGCTTTGTGGTGCGCGACATGTGCGAGCGCCCCAGTAACTTCCGCTCCACCAAGGACCTGCCCGGCTTCCTGCGCGAGAACGGCATCGTCGCCATCGAGGGCGTCGACACCCGCAAGCTGGTGCGCCACATCCGCGAGAACGGCGCCATGAAGTCCGTCATCTCCACCGATGTGGACGACCTCGCCGCCCTGCGCGAGCGCCTGGACGCCGCGCCCAGCCTGGTGGGGGAGAACTTCGCCGCGCAGGTGAGCACCGCCAAGCCCTACGTGCTGCCGCCCTTCAGCTGCGAGAAGAAGTACAAGGTCGTGGCCTACGACTGCGGCATCAAGACCGGCATCCTGGGCGGCCTGTGCACCAACGGCGCCGAGGTCCACGTTGTCCCCTGGGACACCCCGGCCGAAGAGGTCCTGGCCATGGAGCCGGACGGCATCTTCCTCTCCAACGGCCCGGGCGACCCGGAGGCCGTTGAGGAGACCTACACCCAGGTTCGCAAGCTCATCAAGTCCAACGTGCCCATCTTCGGCATCTGCCTGGGCCACCAGATGCTCTCCATTGCTATCGGTGCCAAGATCGAGAAGCTCAAGTACGGCCACCGCGGCGGCAACCAGCCGGTCATGAACCTGCTCACCGGTGCCGTTGAGATCACCGCCCAGAACCACGGCTTCGGCCAGGTGTTCACCTCCATCGGGCCCATCCTGCCCGCAGAGACCGACGACCGCCACCAGCACTACGACGACCTGCGCTACTGGGCCGAGCGCCGCATCGCGCCCGTGGTGGTCACCCGCGAGTTCGGCCGCGTGCAGCTCACCCACGTCAACCTCAACGACGGCACGCCCGAGGGCATGAGGCTGCTCGACCACCCCGTCTTCTCCGTCCAGTACCACCCGGAGGCCAGCCCCGGCCCGCATGATTCCTCGTACCTGTTCAAGGCCTTCGCGCGCCTGATGGACGGCCGCGAGGACTACCTGGACATCGAGGTCAAGGACACCCGCGTGTTCACCAGCGAGAAGGGGGAGAACTAATGCCGCGCCGCAACGACATCGAGAAGATCCTGCTCATCGGCTCCGGCCCCATCGTCATCGGCCAGGCCTGCGAGTTCGACTACTCCGGCACCCAGGCGTGCCGCGTGCTGATGGAGGAGGGCTACGAGGTCATCCTCGTCAACTCCAACCCCGCCACCATCATGACCGATCCCAAGACCGCCACCCGCACCTACATCGAGCCCATCACCCCCAAGGCGGTCGAGGCCATCATCGCCAAGGAGCGTCCGGACGCCCTGCTGCCCAACATGGGCGGTCAGACCGGCCTCAACTGCGCCGTCGAGCTGGCGGAAAGCGGCGTGCTCGACAAGTACGGCGTTGAGCTCATCGGCTGCGACCTGCAGGCCATCCAGAAGGGCGAGGACCGCAAGCTCTTCGCCGAGGCGATGAAGCGCATCGGCCTCGAGTGCGCCCGCAGCGGCTACGCCTACAGCGTGGCCGAGGCCGAGGAGCTGGCCGACCAGCTGGGCTTCCCGCTGGTGCTGCGCCCGTCGTTCACCCTGGGCGGCGCCGGCGGCGGCATCGCCTACAACCGCGACGAGCTTCGCGAGATCGTGCGCGAGGGCCTGGACCTCTCGCCCACCGGCGAGGTCCTGGTCGAGGAGTCCATCATCGGCTGGAAGGAATACGAGATGGAGGTGATGCGCGACCGCGTTGGCAACGGCATCATCGTGTGCTCCATCGAGAACTTCGACGCCATGGGCGTGCACACCGGCGACTCCATCACCGTGGCGCCCGCGCAGACCCTCACCGACATCGAGTACCAGAAGATGCGCGACGCCTCGCTGGCCATCCTCGAGGAGATCGGCGTCGAGTGCGGCGGCTCCAACGTGCAGTTCGCCGTCAACCCCAAGGACGGCCGCCTCATCGTCATCGAGATGAACCCGCGCGTCTCGCGCTCCTCTGCGCTGGCGTCCAAGGCCACCGGCTTCCCCATCGCCAAGATGGCCGCCAAGCTGGCCGTGGGCTACACGCTCGACGAGATCACCAACGACATCACCAAGGCCACCCCGGCTTGTTTCGAGCCCTCCATCGACTACGTGGTCACCAAGGTGCCGCGCTTTGCGTTCGAGAAGTTCAAGGGCGCAGACAACGTGCTCTCCACCCGCATGAAGGCTGTGGGCGAGGTCATGGCCATCGGCCGCACCTTCGAGGAGTCGCTGGGCAAGGCCATGCGCTCGCTCGAGAACGGCCGCATGGGCCTGGGCCGCGACGGCAAGGACGCCTTCGACGAGTCGAAGTTCCGCCATATGGTCTCCGTGCCCACCGAGCACCGCATCTACTACATGGCCGAGGCCCTGCGCCGCGGCTTCGAGCCCGAGGAAGTGGCCGAGCTCACCGGCATCGACATCTGGTTCGTCGACCGCCTGAGGGACATGGTCGCCGTGGAGAAGCGCTTCGAGGGCGTTGAGCTGGCCGCAGTCGACGAGCCGCTCATGCGCCTGGGCAAGCGCTACGGCCTTTCCGACGTCCAGATCGCCTTCCTCACCGGCAGCACCGAGAAGGAGGTTCGCGCCCGCCGCAAGGAGCTGGGCGTGGTCGGCGTGTTCAAGACCGTCGACACCTGCGCTGCGGAGTTCGCCTCCAAGACGAGCTACCACTACAAGACCTACGACGAGGAGTCCGAGGTCGCCCCGTGCAGCAAGAAGAAGGCCATGATCATCGGCGCCGGCCCCAACCGCATCGGCCAGGGCATCGAGTTCGACTACTGCTGCGTGCACGCCTCCTACGCCCTGCACGACCTGGGCTACGAGACCATCATGGTCAACTGCAACCCCGAGACCGTCTCCACCGACTACGACACCTCCGACCGCCTCTACTTCGAGCCGATCACCTATGAGGACGTCATGGACATCATCGACGCCGAGCAGCCCGACGGCGTGGTGGTCACCCTGGGCGGCCAGACCCCGCTCAAGCTGGCCCAGGCCCTGCAAGACGAGGGCGTGAACATCATGGGCACCAAGCCCGAGGCCATCGACCTGGCGGAGGACCGCGAGCGCTTCTCGGCCCTGCTTGACGAGATGGGCATCGCCTACCCGGCCGCCGGCACTGCCAGTTCCGTGGAGGAGGCCGTGCAGGTTGCCAAGGAGGTCGGCTACCCGCTGCTGGTGCGCCCGAGCTACGTGCTCGGCGGCCGCGGCATGGTCATCGCCTACGACGAGGAGTACCTGCGCAAGTACATGGCAGAGGCCGCGCGCATCACGCCCGACCACCCCGTCTACCTGGACGCCTTCCTCGAGTCTGCCACCGAGTGCGACGTCGACGCCCTCTGCGACGGCACCGAGGTCTACATCGGCGGCATCCTGGAGCACATCGAGGAGGCCGGCATCCACTCCGGCGACTCCGCCTGCTGCACCCCGCCCTTCAGCCTCACGCAGGGCGTGGTCGACAAGATCCGCGAGTGCACCAAGCGCCTGGCGCTGGCCGTGGGCACCCAGGGCCTGGTGAACATCCAGTACGGCGTCAAGGACGGCAAGGTCTACATCATCGAGGTCAACCCCCGCGCCAGCCGCACCGTGCCCTTCGTCTCCAAGGCCACCGGCGTGCCCCTGGCCAAGTGCGCGGCCCACATCATGGCCGGCAAGACCATCGCCAGCCTGGAGCTGCCGCCCGACGACCGCGAGCTCGGCCACTACGCCGTCAAGGAAGCCGTCATGCCCTTCAACCGCTTCCCCGGCGCCAGCATCACGCTCTCCCCTGAGATGAAGTCCACCGGCGAGGTCATGGGCATCGGACCGGACTTCCCCTCCGCCTACGCCAAGGCGCAGTTCGCCATCGACTACTCGCTGCCGCAGGAGGGCACGGCCTTCATCTCCGTGTGCGACCGTGAGAAGCGCACCATCATCCCGGTAGCCAAGGAGCTCAGCCAGATGGGCTTCGACATCGTGGGTACCAGCGGCACCGTGCACATGCTGCAGGCCAACGGCATCCCCGCCACCCACGTGCGCAAGATGAAGGAGCAGCGCCCCAACATCGGCGACATGATGGACAACGGCCAGATCAGCCTGGTGATCAACCTGCCCTTCGGCCAGGACACCCGCGGAGACGCCGTCAAGCTCTCTGCCGGTGCGGTGCGCAACTGCATCTGCTACGTGACCACTGCCGCCGCGGCCATCGCCTTCTCGCAGGCCATCGCCGCTGCCAAGGACGGCCGCCTGACCCCCGTGGCCCTGCAAGACACCCCGCAGAAGGAGATCTAGGGGCCTTCTGACAAGCCCGGCAACGCAAGAGGCCCGCCGTCGACGGCGGGCCTCTTGCGTTGTGGCGTGTTCGCGTGCGCTTAGAGCTGCAGCGCCTTGATGCGCTCCATGGCCTCCACAGTCGCCTCTGCGTCGCCGAAGGCGGTGAGGCGGATATAGCCCTCGCCGCTGGGGCCAAAGCCCGCGCCCGGCGTGGTGATGATGTTGGCCTTGGTCAGCAGCAGGTCGAAGAACTCCCAAGAGCCCATGCCCTGCGGGGTGCGGCACCACACGTAGGGGCTGTTGACAGCGCCGTAGACGGTGAAGCCAGCGGACTCCAGGCCCTCCTTGATGACCTGGGCGTTCTTGCGGTAGTAGTCCAGGGTCTCCTGGATCTGGGCGGCGCCTTCGGGCGTGTAGATGGCAGCGGCGCCCCTCTGGATCACGTAGCTGGCGCCGTTGAACTTGGTGCACTGGCGGCGGTTCCACATGGCGTTGAGGCTCTGGCCCTCGCGCACGAGCTCCTTGGGGACCACCGTATAGCCGCAGCGTGCGCCGGTGAAGCCCGCGGTCTTGGAGAAGCTGCGGAACTCGATGGCGCAGGTCTTGGCGCCGGGGACCTCGTAGATGCTGTGGGGCACGCCGTCTTCGACGATGAAGCGCTCGTAGGCGGCGTCGAACATGATGATGGCCTCGTTGGCGTTGGCGTAGTCGACCCAGGCCTTGAGCTGCTCTGCGTTGAGCACGGTGCCGGTGGGGTTGTTGGGCGAGCACAGGTAGATGACGTCGACCTTGCCCTCGGGCAGCGCGGGGCAGAAGCCGTTCTCGGCCGTGGTGGGCATGTAGTGGATCTTCGTCCAGCCCTGGGTCTCCTCGCTGTACTCGCCGGCGCGGCCGCTCATGGCGTTGCTGTCGACGTAGACGGGGTAGACCGGGTCGCACACGGCGATGACGTTGTCCAGGCTCAGGATGTCGCCGATGTTGCCGCAGTCGCTCTTGGCGCCGTCCGAGATGAAGATCTCATCGGCGCTGATGTTGACGCCGCGGGCAGCGAAGTCGGCCTCCTGGATGGCGTTGCGGAGGAAGTCGTAGCCCTGCTCCGGGCCGTAGCCGTGGAAGCGCTCCGCGCAGGCGAGGTCCTCGACGGCGGCGTGCATGGCCTCGATGACGGCGGGGGCCAGCGGGCGGGTGACGTCGCCGATGCCCATCTTGATGAGCTTGGCCTGGGGGTTGGCCTCCTGGTAGGCGGCGGTGCGGCGGGCGATCTCTGAGAAGAGGTAGCTGCCGGGGAGCTTTGCGTAGTTCTCGTTGACCTTTGCCAAGGCGGTCTCCTTTGCTGTGTCTGCGTGTTCGGCGCCGCGCGGGCGCACGCGTGCATCCGTATTGTACCCGCCCGCATGCTGCCAATATGTCCGGCAGGTTAACGGGGTGGCCAAGGGCGATTTTATCGAACCCCTGTTCATGTCACACCCCAAGTCTACTATGATTGCGAACAAACGTTCAAGTCCGCGGGAGGAGGTGCGCTATGCCAAAGCGGGGCGATGAGATACGCGTCAAGACCTATGTGGAGGTGGTGGCCCTCCACAAGGGCGACGGCAGCTGCGAGCCCCTCCTCATCATCTACAAGGACGGCCGCTGCTTCAAGATAGACCGCGTGCTCGACGTCCGCCGCGCCTCGTCGTACTACACGGGCAGCGTGGGCGTGCGCTACCACGTCCAGATCGGGCCCAAGCGCACCTTCCTCTACCACGAGAAGCCCCGCTGGTTCGTAGAGGCGGTGAGCAAGGTCTAGCAGCTGGGGTATCATTCCTGCCTGTGTTCCCGCGTGCCGCGGGAAGGTCGAGGGAAGGGGAGTGGAGCGTGATCGAGTTCTTCAAAGGCATACCGCTGGTGCTGCGCATCGTCATCTGCGTGCTGCTGGCCCTGCTGCTGGCGGTGGCCGGCTACGTGGTGTACATGCTCGCCACCTACAACCGCATTCCAGACAACCAGCAGCTCGCGGTCGAGAACAACCAGCAGGCCGTGCTCAAGGCGGGGGAGGAGTACACCGCCTTGAGCTACAACATAGGCTTCGGCGCCTACACGCCGGAGTTCACCTTCTTCATGGACGAGGGCGAGATGCTCGACGGCACCAAGACCAAGGGCACCAGCTCCTGGGCCCTCAGCAAGGAAAGCGTAGAGGCCTGCATAGCGCAAGACATCGCCATCCTGCAGGAGCACCAGCCCGCCTTCGCCCTGCTGCAGGAGGTAGACCTCGCCTCCACGCGCAGCTACGGGCTAGACCAAGCGGCCCTCATCGCCCAGGCCATGCCGGGCATGGGCAGCTCACAGGCCGTCAACTTCCACAGCTCGTTTCTGTTCTACCCCGTCACCTGCCCGCACGGCTTTGCCAACAGCTGCGTCATGACGCTTTCCGGCGTCGAGGTCAGCAGCGCCGTGCGCCGCAGCTACCCGGTGTCCAACAGCCTCTCCAAGTACTTCGACCTCGACCGCTGCTTCATGGTGAGCCGCGTGCCGGTCGAGGGCGGGGCGGAGCTCGTGCTCATCAACAACCACATGTCCGCCTACGACCAAGGCGGCGTGGTGCGCGCCCAGCAGCTGGAGATGCTCTGCAGCGTGCTGGAGGAAGAGGCGGCCAAGGGCAACTACGTCATCGTGGGCGGGGACTTCAACCACGCCCTCTGCGGCAGCGCAGAGCTCTACCCCAGCCAGCAGAAGCTGCCCTCGTGGGTCTCCGTGCTCGAAGACAGCGAGCTGCCCCAGGGCTTCCACGTGGTGCGCCCCTCGAACCTGGAGGAGGTCGCCTCCTGCCGTGACAGCGACATACCCTATGAAGACGGCGTCACCTTCAAGACCACGGTGGACGGCTTCATCGTCAGCAGCAATGTGGAGGCAAGCGCCCTCAACCTCGAGTACGGCTACGCTGCTAGCGACCACAACCCCGTCAAGCTCACGTTCTCGCTCAAAGAGCGCGGTTAGGAGGAACAGGTGGAGCGCGTCATCAGCTACCTCATGGAGCCCCAGACCGTCGTCGTCTTCGACATAGACGGCGTGCTGGCCCCCTACGAGTTCGGCCACCACACCCACTCCGTCGTCGACGACGGCGAGTGGATGGAGCTCGTCCGCACGGGAGACCCGTACGGCCACATCCCGCCGGTCAAGCTCATCCAGCGCATGATCGAGCAGAAGGGGCCCCAGCAGGTCTACACCTGCAGCGTCTCCAACGAGGAGGAGTACCCGGGCAAGCAGCGCTTTGCGCACGGGCGCTACGGCATCCCGCTCGACCACATACGCTTCGTGGCCCACAAGAGCGCCAAGATCGAGGTCCTGCGCCAGATCGCGGCAGAGCGCGGCCTGCCAGAAGAGCGCGTCGCCTTGGTGGAGGACACAGTGAAGACTCTCGACGCAATCGCACGCGAGAGCGGCTTTGCGACCGTCCACGTCTCGAGCCTCTTCGCCTTCGACGAATGAGCCCGCGCGCGGCGGGCTATGGCACAATAGCCGCACAAACCAACGCATAACCGCAAGACGCTACCATCAGGAGTACCACATGGCAGAGTTCATCTATCAGATCGAGCGCGCACGCAAGGCCCACGGGGACAAGGTCATCCTCGACGACGTGACGCTGGCCTTCTACCCCGGCGCCAAGATCGGCGTCGTGGGCCCCAACGGCATGGGCAAGTCCACCCTGCTCAAGATCATGGCGGGCTTGGAGGAGGTCTCGCTGGGAGACGCGCGCCTCACCCCCGGCTACACCGTGGGCCTGCTGCAGCAGGAGCCGCCCCTGGACGAGGACAAGACCGTCATCGAGAACGTGCGCATGGCCTTCGGTGACATCGTGGCCAAGGTCGAGCGCTTCAACGCCATCGGCATGGAGATGGCCGAGCCAGATGCAGACTTCGACGCCCTCATGGCAGAGATGGGAGAGCTCCAAGACGCCATCGACGCTGCAGACGGCTGGGATGTGGACAGCAAGCTCCGCGTTGCCATGGACGCCCTGCAGTGCCCGCCCGAAGACGCCCCCGTCAGCATCCTCTCTGGCGGCGAGCGCCGCCGCGTGGCCCTGTGCCGCCTGCTGCTCGAGGCCCCTGACCTGCTGCTGCTCGACGAGCCCACCAACCACCTCGACGCCGAGTCCGTGCTGTGGCTGGAGCAGTTCCTCAAGAACTACCCCGGCGCCGTGCTGGCCGTTACGCACGACCGCTACTTCCTCGACAACGTGGCCGAGTGGATTTGCGAGGTTGACCGCGGCCACCTCTACCCCTACAAGGGCAACTACTCCACCTACCTTGAGACCAAGGCCAGCCGCATCAAGGCCCAGGGCGAGCGCGAGGCGCGCCTGCTCAAGCGCATCGAGGCAGAGCTCGACTGGGTGCGCAGCAGCCCCAAGGCACGCCAGGCCAAGAACAAGGCCCGCCTGGAGCGCTACGAGCAGATGGAGGCCGAGGCCCGCGCCTACAAGAAGGTCGACTTCACAGACATCCACATCCCCGTGGGCCCGCGCCTGGGCAACGTGGTCTTGGAGGCCGAGCACCTGCACAAGGAGTTCGACGGCCGCGTGCTGATCGACGACCTCTCGTTCTCGCTGCCGCGCAACGGCATCGTGGGCATCATCGGCCCTAACGGCGTGGGCAAGTCCACCCTGCTCAAGTGCGTTGTCGGGCTCGAGGAGCTCAGCGGCGGCAGCCTGAAGGTGGGCGAGACCGTCAAGATCTCCTATGTGGACCAGAACCGCGCCGGCATCGACCCTGACAAAAAGCTCTGGGAGCTCGTGGGCGACGGCCTGGAGCACATCATGGTGGGAGAGACCGAGGTCCCCGTGCGCGCCTACATCGCCGGCTTCGGGTTCAAGGGCTCAGACCAGCAAAAGCCCGCCGGCGTGCTCTCCGGCGGCGAGCGCAACCGCCTCAACCTGGCCCTCACCTTGAAGCAGGGCGGCAACCTGCTGCTGCTCGACGAGCCCACCAACGACCTCGACACAGAGACGCTCGAGAGCCTCGAGGCCGCGCTGCTGGAGTTCCCCGGGTGCTCGGTGGTCGTCAGCCACGACCGCTGGTTCCTCGACCGCATCGCCACACACATCCTGGCGTGGGAGGGCACGGACGAGAACCCTGGCAACTGGCACTGGTTCGAGGGCAACTTCGAGGCCTACCAGAAGGACCGCGTCGAGCGCCTGGGCATCGAGGGCTCCAAGCCCCGCAGCCTCCACCGCAAGCTCACCCGCTAAGCCCTTCAGGCCGTGAACGCCGAGCAGTACAGGCGCTGGACCGCCCCCTTCAGGGAGGACCAGCGCCTCATGGCCATACTTGTATGGGGCAACAAGGCCGAGACCTACCTCTTCTACCTGCTCTACCCGCTGCTGCTGGTGCTGGCATGGGTCTTCGAGCCGAGCTACCTGCCACGGGCGATTGCCGTGCCGGCGCTGGCCTTTGTGCTCGTGAGCGTCTTCCGCCGCCTGTACAACGCCAAGCGCCCCTACGAGCAACTCGATATCGAGCCGCTCATCCCCAAGAGCACGAAGGGCAAGTCCTTCCCCAGCAGGCACGTGTTCTCTGTCTACATGATCGCCATGGCATGGCTGCCCTTCAACACGGTGGCAGGCGTGCTCTTGCTGCTGCTGGGCATCGACATGATGTTTATGCGCGTGCTGGGCGGCGTGCACTACCCGCAAGACGTCCTGGCCGGCGCCGCCTGCGGCATACTCGCCGGCATCGTGGGCTTCTACATCGTCCCGTAACCAAAGCAGCACCTGCGCTTCATCGCGGATGCGCGTTTGCGGAGTAGAATCGAGTGCGAACACAGACCCGGGAGCACTCCCGGCAGTGATGCCCCACCTCAAAGAGGGCGGGCGCGAGAGGAGGCCGCGTATGTCTCATCCTGTTGCCAAGGCAGCCAAGCTTGCCAAGGCCGCCGTCAAAACCACCGTCATCGCTGCCCCGGTCATGGCCCTCATGACTGTGGAGAGCGCACCCAAGCTGGCTGCAGCCGGCGTTAAGGCCGCCCCTAAGGTCGTAGCTGCCGGGGTCAAGGCTGCGCCAAAGGTTGCGGCAGCGGGTGTGAAGGCCGCCCCGCTGGTGGCCAAGGCAACGGTTGCCGCCGCGCCCAAGGTCGCATCCGCTGCCGTGGATGCAGCTCCCAAGATCGCCGCCTCTGCTGTTGAGACCGCCCCCAAGGTTGCCGCTGCCGCAGTCGAGGCTGCACCAAAGGTCGCAGCCGCTGTGGCAGAGAAGGCGCCCGCTGCTGCCCGTGCCGCTGTGGAGGCCGCGCCCGCTGTCGCCGCTGCCACCTGGGCCAGCGCCAAGAGCACCGCTAGCGCCCTCAAGGCCGCCCCAGCCGCGCAGAGTGCCAAGGGCACCGCCATCGTTGCGGCAGGAGGCGCCAAGCGCGGTCTGCTCAAGGTGGGTTCCGCTGCAGTTGCCGGCGTGAGCGCCGCAGGCGGGTTGGCCAAGGCGGGCTTCAGCAAGCTGCCGGCAAAGGGCAAGGTCGCCGTTGTGGGCGGCACTGCCGCGCTGGGTGCAGCCGCCGTCGCTCACGTTGTCTACCACCACAACAAGAAGGTGGAGGCCGCCCGTGCCGCCGCGCTCGAGGAGGCAGCAGCTCAAGAAGACGCCGCAGCCCTCGCAGAGGAACCCGCCGCAGACCGCGACTAAGAGCTCCGCCGCTTGCGCGCCCAGTCCGCAAACGCCTGACGGAGGGGCATTCGGCGTTCCCTCAGGGGGATGGGGGCACACAACAGCGCGCCGCTCCCGGTGGGGGGCGGCGCGCTGTTGTGTGCGGAGATGCTGTGCGGGCTTACTTGTCCTGGGCGGTGCGGATGGCTTGCAGCAGCTCGCCGTACTCCTCAAAGGCCGGGACCTCGGGGAACTGCTCGCGCAGCTCCGGCGTGGTGCGGAAGAAGAAGCCCGCCTCTGCCTCGGTGATCATCCCGACGTCGTTGTGGCTGTCGCCCGAAGCCACGATCTCCATGCCCATCTCGTGGAAGGCGCGCACGCTGGTGAGCTTGGTCTGCTCGCAGCGCATGCGGTGGCCGGTGATCATGCCGTCTTCGTCGATCTCGAGCGAGTTGCAGATGATGGTGGGGCGGCCGAGCTTCTC
Organism: Coriobacteriales bacterium; assembly: GCA_051876105.1. GTDB lineage: Bacteria > Actinomycetota > Coriobacteriia > Coriobacteriales > QAMH01 > W2P13-069. The sequence continues at coordinate 10,983 of JBJEHN010000122.1, read as the reverse complement.
GATCAGCGGCATGGCGAACTCCTCGAAGGTGTCGCTCAAGATCACGACCTGGGAGAAGGAGCGCAGCTCGTCGAGGAACTCGCGCGCGCCGGGCAGGGGCTCGAGCGTGGCGATGATCTTCTGGATGTCCTCGATGCCCAGCCCATGCTCGCGCAGGATGTCGATGCGGTACTGCATGAGCTTGTCGTAGTCGGGCTCGTCGCGGGTGGTGCGCTCGAGCTCGGGGATGCCGGCTGCCTGGGCGAACTCGATCCAGATCTCCGGGGTGAGCACGCCCTCCATGTCCAAGCAGGTGATGTACATTGCGGTGCCTCCTTTAAGGCTCGTTGTGTTCCGCGCTAGTATGACGCAAAGGCACCCGCACCGCGGTAGCTATCTTGCAAGCGGCCCAGATTTGACCAGGGTTTAACGCAGGGTGGCGAGCAGGTAGCGGTTGAGGCGCATGTTGCGGCCGTCTGCCTCGAAGAAGCGCAGCTCAGCTGCCCTGCCGCTGGCGTGCAGCGCCTGCTGGGCCAAGCCCTCGACCTCTGCGGCGGTGAAGCTGTGGCAGTAGCGCCACGCGCCGGGCACACCCTGCCATCCCAGCAGGCAGTCGCCCTCGTCAAGCTCGCACGCCTCCAAGCCCAGCTCGCGCAGGCCGCGCGCCGTGCTCTCCTGCGCGCGCTGCGCCAGCCCCTCTTCGCCCAAAAACTGCCAGAAGCTCACCGCAACAGCTCCCCCTGGCTCAACGCTCCTGAAGAGCTGGGCGAGCAGAGCCGCGCGCTGCGCAGAGCCGGGCACGTGGTGCATGAAGCCGAAGCACGCGCACAGCTGGCTGGGCGGCAGCTGGAGGCTGCGCCCCTCGAGCAGCAGCCCCACAAGGTCGCGCTGCTGGAAGGCGACGCCCAGCTCCGGCGGCAGCGGCAAAGCGCTGGCCAGCTCGGGGCAGTTGTCGATGCAGTGCGCGCGGATGGGCGCCCCGGGGTGGCGCTGCGCTAGAAAGGCCTCGAAGCGCAGGTTGCCGCAGGCTACGTCGCAGACGCGCTCGGGTGCGCTCCCCATCCCCAGCAGCTCCAGCGCGCGCTCCCAACCCGCCCACGAGGCACGGCGGGTCTGGGAGAAGCTCGGCGCGTTCTCCTGATAGAAGCGGGTGTTCACCCGGTTGAGCATGTGGGCCGTTGCGTTGTCCATACGTAAGACTCTAGCGCATGAGCTAGAATCCAAGCCCATGGAAGAGCTGTTGAAGAGCATAGTCGAGCTGCTGCGGGCGGGGGAGTGCGTGGACGACGCGCGCATCGCCAAGCTGTGCCGCGCTGCAAACGCCGGTGTGGCAGACGTCAGGCGCCATGCGTCCAAGAAGCGCATCCTGCCCTTCTACCTGCGTGTGCGCGAGGAAGAGCCGCAGCGCTGGGCGGCTTGGGGCATAGACGCCGCGCTGGAAGAGCGGTTGCTCAAGGCGCTGAAGTCAAAACCGCGGCGCACGGCAAGCGGCGTGGCCACCATCACGGTGATCACCAAGCCCTGGCCCTGCGGCAGCGACTGCCTCTACTGCCCCAACGACCTGCGCATGCCCAAGAGCTACCTGGCCGACGAGCCGGCCTGCCGCCGCGCCGAGCGCAGCTTCTTCGACCCGTACCTGCAGGTGGCGAGCCGCCTGTTCACCCTGGAGCAGATGGGCCACGTCACAGACAAGGTGGAGCTCATCGTCTTGGGCGGCACCTGGGCAGACTACCCGGGCGCCTACCGCACCTGGTTCGTGGAGCGGCTCTTTGCCGCCCTCAACGCCGGCTCAGCCGAGCGCCGCAGCGAGTGCGAGCGCCTGCGAGCAGCCTACCGCCAGGCGGGCATATCCTGCGAGGAAGACGAGCTGGCCGCCCAGACAGCGGAGTGCCAGGAGCTGGTGGAGCAGGGTGCCGCCAGCTACAACGAGCTGTGGCCGCGCCTCTACGGCCCGGCGGTGCCCAGCTGGAGCAGTGTGGCCAGCTGGCAGCGCTGCGAGATGGGGGAGCTGGAACGGCAGCAGCGCGCCAACGAATCCGCCGCGCACCGCGTGGTGGGCCTGGTGGTGGAGACCCGCCCCGAGACCCTGAGCGTGCCCGCGCTCACCGAGCTGCGCCAGCTGGGCTGCACCAAGGTGCAGATCGGCGTCCAGACGCTCGACGAGGAGGTCTGCGCCCTCAACCGCCGCCCCTCCACCCCGGCAGACGCCGAGCGCGCCTTCGCCTTGCTCAGGCTCTTCGGCTTCAAGATCCACGCCCACTTCATGGCCAACCTCTGCGGCAGCACCCCCGAGCGCGATGTCGAGGGCTACCGCCGCTTTGTCACAGACGAGCGCTTCCAGCCAGACGAGCTCAAGCTCTACCCCTGCGCCCTCATCCGCGGCAGCGCGCTGTGCCGCAGCTTCCAGGAGGGGGAGTGGCGCCCTTACAGCGAAGAGGAGCTGCTCGACGTGCTGGTGCAAGACGTGCTGGCAACGCCGCCCTACACGCGCGTATCGCGCATGATCAGGGACTTCTCCGCCCAAGACATCGTGGCCGGGGTGAAGAAGACCAACCTGCGCCAGATGGTCGAGGCGCGTCTGGAGCCCCAGCGCGCCCAGGTGAGCGAGATACGCTTCAGGGAGATAGGCACCGGGGAGCTCGACCCCTCCGGGCTGCGGCTCGAGGACCTGCCGTACCAGACCAGCGTGAGCTGCGAGCACTTCCTCCAGTGGGTGGACCCCGCCGGGCGCATCGCCGGCTTCCTGCGGCTCTCGCTGCCCGCTCCCGCAGCGCTGGAGGAACACGGCCCCCTGCCCGCGCCCCTGGGCTGCGCCATGATCCGCGAGGTGCACGTCTACGGCAAGGCCGCCGCCCTGCACGCCCCCAGCGGCTCGGCCCAGCACCTGGGCCTGGGAACCAAGCTCATCGAGGAGGCCTGCGCCATCGCTAGGGGCGCCGGATTCCAGCGCGTCAACGTCATCAGCGCGGTGGGCACGCGCGCCTACTACAGGGCGCGCGGCTTCAGCGATTGTGGGCTCTACCAGAGCAGGCGGCTTGTTTGAGCGCCCTCAAGGGCTGTTCACTTTGCGCGGCATTCTCCCCGGCCTTGCGAGGATTTGACACTTGCTCCGTACACTCAGTCATTGTTGTATCGGAATTGAAACAGTTGGAGTGTATAGAGTGGATACCTTTCAGACGCTGTTAGGTCTCGTGGGCGGTTTGGCCCTCTTCATCTACGGCATGAACCTCATGAGCGAGTACCTGCAGAAGGTTGCAGGCCAGCGCATGAAGCGCGTGCTCGAGGTGCTCACCAAGAACGCGTTCATGGGCGTCATCGCCGGCGCCCTGTGCACGGCAGTTCTCCAGAGCTCTAGTGCCACGACCGTCATGGCCATCGGCTTTGTCAGCGCGAGGCTCATGACCACGCGCCAGGCGGTGAGCATCATCCTCGGCGCTAACATCGGCACCACGATCACGGCCCAGATCATCGCCTTCAAGATCACGGACTACGTGCTGCTCTTCGTGTTCATAGGCTTCCTGATGTACTTCATCAGCAAGAAGGAGACGGTGAAGAACATCGGCCTGACCATCTTCGCCTTTGGCCTGCTCTTCCTCGGCATCGAGACCATGGGCGACGCCATGAAGCCCCTGGCAAAGAGCGAGTTCTTCTTGAACCTCATCCAGAACGTGGCCGACAACAGGTTCCTTGGCCTGCTCACCGGCGCCTTCATGACCCTCATCGTGCAGTCCTCCTCTGCCACCATCGCGGTGCTGCAGAACATCGCCAGCACCCCCATGCCCGACGGCGTGACCTCCGTCATGGGCCTCACCGGCGCCCTGCCGGTGCTGCTCGGCGACAACATCGGCACCACCATCACTGCGCTGCTCGCCTCCATCGGCCAGCGCAAGGAGGCCAAGCGCGTGGCGGTGTGCCACTGCCTCTTCAACATCTCTGGCGCCCTGCTGTTCATCTGGTTCATCGGGCCCTACGCCCAGCTCATCACGATGATCAGCCCCACCGGCGCGGAGGTCGACGTCATCAGCAGGCAGATCGCCAACGCCCACACCGGCTTCAACGTCATCATGACCTGCATCTGGCTGCCCCTCATCGGCGTGCTCTGCATGCTGGCCGCCAAGATCGTCCCGGACAAGGCCGGAACGGACGCCCAGGGCATCGAGATTGTCGAGATGCTCTCCAAGCCCAAGCACCTTGACATGGGCTCCATCGGCCAGCCTGCCCTGGCTCTCCAGCTGATCGCCATGGAGTCTGTCAACGCCGCTCAAGTGCTGCGCGACGGCTTCGACGAGGCTGTCGAGGCGCTTTCCAAGCAGAACGGCGAGGGCCTGGCCAAGGCGCGTCAGAAGGTCGAGGCGGGCGTTGAGCTCATCAACAAGACCAGCGCCTACCAGATCGAGATGTACTCCAAGGGCAGCCTCAACGAGGACCAGGTGGCCCACACCGCCCAGGTCATGAGCGTCCTGTGCGACGAGGAGCGCGTCGGCCTGCTCGCCCTGAGCATCATCGACACGCTCAAGGACGACCCCAACTCTGCGAGGGCCACAATGCTGACCGCTTCCCTGAAGCACGCCAAGGGCATGCTCGACTGCGCCGTGAGCGCGCTGGAGGGCGAGAAGGCAGACGTGGACTACATGCTCCTCATCAAGGAGGCCCTGCTGCGCGACGGCATGAGGATCCGCATGGAGCACGTGAAGGTGGCCTCTGGCACCAAGGGTGGCTCCGCAGCTGAGTGGCCCGTCAACAACCTTCTGCATGACATCGACCGCATGGCAAACAGCTGCATCAACATCGCAGAGAGCGCCCGCGGCAAGCTCGACATCGACTACTTCCTGAGCATCCCCGGCGAGCCCGGCGCCCGGGAGGAGGATGCCGCCAAGAGCGAGTAGGAGCACTCGCACCGAGCCCTCTTGGCACGCGATAGGGGAGGTGGCCCTGCACAGCGCGGGGCCACCTCTCTTTGTGCGCTGCCGGGCCCCGTGCGGCTGCGGAGGGCCTGGGGCAGCGGGCGCAGCCCTCGATGGGAGGCAATCCCCTAAAATAGTTAGAAATCAAGTATTAATAACGACGAAATAAAGCCATACTGATGACAATGTAATTCCGGACGGGTCAGGCCGCATGGAATGCTCAGCCTGATCCTTCTTATGGAAAGGTTAGGTGAGTGCGCTATGGCAGCCCCCAACACAGAGCAGGTCCGCAACATCGTCCTTGTAGGCCAGGACGGGTCCGGCAAGACCTCCTTGGCAGAGGCAATGCTCTACGTGTCCGGCAAGACCCCGCGCATGGGCACCACCCATGACGGCAAGTCCTACCTCGACTACGATGAGGAAGAGATCAAGCGCCGCTTCACCATCTCGACCTCCGTCGCACCCGTCCCGTACAAAGACTTCAAGATCAACGTGCTCGACACCTCCGGCCACCCGGACTTCATCGGCGACACGCTTTCCACCATGCAGGCCGCCGAGATGGCCCTCTTCGTGGTCGACGCCGTCGACGGCCCCCAGTCGATGACCAGCCGCCTGTGGCGCGAGGCCGAGGACATGCGCCTCTCCCGCGCCATCTTCATCAACCACATCGACCGCGAGGGCGCCAACTTCGCGCTGGCCATGGCCCAGCTGCACGCGCGCTTCGGCTCGCGCGTTATGGCCGTCACCACCCCCATGGGCAACGGCGAGGACTTCCACGGCGTCATCGACATCATCCGCATGAAGGCCCGCATCCACGAGGGCGGCGAAAAGAAGTACATCGACATCCCCGAGGAGTACATGCCCGGCGCCGTGGAGAACCGTGAGAAACTCTGCGACCTCGTGGCCGAGGCTGACGACGAGCTCATGGAGAAGTACCTCGAAGGCGAGGAGCTCACCCAGCAGGAGATCGAGGACCTGCTCGACAAGGCCATCGCCCAGGAGCTGATCATCCCCGTCTTCGTGGGCTCCACCATCATCGAGCAGGGCATCTCCGCCCTCATGGAGGACATCACCTCCTACTTCCCCACGCCGCAGTCCCACGGCCGCTTCCTGCTGGCCAGCGGCGAAACCATCCGCGTGGACGAGTCCAAGCGCCCCGGTGCCTTCGTCTTCAAGACCGTCGCCGACCCCTTCGTCGGCCGCCTGAGCTACGTCAAGGTCATCGCCGGCATCCTCGAGCCCGGCATGGAGCTCGTCAACTCCCGCACCGGCAAGAAGGAGCGCCTGGGCAGCATCAACATCATGATGGGCAAGGAGCTCACCGCTGTTAAGAGCGCCAAGGCCGGCGACATCGTCGTCGTCCCCAAGCTGGCAGAGACCGAGACGGGCGACACCCTCTCCGAGACGGGCGAGATCTCCATCGTGCCCCTGGACATGCCCGAGCCCCAGTACCCCGTCGCCATCGAGGCCGCAGACCGCAAGTCCGAAGACAAGCTCGCCGCCTTCCTGGCCCGCTCCATCGAGAACGACCCCACCATCCGCCTCGTCCAGAACGAGGAGACCCGCCAGACCGTCCTCTACACCATGGGCGACACCCAGCTCGACCTGGTGCTCGGCCGCGCCAAGGCAGCCGGCATCGAGGTCAACAAGGTGCCCGTGCGCATCCCGTACCGCGAGACCATCCGCAAGAGCGCCTCTGCCCAGGGCCGCCACAAGAAGCAGACCGGCGGCGCCGGCCAGTTCGGCGACTGCTGGCTGCGCCTGGAGCCCAACCCCGGCGCGGGCTACGAGTTCGTTGACGAGACCAAGGGCGGCGTGATCCCCGGCGGCCTGATCCCCGCGGTGGACAAGGGCGTCCAGGAGACCATGCGTGACGGCGTCGTGGCCGGCTACCCCATGCAGGACATCAAGTGCGCGGTCTACGACGGCTCCTACCACTCCGTCGACTCCAACGAGATGGCCTTCAAGACGGCTGCGCGCATCGGCTTCAAGGCCGCCGTCGCCCAGGCCCAGCCCGTCATCCTCGAGCCCATCGCCCGCCTGGACATCACCGTGGGCGAGGAGTTCGCCGGCACCATCATGGGCGACATCGCCACCCGCCGCGGCCGCATCTTCGGCACGGACTCCGATGACTTCGGCATGACGATCATCAAGGCCCGCGTGCCCTATGCAGAGGTCGTCGAGTACACCAAGGACCTGCGCTCCATGACCCGCGGCACCGGCTCGTTCACCCTCTCCATGGACGGCTACGAGCAGGCGCCCAAGGAGGTCCAGGACAAGCTGGTCGCCGAGTACGAGGCCGCCAAGCAGCAGTAACGGTTACAGCAGCCGCTTGACCCAAACGTAACGAAGGGGTGGGCATCCAAGCCCGCCCCTTCTGGTTTAATCAGCGAGGAACACCCCGAGCAAAAAGGAGGCGCGCATGGAGCGCAAGAACGCATGGAAGGAATACACCGCCGAGCAGCTGGCAGAGCTTGAGGAGCTGGCGGCGGGCTACATCGGCTTCATCAGCGACAACAAGACCGAGCGCGAGTGCGCCGCCGCCGCCATCGCGCAGGCCGAGGCCGCCGGCTACGTGCCCCTGGAGCGCTGCATCGCGGAAGGGCGCGCCCTCAAGGCCGGCGACAAGGTCTGGGCCCACACCCACGGCAAGGCGCTCATCCTGGCCTGCCTGGGCAGCGAGCCCCTGGAGAAGGGCCTCAACATCCTGGGTGCCCACATCGACTCCCCGCGCCTCGACCTCAAGCAGAACCCGCTCTACGAGAGCCACGACCTCGCCCTGCTCGACACCCACTACTACGGCGGCATCAAGAAGTACCAGTGGGTCACCATCCCGCTGGCGCTGCACGGCGTGGTTGCCCTCAAGGACGGCAGCGTGGTGGACGTGGTGGTGGGCGAGGACCCGGCCGACCCGGTCTTCTGCATCACCGACATCCTGCCCCACCTGGGCGCCGAGCAGATGAAGCGCGAGCCCGCCAAGATCGTGCGCGGCGAGGACCTCGACGTGCTCGTGGGCCACGCCCCGCTCGTGGTCAAGGGCGATGAAGACGAACTTTCAGACGAGGACAAGGAGGCCAAGAAGGCCCCCGTCAAGGCCATGGTCTGCAAGCTCCTGAAGGAGAAGTACGGCATCGAGGAGGAGGACTTCCTCTCGGCCGAGATCGAGGTCGTGCCGGCTGGACGCGCCCGCGAGCTGGGCTTCGACCGCAGCATGGTGCTCGGCTACGGCCAGGACGACCGCGTCTGCGCCTACACCAGCCTGCTCGCCCAGCTGCAGGTGCAGCAGCCGGAGCGCACCGCTGTGTGCATACTCGTCGACAAGGAGGAGATCGGCTCCGTTGGCGCCACGGGCATGGAGTCGCAGTTCTTCGAGAACACCATGGCCGAGCTGCTCGAGCTGGCCGGCGAGGGCGGGGAGCTCAAGCTGCGCCGCTGCCTGGCCGCCAGCAAGATGCTCTCCAGCGACGTCTCCGCTGGCATCGACCCGGCGTATGCGAGTGTCTTCGAGCCCAAGAACGCCGCCTGGCTGGGCCGCGGCCTGGTCTTCAACAAGTACACGGGTGCGCGCGGCAAGAGCGGCAGCAACGACGCCAGCGCAGAGTACGTGGCCGCTGTGCGCTGCGTGATGGACGAGGGCGGCGTCTTCTTCCAGACGGCCGAGCTGGGCAAGGTCGACGCCGGTGGTGGCGGGACGATCGCCTACATCCCCGCCAAGTACGACATGGACGTCATCGACAGCGGCGTGGCCGTGCTCTCCATGCACGCCCCCTGGGAGGTTACGAGCAAGGCAGACATCTACGAGGCCTACAAGGGCTACAGGGCCTTCCTCACCCTCATGCGTTAGGCGGATGCTCGCGCGGCTTGACGCGCGAGCGCTGCCTATTCTTCGCAGAGGGCTATACTAGCCTGGAAAGATAACCATTCCCGGGGAGGAAGTCCGATGAACATACCTGCACCTATCAGCGTCGAAGAGGCACGTTCCATCGTCAAGGAGCACATCAAGCCCCTTGGCGCAGAGACCGTGCCCGTGCTCGAGGCCGTTGGCCGCGTGCTCGCAGCGGATGTCTTCAGCGACATCGATGTCTGCCCGTTCGATGACAGCGGCATGGACGGCTTTGCCGTGCTCGCTGCAGACATCGAGGCGGCTGCCGCTGATGCCCCTGTCGAGCTCGAGTGCATGGCCCACATCGGCGCTGGCTCTGTGTATGACAAGGAGCTCCTGAGCGGCCAGTGCGCGCGCATCATGACCGGCGCCCCCGTGCCCGCCGGCGCAACCGCCGTCGTGCCCATCGAGAAGGTCAGCTTCACCGGCGAGGGCAGCGTGGGAGACACCATCTCGTTCACCGCGCCCATCGCACATGGCAAGAACATCCGCTACGCCGGCGAGGAAGCCAAGGCGGGCGACAAGATCTGCGAGGTGGGGGAGTGCGTGACCCCTGCCGGTGCGGGCCTCTTCGCCGCCTGCGGCAACTTGGAGCTCACCGTCTATAAGCGCCCGTTGGTGGGGCTCATCTCCATCGGCAGCGAGCTCGTGCCCGCCACCGAGGTCCCCGGCCCCGGCATGATCCGCAACTCCAACATCTGGGCCATGCAGGCCAACGTGGTGGCCGCCGGCGGCGTGCCCAAGGTCTACCCGGACGTCTCCGATGACATCGAGAGCATCCGCGCGGCCTACGCCAAGGCCGCCGAGGAGTGCGACATCGTCTTTTCCACCGGCGGGGCCTGCCTGGGCGACTTCGACCTCACGCCGGGCGTCCTGCGCGAGCTGGGCACCATGTACTTCGAGCGCGTCAACGTCAAGCCGGGCAAGTCGCAGCCCTTCGGCATTATCGGCACCACGCCCGTCTTCGTGCTCTCTGGCAACCCGGCCGCCTCTGCGGTGGGCTTCGAGCTCTACGGGCGCCTGGCGCTGCGCATCATGGAGGGCTTTGCCCAGGTAGACCGCCCCACGCTCAAGGCCAAGATCGCCTGCGACATCCGCAAGCGCGACCCCCGCATGTTCCTGGAGCGCGCCATCCTCAGCCAGGGTGAGGATGGCGAGCTGGAGGTCATGCCGCTCAAGAAACAGTCCTCCGCGCTCTACGGCGCCCTGCAGAAGTGCAACTGCCTCTGCGTGATCCCGGAGGGCCTCGAGGGTCTGAAGGCGGGCGAGCTCACCACCTGCATCCTCACCTGCGCCGACGAGCTCCTCCCCTTGAGCTGCTAGCAAAATGGGACAGTGGGGACAGTCCCCACTGTCCCATTCCGAGAGCACCCCTCTGCCGTCCAAGAAAGCGCGCCCGGTTGGGCGCGCTTTACGTTAGAGCTTGAGGAAGAGCTCGTGGATGCGGGTGTCTGGGTCGAGCTCTGGGTGGAAGGCCACGGCCAGCTGGCTGCCGCTTTGGGCGGCCACTATGCGGCCGTCGACGCGGGCCAGCTCTACGGCGCCCTCGTAGAGCTCGGCGAAGTACGGGGCGCGGATGAAGGTCATCGGCACCTCGCCCAGGCCCTCGAAGGGCGCCTGCGTCACAAAGCTGCCCAGCTGGCGGCCGTAGGCGTTGCGCTTGACCAGGGCGGGGAAGGTCCCGAAGGCGGGCTCGCCGCCCTCGAGCTCGCGTGCCAACAGGATGGCGCCGGCGCAGGTGCCCAGCACGGGCATGCCGGCCGCGATGCGCTCCTTGAGCGGCTGCAGCATCTCGCGCTCGCGCAGCAGCTTGGCCTGCACCGTGCTCTCGCCGCCAGGCAGCACCAGGCGCTCGAAGGGGCGGCTCAGGTCGGGCAGGTCGCGCAGCTCGAAGACCTCCTCGCCCAGCTCCGCCAAGCGGTGCTCGTGCTCGATGAAGGCCCCCTGCAGTGCCAGGACGGCTGTTGCCACTACTTGCCCCTCTCGGCCATGAGAAGCTCGATCTCGTCCTTGTTGATGCCCACCATGGCCTCGCCCAGGCCCTCGGAGAGGTGCGCGATGAGCTCGGGGTCGTTGTAGCTGGTGGTTGCGCCCACGATGGCGCGTGCGCGCTTGGCCGGGTCGCCGGACTTGAAGATGCCGCTGCCGACGAAGACGCCCTCGGCGCCCAGCTGCATCATGAGGGCGGCGTCTGCCGGGGTGGCGATGCCGCCGGCG